>CANQRD010000034.1 GCA_947626185.1 uncultured Flavobacterium sp.
TATTCTCTTCTTGAATTTTTCTTTCTAATTCTGCCTCGAACTCTTCCATAACTGGCTTTACAGTACTTTCGGGCAAATCTGCGATCTTTATATACATCAACCCATCAATTGCATTATTAAACAACGGATCTACATTAAATGCAATTACTTTGGCGTTTTGTTTAATGTATTTTTTGATTAATACTGGCACTCTTAATTTTGCTGGCTCAACATCTTCTATAATACGATCAAATTTATTCAAATCTGCATCGGTTTCATTGAAGATCAAGTCTTTATCAGCATCTTTTAAATTTACCTTATATTCCATTTTTGGCGTTACATATTGAGCAATATATGGATCGTAATAATGAGAACGCATAAATTCAATCATCAAAGATTTTGAAAAATCTGAAAACTGATTACTTATGCTTACTCCACCTATCAAATATTTATGCTCTGGAAAACGCAATGTTGTATGCACAATTCCTTTCCACAATAAGAATAAAGGCATTGGCTTTTGTTGATAATTTTTAATGATAAAAGCACGCCCCATTTCTATAGATTGTGACATCATTGGATAAAGTTCCGACTCGAAGCGAAACAACTCATTCAAATAGAATCCATTTATACCATACTTTTTATAAATATCGGCACCAAGTCCCATGCGATAAGCTCCACAAATTTGATTAGTTTCATTATCCCATAAAAACATATGGTGGTAATAATTATCGTACTGATCTAAATCTAATTCGTTATTAGTACCTTCTCCAACCTCTCGAAAAGTAACTTCTCTCAATCGTCCTAATTCTAAAAGAATTGTTGGTATTGCATCTGCCTTACAAAGAAAAACTTCGTAATTTTTAGTCTGAAGTAATCGAAAATCATTTTTCCTCAATTCCTCAATTTCTTTAATAATTTTTTCTTGTGGCTGAGACTCAACAATATCTTTTACCATTTTTGGAAACTTAAAATTGAAAGAAGGAACATTAATCCACTTTTGGAAATCTTCATCTTTCTTATAAGCGTTGGCTAATAAGTAAGTTTTAAAACGCAAAAAGTTTCCATAGTCATGTAAATCTGCATGCTCATTTTGATCTTCAACAGAAATTGGCCTACCAATACGCACTTTAATAACCCTGTTTTTTTGAGTTAAGAGCTCCGATGGTAATTTTGCCGTTCTAAGTGTTGGATTTATTTGAGATAAGAAGTAAAAAAGCTTACTGTTTTGTGCATGAAAATAAATTGGCACAACTGGAACATTTGCCTTTTTTATTAACTTTATTGCTCCTTCTTCCCATGGTTTGTCTACAATTAATCTACCATCTTTATAGGTAGAAACTTCACCCGCAGGAAAAATACCCAGAGGTTTTCCATCACTCAAATGTCTTAGTGTTTCCTTCAATCCTAACACACTTGATTTGGCATCTTTATTGTGTTCAAACGGATTTACAGGCATTATATAGGGCTTTAATGGCTCTACTCTATGCAACAAAAAATTGGCGATTATTTTAAAATTTGGATCGTGTTCCAACATTAATTTCAATAACAAAATACCATCAATACCACCCAATGGGTGATTTGATATTGTAATATATGGGCCGTTTTTAGGAAGTCTTTTTAATTCTTCGGGATCAATTTGAAATTCGATCTGAAACTCTTCTAAAATAGAATTTAAAAATTCAAGATTTTCTAAATGTTTATTTCTGCTATAAATTTTATTTAAGGTGGTAACCTTAAGCATTTTCATAAGCATCCACCCTGTAAAAGTACCAAAGATACCATACTTATCAATGTTTATTGCTTTCGCTACTTCTTTTGCCGTTACTAACCCCATTAACCTATAAATTATATGCTACAAATATACTAAATTCTTTAGCTTGTTGCCCTTAT
Organism: uncultured Flavobacterium sp.; assembly: GCA_947626185.1. Taxonomy (GTDB): domain Bacteria; phylum Bacteroidota; class Bacteroidia; order Flavobacteriales; family Flavobacteriaceae; genus Flavobacterium. The sequence goes on from CANQRD010000034.1 coordinate 1,870, forward strand.
TTTCTACTCCTGCTAGTGTTATTGTTATGGTAGTTGTTATTTAAACCACTAATCCTTTGATTTAAAATCATATATATCTACAATTTAACTCTATTCTTGTTAATAGTTGTATTTAAACTCTAAAAATTACGCAAACAAAATCTTCTACTACATAAACGTAATAATTATAATAAAGTATCTTAATAATAAATTAAAATACCTTCGGAACAGCTATACTCTCAACAGAAATTTCCTATTTTTGGAAGAACATACTTAATAATAGATAATAATGATAAAAATTATATCTTATAACGTCAATGGAATCCGCGCGGCAATAAGCAAAGGATTACTTGATTGGATACAAGAAGAAAATCCTGATGTAATTTGTTTACAAGAAATAAAGGCTAACGAAAATCAAATTCCTACTGAGGAAATTACCTCAGCAGGCTATCCATATCAATATTACTTTTCTGCCCAAAAAGCAGGCTATAGTGGTGTAGCAATTTTATGCAAAGAACAACCCAATAACGTTGTTTATGGAACTGGTATTGATTACATGGACTTTGAAGGAAGAAATATTCGAGTAGATTTTGATACCTTTTCTGTTATGTCGTTATATTTACCATCAGCTTCAAATATTGATCGACTAGATTTTAAATATCAATATATGGATGATTTTTTAGATTACATTAATCAACTAAAAAAAGATATTCCAAATCTTATTATTTGCGGCGATTATAATATTTGTCACCAAGCAATAGATATTCACGATCCGATTAGAAATGCAAAAGTTTCTGGTTTCTTACCAGAAGAAAGAGCATGGGTAAGTAAATTTATAGATCACGGATTTATTGATAGTTTTAGAATGTTTAACCAAGAACCTCATCAATATAGTTGGTGGACTTATAGAGCTAATGCAAGAAATAATAACAAAGGATGGAGAATTGATTACAATATGGTATCAGACAACATGAAAGAAAGAATTCTTAACGCCTCAATTCTTCCAGAAGCTAAACATTCTGACCACTGCCCAATAGCAGTAGAAATTAAAGCCTAATTTAATAATAACTATATCCAATGATTAAGAAGCTATCTATCGGCGTTTTCGCAATGCTATTACTTTCTTCTTGTGTTACTAGAAGATTATACAATGAGTTAGATCAACAATACCAGAGTTCTATAGCAGACAACGAGCGTTTGTCTAGAGAATTGTCAGAATTAAATAACTCTCATAATGATTTAGAAAATGCAAAAAAACAATTAGCTCAACAATTAAAAGATTTGCAAACAGAAAGACAAAACTTAAATGCTGAAATCGCTACTGCACAAAACAGACTAAAAGATCTACAAGACTCTTATAGCAACTTAGAAAAAAATAGTGAAGAATCTTTAAAAGCCGAAGCTAGTAGACTAGCAAAAGCAAAAGCTGAATTAGATTTAAAATCTGCAAGAGTACAAGAACTTGAGGCAATGATTGCAGCTAATGATAGACAAATGAAAGCATTAAAGGACAATTTATCTCAAGCTCTAAATGCATTTGAAGGAAGAGGGCTTACAATTGAGCAAAAAAACGGAAAAGTTTACGTTTCAATGGAAAACAAATTACTTTTCAAATCAGGAAGTTGGTCAGTAAACGAAGAAGGACGTAAAGCTGTAGTCGAATTAGGAAAAGTATTGGCTTCTAATCCTGATATTTCTGTATTAATTGAAGGACATACTGATAATGATAAAATTTTAGGAAACCTAGGTGATGGTGTTGTAAACAACTGGGACTTATCTACAAAAAGAGCTCTAGCGATTGTAGCAATTTTAACTGAAAATATTAATATCGATAAAAAGAATTTAACAGCTGCTGGACGAAGTGAATATGCGCCAATTACTAGCAATATTACTCCTGAGGGAAAAGCTAAAAACAGAAGAATTGAAGTTATTTTAACCCCAAATCTTGATAAGATTAATCAAATGTTAGATCAACTATAATTAAAACAAAAAAGGTATCAAAAGTTATTACAACTGATACCTTTTTTGTATTTCTCAACCAGTATAACTTGAAATGACCATAGAAATAAATTTGTCATTAACCATAAATAAAATGATAGACACTACCCACTTAAACATAATATACAAGTGGTTTTACACCTGTATTGAGTCTTTTCATTTAAGCGATAAACAAACGCATATTGTAACAACAATTCTATTATTACTTTTATTTATAACAACAATGTTACTTGTTGATTATATTTTAAAAAATATTTTTATTGTTTTACTGCGTAAACATTCCAAACGAACAAAAAATCAGTTAGACGATATATTAATTGACAACAAAGTACTAAACAACATTACTCATTTAATTCCAGTTGCATTAGCACAAATATTTTTCCCGGTATTTTTTAATGGTTTTCCAAATCTTACTGATTTTATCTTATCAATAACTACAATTATTTTTATAATTGTAGTTACGTCACTTATAAGATCAATCATAAGATCAATTAAAGATTATACAAAAACAATTCCAAAACTTGCCGACAAGCCTATTGATAGTTATACACAGGTAGCTAACATTATTTTGTATTTCTTCTCTGCCATTATCATTTTCTCAATTATTACAGGAAAAGATCCCGTAAAATTTCTTATTTCACTTGGTGCTGCATCTGCCATTTTAATGTTGGTTTTTAAAGACACATTACTCGGATTTGTTGCCAGCATACAAGTTTCTACCAACGATATGGTGCGAGTAGGTGATTGGATAGAAATGGCAAAGTTTGGGGCAGACGGAACTGTATTAGAAATAAATCTAAGCACCGTAAAAGTGCAAAACTTTGATAAAACAATTACCACCATTCCCACCTATTTGCTAATTAGTGATTCCTTCAAAAATTATAGAGGAATGCAAGCGTCTGGCGGAAGAAGAATAAAAAGAAGTATAAATATTAAAATGTCTTCTATTCGATTTTTAACCAAAGAAGAAATTCACGAGCTGAAGAAAATACAATTGTTAAAACCATATATAGAACAACGTCAGCAAGAAATAGAAGATTATAACGAAAGAACCCATGCAGACCAATCGATGCCCGTAAATGGCAGGCGAATTACAAATATTGGAATGCTTCGTGCTTATGTTTTGCGTTATGCTCAACAAAATAAATACATCCACAAAGAATATCCGTTAATGGTACGTCATTTACAGCCTACCGAACATGGCTTGCCTTTAGAGCTATATATGTTTACCAACACAATTATTTGGGCAGAATACGAAACCATTATGGCAGATATTTTTGATCATGTTTTTGCATCAATAGATTTCTTTCACTTGGAAGTATATGAATTACCCTCATCCGACGATGTCAGACAGTTTATCTCAAACAGTAAAATTTAGAAACTTTATATATAAAAAACGGCACAAATAGTTATGCCGTTTTTTATTTTATGCTTTGCAACAACTGTCTAATTTCTCATAGGCATCTGCATCTGCTTTTACATCATCTGCATCAAACCCTAATTTAGATATTGTTGTTTTTATAGTAAATAAATCTAACTTTTTCGGATTGTAGAAAACCGTAATTGTCTTTTTCTCTTCATCAAACTCATACATTCTCATTCCTTTTAGCTTCATCAAGTTTTCTTTAAAGCTCAAGCCACAAGTTTCGCAGGCCTTACAATGATCGCACACAACTGAAGTTTTAATTTCTGCTTTGCCTTTTTCTTGTGCCATTATGCTTATACTAAACAGCATAAAACAAAAAAACATTGCTTTTTTAATACTTTTCATAATTTTAGTTTTTAAATAGGTTGTGAATATATGTGAAAAAATTAAACCATGAAAACTAATTTATCTATAATATATATATCATAACAAACCTTTATATTTGTTATCCTATAATAATATTATTCATTATGACACCGATTAAAATCATCAATAAATCACAACACGATTTACCTCATTACGAAACACCTCAATCTGCAGGTATGGACCTAAGAGCAAATCTAACAGAACCTATAACATTAAATAGCTTAGAAAGAGCAATTATTCCAACAGGTTTATTTATTGAATTGGCAGATGGATACGAGGCGCAAATAAGACCAAGAAGCGGATTGGCAGCAAAAAAAGGAATTACACTTTTAAATTCGCCAGGTACAATTGATGCCGATTACCGCGGAGAAATTGGTGTAATTTTAGTAAATCTATCGAAAGAACCGTTTGTAATTGAAAACGGAGAGCGAATTGCCCAAATGGTAATTACAAAATATGAACAAGTTCAGTGGCAACCAGTAGAAATACTTTCTGAAACCGAAAGAGGCACAGGAGGATTTGGAAGCACTGGAACAAAATAATTTTACACAAAACCCCAAAGCAAAATAAGAACAGATGAAGATAATAGTTCCCATGGCTGGACGCGGTTCGCGTTTAAGACCACATACTCTTACTACACCAAAACCTCTAATTCCAATTGCTGGAAAACCAATCGTACACCGTTTAGTAGAAGATATTGCAAAAGTATTGAACGATAAGATAGATGAAATTGCTTTTATCATTCACGAAAGTTTTGGCAAGCAAACGGAAAAAGATCTTATTGCAATTGCAGAAAAATTAGGCGCAAAAGGTACTATTTGCTATCAGAATGAAGCATTGGGTACAGCACACGCTATTTTATGTGCAAAAGAAAGTATGCAAGGTCCAATTGTAGTGGCTTATGCTGATACTTTATTTAGAGCAGACTTTAACCTAAACAAAAATGCAGACAGCGTTATTTGGGTAAAACAAGTTGCTGATCCGAGTGCATTTGGAGTAGTTCAATTAAACGATGCCAACCAAATTATTGATTTTGTAGAAAAACCAAAAGAATTTGTTTCTGATTTAGCAATTATTGGTATTTACTATTTCAAAAGTGGAGAAACACTTCGTGCTGAATTAGAATATTTGTTAGACAACAATATTATAAAAGGAGGTGAATATCAATTAACCGATGCTTTAGAAAACATGAAGCAAAAAGGAATGTTATTTGTACCTGGGCAAGTTGACGAATGGATGGATTGTGGAAATAAAGACGTAACAGTTGATACAAACAACAGAATGTTGCAATTTTTAGAAGTAGATAATGAGAACTATGTTTCTGGCTCAATTACATTAGAGAACAGCACCATTATTCCTCCTTGTTATATTGGCGACAATGTAGTTTTAAAAAATGCTACAATCGGCCCGAATGTTTCATTAGGAAACAATTCTGTTGTAGAAGATGCTACAATCAAAAATAGTTTAATTCAGACTAATGCAGTAATTAAAAACGCACATTTAGACAATGCCATGATCGGTAATCATGCTGTTTACAATGGAAAACATACAAATATTAGTATCGGAGATTATTCCGTATTAGACTAAAAACTTAAATCCGTTTTAAAATTTCTTAAAACGGATTTTTTTTATCTATATTCGATTTACAAATCGTAATAAAAAGACATGAAAAAGCTATTATATCTAATTATTGGTTGCTTATTATTAGTAAGTTGTAAGAAAGGAAAAGGAGGATTATTTCTTAATGAATCTGATGCTAAACAAACAAAAACTGCATTAGTTATTCTAGACAATCACGCAAAAAACGCTCAAAATTTTTCTACTATTTCCATCAAAGGAACTGTAAATTATAATTCCGCGAAAACAGATCAACGAGCAGGTATAGATATCATGATCGAAAAAGACAAGCAGATTTATATCAATGTTAGATATTTAGGTATATCTGTTGCCAAAGCACTTATTACTCCAGAAGAAGTAAAATACTACGAAAAATTGAACAGCAATTATTTTGAAGGCGACTATAGTCTAATTAATAATCTTTTGGGCACAGAATTCAACTTCAATCGCTTACAAAACATTCTATTAGGACAATTGCTTGATAGCAAAAATGATCAAACTATGATAGCTACCATTGAAGACGGAATGCACAAACTAACGCCATTAGAAAAAAAAGAGATAGAATCTGTTTATTTCTTTGAAGATAAAAATGCACTTTTAAAGAAAGAATCAATCACAGATTACTTTACAGATCGTCGATTAACAATATCCTATCCTAATTACCAAAAAATCCATAATTTTGTAATTCCTACAGAAATTAATATCGAAGCTGAACAAGATAAAGTCATAAATTTGAATATTGTTTATGAAAAAGTTTCCTTCAACGAAAATTTACCCATAAACTACAAAGTTCCAAATGGTTATAATAAAATAAATCTGTAAGAAAACAAATTAATTTAGTACGAAGGGATAAGTAATTATGAAAAAAACATATTGGTCTATATTTTTTGCTTTAACATTGTTGCCAGCTTTTGCTCAACAAAAAGAAACCCAAGAGCAATTGGAAAAAAGAAAGCAACAAATACTAACAGAAATTAGATCGGTTCAAAAATTACTTCGAACTGAGCAAACAAAAGAACGAAATATTTTGGCAGAAATTACTGAGATTAACCGAAAAGTTAGTCTAAATCGTCAATTGATAGAAAACGTTCGTGCACAAATTAATATTACCAATAGCAATATTTCAAAAAATAAGAAAGAAGTTGATCAAATCTCAAAAGAGCTAAATCAGCTAAAAAAAGATTATGCAGAAACCATTGTAAAAGCTTACCAAAGCAGATCTAACCAAAGTAAAATGATGTTTATTCTTTCCTCTGACAACTTCTTTCAGGCATACAAAAGAGTACAATATTTAAAACAATACGCCGATTTTAGAAAGCAACAAGGAGAAGAACTAAAAGAAAAAACAATTCTTTTAAATGAAGCTTTAGCAAAGCTAGAAATTGAAAAAGAAAAACAACGAAAACTATTAGCAGAGCAACAAACCAACGAAAAAAATCTACAAGCTGACTTAGTAGAACAAAACAACTTGGTTGCATTGATAAAAAAAGATCAGAAAAAATACAACGAGCAAATTCAGAAAAAACAAGCTGAAACAAAGGCAATCGATAAGAAAATTCAACAATTAATTCGAGAAGCTATTGCCGAAGCAAACAGAAAAGCAAAAGAAGCTGCTGCAAGAGCTGCCGCGAAAAGTGGCACTGCAAAAAAAACACCTCCTGCTACAAAATCGCCTAAAGAAGCTGCTACGTTTGAATTAACACCAGAAGGTAAATTAGTTGCAGACAATTTTAAAGCTAATAAAGGTAAATTACCTTGGCCAGTAGAAAAAGGTTATATATCCTTGCCATACGGTGATCAACCTCACCCAATTCAAACACATTTAGTCATTCACAATAGTGGAATAGAAATTACAACTGAAGGAAGCTCTAAAGCAAGAGCCATTTTTCAGGGAGAAGTATTACAAGTTCAGGTTTTATCGGGTGGAAACAAAGCTGTGTTAATTCAACACGGAGATTATATTACTGTATATCAGAATTTAAAAGATGTAACGGTAAAAACAGGCGATAAAGTAAGTCTTAAGCAAACTATCGGTACAATCAATACCAACAGTATGGGAAAAACAGTTTTGAAATTTTTATTATCTCACAATTCCAACATTGACAATCCTTCCAATTGGCTAAGTAGAAACAACTAATCATATAATTACCATGAGTACCCCTACAGCATTCAATCTATTAAAATGGATTGGAGAGAACAAACATTTATTGCAGCCACCCGTTGCTAACAAAAACATTTATGTAGATTCTGAGGATTACATAATAATGGTAGTTGGTGGACCAAATTCACGAAAAGACTTTCATTATAATGAAAACGAAGAATTTTTCTTTCAACTAGAAGGAACAATACACATTGATATTCAAGAAAATAATCAAAGAAAGAGAATAACATTAAATGCAGGAGATATTTATCTATTACCTGCAAAAATGCCACATTTACCTATTCGTACAAAAGATTCTATTGGATTGGTAGTAGAAACCAAAAGAAAAAATTTAGATGCAAAAGATGGATTGCTTTGGTTTTGCGAAAATTGCAACAACAAATTGCACGAGGTATATTTTCCGTTAAACAATATTGAAACAGATTTTTTAAAACATTTTCAACATTTCTACGTCTCTGAAGAACTTAGAACTTGTAATAAATGTAATCATACCATGGAACCTCCAAAATAACACATTTTTCAATATCATAAATTGTAGAATAAGTAAATCCATACGCTGAAAATAATTTTATATCTTAGCCCAGAACTATCATATAAACTATAAATTAATTTAGCATGGCAACAGCAAATGACCAATTTGGTATTTTCGATGCAATGAAACATTTAGGACTTGAAGAAGTAAACAACGGAACTTCTACAGGTTTAAACTCTTTTTCTAACGGAAGAATTATTGAATCTTACTCACCGGTAAACGGAGAGTTGATAGGTAAAGTAAAAGCTTCAACAGCTGAAGATTACGAAAAAGTAATGCAAACTGCTCAAGATGCGTATAAATCATGGAGAATGGTTCCTGCTCCAAAAAGAGGAGAAATCGTTCGTCAAATGGGAGAAGAATTACGTAAAAACAAAGAACATTTAGGTAAACTAGTTTCTTACGAAATGGGGAAAAGCCTTCAGGAAGGTTTAGGCGAAGTACAAGAAATGATTGATATTTGTGACTTTGCGGTTGGATTATCTCGTCAATTATATGGTCTAACGATGCATTCCGAAAGACCAATGCACAGAATGTATGAGCAATGGCATCCAATTGGAATTGTAGGTGTTATTTCTGCATTTAACTTCCCAGTTGCTGTTTGGAGCTGGAATACAATGATTGCTTGGGTTTGTGGAGACGTTTGTGTTTGGAAACCAAGTTCAAAAACACCTCTTTGTGCAATTGCTTGTCAAAACATTATTTCAAAAGTTCTAAAAGAAAACAATATTCCGGAAGGAGTATCTAACTTAGTAGTTGGAAACGAATGTGGAGATTTAATTAATAATGATCACAGAATTCCTTTAGTTTCATTTACAGGATCTACTCGTATTGGTCGTCACGTATCAAAAACAGTTGCTGAGCGTTTTGGAAATACAATCTTAGAGTTAGGCGGAAACAATGCTATTATTGTATCTGAGCATGCAGATATTAATATGGTATTAGTTGGTGCTGTATTTGGAGCGGTTGGAACAGCTGGACAACGCTGTACATCTACACGTCGTTTAATCATTCACGAGAGTATTTATGATAAAACAATCCAAGTTTTACAAAGCGCTTATGCACAATTAAAAATTGGAAATCCATTGGATGCTTCTAATCACGTTGGTCCACTTATCGATAAAGCTGCCGTACAAGACTACTTAAACGCTATTGAACAAGCTAAAAAAGAAGGTGGTAAAATAATTGTTGAAGGCGGAGTTGTTGAAGGTACTGGATACGAAAGCGGTTGTTATGTAAAACCATGTATTATTGAAGCAGAAAATCACTTTGACATAGTACAAGCAGAAACATTTGCGCCAATTTTGTACGTAATGAAGTATACAACAATTCAAGAAGCTATTGACAAACAAAATGGTGTTCCACAAGGATTGTCATCTTCTATCTTTACCAACAGCATGCGCGAAATGGAATTATTCCTTTCTCAAGCAGGTTCTGATTGTGGTATTGCCAACGTAAACATCGGAACTTCTGGTGCTGAAATTGGTGGTGCGTTTGGAGGTGAAAAAGAAACAGGTGGTGGACGTGAATCTGGATCTGATGCTTGGAAAGCTTACATGAGAAGACAAACAAATACAATCAACTATGGTACAGAGCTTCCATTAGCTCAAGGTATTAAATTTGATTTTTAATCATAAAAAACGGCTAAGAAATTAGCCGTTTTTTATTTATTTTTTTAGAAGCGATATCCAATATTTACGCCTGCATTAAATTCAATTACAGAAAAACGATCGTTTACTGCTCCACTAAAGTTTCTTGCAATGTTAGCAAATGGTTCTACAGCAAATGAATCACTCATAATCCACTTATAACCAACTCCGAAACCAACAATAAAACTATTCATATTTGTTTTTATTTCTTCTACATTTCCATCAATAGCTTTATCTTCCTTAAAGTTTCCAAATCTGTATTTTAAGAATGGGATCATGTTAAGACCACTTCCATTTGAATCATTCTCATCACCAAAATAATACTTATAGTTTAAAGCAATACTATTTGTATTAAACTTACCATGTCTTGAACTTTGCCCTAAATGAGAATAAGAAAAGCGATCATTAATATTTAAATCAACACCAATTGATTGATTATGATCAATAAAGTGTTCATATCCTAACTCTGCTGATGCAATTAAAATTGTATTTAAAATATTGATTTTAACCTCATTTACAGCCTGAGCTTTTGCTCCTAAAATTCCTCCAATTAAGAAAACACTTACTATTAATTTTTTCATATGTTAATTATTTTATGACAAAGATATAATATTTTACAATTAATTTACTTATTGTGGTGTTTCATTAATTAGTAATAGCAATAATTATACCATCAACTATTTCTGTTTTTTAATTTCTTCCCTTTTCGTTTGGGTAAAGCTCATATACACAATCACTTTGCCAGAACTCTTTGGTATCTATATCTAAAGCTGTTATTTTTCCTAAAAAAGCAGCTCCAGTGTCTATATTCCAAACATTAGCAAAATTAACTGGAGTTGTAAAATTAAAATGTGTTACAGGAGTATGCCCAATATAAATTTCTTTGTAGTGTTTAAAACGCCTTGGATACAGATTATCAGTAATGGTTAATGATGGATCTATTGCCATGGCAGTTTCCCACAATGTTCTGTCCCAGTACAAATATTCTTCAAAAAATTCTGCTTTAACCCCTCTTGGATTAGTAAATCCTGCATGAACAAACAATCTATCCTGATTGTCTATATAATAAGGCTGTAATCTTTCAAAAAATGCCAAATGTGCAGTGATTTTTTCTTCTGATAAAGTATTATATGCTTCTACAGAAGTATCTCCTCCGTTATTTAGCCATAGCTCATTAACTTCTTTTGTCTTTAGCCATTTTGTTATTAATGTTTCATGATTACCTCGGAGAAATATACATTGGTGCGTTTTTTCTAACTCTAACAACCGATCGACTACTTTATGCGATTCACTCCAGCCATCTACATAATCTCCTAAAAAAATCAATTGATCATTAACAGTAATTTTTGCGCGATCTAAAAGTTGCATTAAACCAAAATAGCCACCATGAATATCACCTATTACTATTGTTCTCCTCATCTGTTTCTTTTTCATATTTTAGTTTACGCAAGATACGCATAACTTGTTTAAAGGCTGTAAACAACTCTTTATCTTGATGTATTTTTAAAAAATCTTTCACAGAAATAAGATCTTCTCTTGCGCTGGAAAATCCGTTTAAATAACACAACATCATATTGTAGGATAGTTTACTCAAAATACGTTCTTCTTTTGGGCTTAACTTTTCGTCATTCAATATCTTTTGAATTATTTTTTGACTATTTCTATAAATGTGTTCTAAAATATTCTGATTGTACTTTGGCGGTTCAAATAACATTGTGTTTCTTATTTCATAACTTCCGTTGTCGTAAAATAACAAACGCACCTCTTCAAACGGATAATAACTAGTTTTGTCATTCAACCCTAAATTCAAATATTCGGTAAGTACAAAAGATCCTTCATCATAAAAAAGAGTAACAACATCCAACTCCGAATAATAAAGCTTAATGTGTTCGTTGATAAACTCGATATCAACTCGAGAATAAAACGGAACTCCTCTAACCTTAATATTTTTTCCCGACCAGCAAATAATAAACTGCTCTTTAAAAACTTTATAATTAGCCTTTAAATCTTTGGAAGTATAAAGCATAAAACTAATAACGCTATCTAATATATTTTCGAGATTGGTTTGAGATAACTTTTCTAAGCTTTCTACTGTCTCTTTATTATTATTAATCAATAAAGGACCGTTGGGAACAGAAGTACTTCCAATTCTTACAAAATATCTATCAACAGGAATATCTGCTATTGGTCTTTTAAAAGTAGTTAATTTCTCATCAGGAAAAATAGTAATTAACCCAACTACTTTTTCTTTTTCTAAAGTAGAAAACACAACATTATCATAAGTAATACTCGGTGGATTGAATAAAAAAGCATTGACAAGATTTTGAATTTTACTATCGTCATAAAAATCCACACCAACTAAAATGTTGTCCGTATCATCAACACCTACTATTATAAAAGACTTATTATTAGGATTTGAGTTTGTTAATGCGCATATATGTTTTAAAAATCGAGCTTTTCCTTGCTTTGTATGAAGATTTAATTGAAGTTTTTTGTCATAAAAACTATTTTCATCATATTGTGCCAATAAGTTTTTAATAAGTAATCGCTTGTTAATCATAGCAATTTATTTTTTGTTCTTAAATTTATTAAAAGAAACTTATAAATCACACCCAAAGAGCATACTACAAATTAAGATTTAACCATCTATTAACAAATATATACAGAATATTTTTTGAATTTGCAATAATAATTAAAAGAGCGTTATTTTTCAGATAAAAATTTTACTATGGAAACAACAGGATCAAATTACGATATTCGTGAATTAAATGAACTTATTGAAAGAGAAAGTGCTTTTATAGACTTATTAACTTTAGAAATGAATAAAGTTATTGTTGGACAAAAGCATATGATCGACCGATTGTTAATCGGATTATTAGGTCAGGGGCACATTCTTTTAGAAGGAGTTCCTGGGTTGGCTAAAACACTAGCTATAAATACCTTATCAAAGGCAGTTCATGGATCATTCAATAGAATCCAGTTTACACCAGATTTATTACCTGCCGATGTTATTGGTACAATGATCTACAATGTTAAAGAAAACGATTTTTCTATCAGAAAAGGACCTGTATTTGCTAACTTTATCTTAGCCGATGAGATTAACCGTGCACCTGCAAAAGTACAATCTGCATTATTAGAAGCGATGCAAGAAAGGCAAGTAACTATTAGTGATAATACCTACAAATTAGATACTCCATTCTTAGTAATGGCTACGCAAAACCCAGTAGAACAAGAAGGTACTTATCCGCTACCTGAAGCTCAAATGGACCGTTTTATGCTTAAAACAGTTATTGATTATCCAAAAATGGAAGACGAACGCATGGTAATTCGCCAAAATTTAGCTGGTGAAAAACCAACGGTAAATCCAGTGGTTTCGTTAGAACAAATAAAACGTGCACAAGAAGTAGTAAAAAAAGTATATATGGACGAAAAAATTGAAAAATATATACTAGATATCATTTTTGCTACTAGATACCCAGAGCAATTCAAATTAGAAAAATTAAAACCGATGATTAGTTTTGGTGCGTCTCCTCGTGGAAGTATCAACTTAGCTACTGCAGCTAAATGTTATGCTTTTATTAAACGAAGAGGTTATGTAATACCTGAAGATGTTCGTGCGGTTGTAATTGATGTATTAAGACACCGTATTGGAGTAACTTACGAAGCAGAAGCAGAAAACATTACTTCTGTAGATATCATTAATCAAATTGTAAACGAAATCGAAGTACCATAATAGTTCAACCATAAACTACATTTGAAATAGAATAGTATAATTAACTGCTTTTTCCGAATAATTTTTCTATAAATGGATACCAAAGAGATTTTAAAAAAGGTCAAAAAAATTGAAATTAAGACCAAACGTTTAAGTGATCATATTTTTTCAGGAGAATATCATACCTCCTTTAAAGGGAAAGGTATGACCTTTTCGGAAGTTCGACAATATCAGTTTGGAGACGATGTTCGTGCAATTGACTGGAATGTTACTGCTCGATACAACGAACCTTACATTAAAGTTTTTGAGGAAGAAAGAGAACTTACAATGATGCTATTGGTTGACGTAAGTGGCTCTGGAAACTTTGGATCTACTGATGAATTTAAAAAAGACATTATTGCCGAAATTGCTGCCACTTTAGCTTTTTCAGCTACGCAAAACAATGATAAAATAGGTTTAATCTTATTCTCTGATGAAATAGAGCTTTTTATTCCTCCAAAAAAAGGGAAAACACACGTTCTTCGCATAATCAGAGAACTAGTAGATTTTAAACCCAAAAGTTCAAAAACTGATGTAGCAATGGCATTAGAATATCTTTCTAAAGTAATTAAGAAAAAAGCAATCGTTTTTATAATGTCTGATTTTATTACTCCATCATATGAACGAACATTAAAAATTTCGGCTAAAAAGCACGATATTACAGGTATTAGAGTCTACGATGAACGTGAAAAAGAATTACCTAATGTTGGAATTATAAATATATATGATGCAGAAACAAAAGAAGAAAAACTAATTAACACTGCAAGTGAGCACGTTAGAAAATCCTATACAGCCAATTTCCTAAAACAGGAAGACGAGTTTGTCAAAACCTTCCAAAAATGTGGTGCAGGAATTATTAATATGCGCCTTGATGAGAGTTACGTAAAAAAACTATTGGGTTATTTCAAAGCAAGATAAAATGACACTAGATAAAATTAGAATCAAATTTTTTAACATACTATTTTTTTTATTAATTACTCCAATCGCTTTTTCACAATCGTTATTGGAAACTAAAGTAGACACTACTTCTATAAAAATAGGAGAGTCTATTCAATATAGTATTAAAACAATTACTGAGAAAAATAGTAAAATAATTTTTCCCGAGGGAAAGACAATCGGACAACTAGAAGTTTTAGAATCTTATCCAATTGATACCATTAAAAAAGACAACTTATATGAGTTGATTAAAAGATATGAAATTACACAATTTGATGAAGGCTCATATTCTATTCCTCAACTTCCAGTAATTATTGATTCTAAACTTTTTAAAACAGACTCTATCAATATTAACGTTCAAAATGTTGTTGTAGATACTTTAAAAACACCTTTATACGATATAAAAAACATTTCTGCTGTTGGAGCTGCACCATCAAAAGCTTGGTATTATTTAGCCTTTATCATTTTATCTATCCTGATAGGATTTGCTATTTATTTTTACATCAAAAAACGCCAAGATAAAAACTTATCAGAAGATGATAAATACAGTACTCCTTTTGAAAAAGCTGTTACAAAACTACAAGCTTTAGAGCAAAAGAAAGACTGGACACGTGGTAACGCAAAACCATACTATTCTGACATGACAGATATAGCGAGAGCTTTTATTGAAGATACTTTTGGTATTTCTGCACGTGAGCTAACGACGTTTGAAACTATTACAATACTAAAAAACACTTTACAAGACAAAAAAATTAAGATTGATCCAAAAGTCATTAAAGAATTTAAACTCGTTTTAGATACTGCCGATTTAGTAAAATTTGCAAAATCTCAACCAAGCGAAAATGATATTACAGCAGATACTACAAATACACAACGCATCATTAACGAAATTAATAATGCCTACCCAATATCTGCTGCTACACAAACAGAGCGCATCCGCTTAAGAGAAGAAAGAAAAAGAAAAAGACGAAGAATGCGCATTGGAATTCCACTTGCTATTTCCGGATGCTTAATTTTATTAACTGGTGTTTTTTACCTAATCAATCTTTCGTCAGAAAAAAATGTAAGTTTTTTCACTTTTAATAATTCAAAAAGATTATTAAACACGGAGTGGATAACTAGCACCTATGGCGATGGTATTGGTATTACAATTAGCACACCTGAAGTTTTAGAACGTAAAAATGATCAAATATTAAAAGATGTTCAAATAGAAGGTGTAGAAGATATTCAACAATTTAAAGCAGGTGAATTAGGTGAATCCATCTACATTGTGCTAAATACAATTAACCTTGGACAAGACTTTAAATATTCAGACGAAGAGGTAATTAACTATTCTCTTCAAATTTTGACTAAAAATCAAGATATTATTGATGTACAATCAGTAAATGAAAACTTTGAAAACGCAAACGGACTAAAAGGTATTAAAACTAAAGGAAGTTTTGTTTATAAAACAACTAACACAAAATTTGAGTTTGAATCAGTTTTAACTCATCAAAGCAAAACAAACTTTAATCAAGTTTGGATATTTTCAAAAGCAGATGACAAATATGCAGATGAAATATCAGAACGTCTATTTGATTCAATGCTTTATAAAACAGATAATTAACCATGAGAAACATAACTTTTTTAAATCCAGAGTTTTTTTGGTTATTACTATTATTACCCGTTATTATTTTTGTTTGGTACAGAAATAAAAATAAAGAGAGAGCAACAGTAAAATTAAGTACAATAAGTGCTTTTATTGGGCATAACTTTATTATTAACAAGCTATTGTCTATTTCTATTGTAATAAAATCTCTTGCATTTATTTGTTTGATTATCGCTCTAGCACGTCCGCAGATTATCAGCGTCGATTATCATGTTCACTCTACCCATGGTATAGATATTGTTATGGCAATGGATATTTCCGGGAGTATGTTGGCTAAAGACTTAAAACCAAATAGACTAGAAGCCTTAAAACACGTTGCTGCTGATTTCGTTTCTAAACGTGTTGCAGACAGAATAGGTATAGTAATTTATGCTGCCGAAGCTTACACAAAAACTCCAGTAACAAGTGACAAAACATTATTGTTAAACTCATTAGCAGACATTAAATATTCTGATGATTTGAGAGATGGTACGGCAATTGGAGTGGGACTTTCAACAGCTATTAATCGTATAAAATCAAGTCCTTCGAAAAGTAAAGTAATCATTTTACTTACTGACGGGGTAAATAATACAGGAACTGTGGATCCAGTAATGGCAACAAAAATTGCTAAAGAATACGGCATTAAAATTTACACAATAGGTATAGGAACAAATGGATTAGCTGAATCCCCTGTTGGTATAAAACCAAATGGAGAAATTGTATATGAAAGAATTCCAGTAGAATTGGACGAAGCCCTGATGAAGCAAATTGCAAAAGAAACTGGAGGACAATACTTTAGAGCAAACAATACAGAAAGCTTAAAGAAAATTTACGAAGAAATTAATCAATTGGAGAAAACAAAAATTGACGAGCAGAAATATATAAATACGGATGAGAAGTTTCGATTATTTGCAATAATTGCCTTTGTATTATTGACTATAGATATCGTACTAAGAAAAACACTTTTTAAAGGATTTATTTAATAGTATTATGTGGGAATTCGATGATAAAAAATATTTCTTCCTTTTTATTGCAGTAATCTTAATTTGTTTACTAGTAGTGTGGGAAGTACTTTGGAAACGCAAAGCGCAAAAAACTTTTGCTACCCCAAAGGCTCTAGAAATTTTAGCGCCAAACAAATCTACTAATAAACCGATAATTAAGGCAGGTATCTATATTTTAGCACTTATTAGCATTATTATTGGTCTTAGTAACCCCAAAATAGGTACTCGAGTAGTTACCGTAAAACGTCAAGGCATAGATATTGTATTTACTCTTGACGTTTCTAAAAGTATGTTGGCACAAGATATGGCACCAGACCGTTTAGCTAAGATGAAACAAATTACTTCTCAGCTAATCAATCATCTCGGCCCAGATAGAATTGGAATAGTAGGTTATGCAGGATCAGCATTTCCAATGTTGCCAATTACAACAGATCATTACGCTGCTAAAATGTATTTACAAACAATGAATACTGACATGGTTTCCTCTCAAGGAACAGCCATCGAAGAAGCGATTCAGGTAGCAAGTAACTATTTTGACAATCCTAGAACTAGTAAAGTAATGATACTGATATCGGATGGTGAAGATCATGGTGCTGACATGAATGCGGCTATTGAAATAGCAAAGAGTAAAAACATAAAAATAATTACTATTGGTGTTGGAACAGAAGCTGGAGGACCAATTCCTATTCGAACATCGAAAGGAATAGAATATAAAAAGGATTGGGACGATGAAGTCGTTATTACCAAATTAGATCCAAATACACTGAAGCATATTGCTCAAGCAACTGGTGGAAAATACTACTACGGTTCAAATACAAAAGAAACAGTTGATTTAATTGTTAACGAATTAAATAAAATTGAAAAAACAGATTTTGAATCACAACAAATAGCGGAATTTCAATCTCAATTTCAATGGTTTTTAGGATTTGCTTTCCTATTGTTATTTATTGATTTATTTATCTTAGAGCGCAAAACTTCTTGGATAAAAAAGTTGAACTTATTTAATGAAAAAGCATAAATACATTTAGCTTACAAAACGATGAGAAATATAATTACAACCCTATTATTTGTTTTACTAACAACCGCTGTGACATTTGCACAATCGTCTGGTCGTGCATTGACTACTGGAAACGATAATTATACCAACAAACATTATCCAAAATCAGAAGCCGATTATCGAGTTGCAAGCTCAAAAAGCACAAGCAAAGTTATTCCAAACTACAATCTTGGGAATTCACTTTATCGACAAAAAAGAAACAAAGAGGCAATCACAACGTTTAATAAAGCTATTACACAAGCAAAAAACAAAGAAGAAAAGCATCAGGCCTATCACAATCTTGGAAATGCTTACATGGCAATAAAAAATTATAAAGCTGCGGAAGAAGCTTACAAAAATGCTTTAAGAAATAACCCTAAAGACAACGAAACAAGATATAACTATGCCGTTGCCAAAAAATTAAACGAAGAAAATCCTCAAGACGATAATCAAGATCAAGACAACCAAGACAATAAAGATCAAGATCAGAACAAAGACCAAAATAAGGATCAAGATAATAAGGACAATAAAGATCAAGATAACAAAGACGAAAACAAGGATAATAAAGACGATAAAAAAGACGACAA
>CANQRD010000035.1 GCA_947626185.1 uncultured Flavobacterium sp.
TAATCGAGTATATTTATTAACAGTTTTACATAAAAACATTATATTTTCAGTCATCTCACTTCCCGATACAAAAAGTACTATCAATTGATTATCAGTATTTTATTTTAAAATAAATACAAATAAAATTCAATTTTGTAACATTTTATTGTCTGAGAAATCGTCACTATGAATTCTTAATCTAACAGCGTAATTTCATTATCTAAAACATTTGGATTTGAATCAATTTTACCTAAATAATAGTTTTTAACTTTAACATCCAATTTATATTTCAACCCATATAATTCCTCCCAAACAATCGTACCATCTTTTGTAATTTCTTTAGATCTCATATCATATTCATTTATATAGGTAGAATCTCTTTTGTATAATGTTCCATACAACACATGATCAGCTTCAACAGATTTATTATCAATAATGTTCTTTTTTAAAGCAATATTACTGCATGCCCCATTCGAAGCTACACTATTATATATTATTCCATCAATATTGTAGTTGAATATAAACTTTGAATATGCAGCTGAAAGTTTATATTCAAAATCCGAATCATTAACTACAACCTTCGAAAATTCATTGCTAAAAAAGTCATCAAAAATTAATGATTTCTCTTTAAAATCTTGTGGTAAATCTACAATGGAGTCCAGATAATAATCTCTTTTATTTTGTGTTTTTTTAGAATGTTTAAGGGATGATCCTAATAAAACTATTGAAAGATCTTTTTTTACAATCCAACTAGATAAAGCAAAATATTTTCTATCAATATATTTATCATTATGATTTATTGTTTCCAAAAGCACGTTCATATAATCAGGCACTAATGAATCATCTAAATTAAGACTAGCGTAAAATATTATGTCACCAATACAATTTGCTCTGCCAAATTTTTCACTTGGTGTTGGATTATAACTCAATTCACTAATATTGACAGGTATTTTAGGTATTTCATTCCATATACGAGCCCTTATTAACTTTGTACCTTTTGATAATTTATTAACAATAATAAACTGCTCATTAGTTTTATTTATATAATCAATTATAGTATCTATATCAACCGTTTTTAAATCTAATGATCTTAAGATGTTTACAACTTCCATATCTAAAATAATTCTAAGATTTCAATTAAGATCCTATTCTTCCAATTACCAAAATCTCGGTCAGCGGGAATCTGCAAAATATGACAATATTTATCATCAAAACCCGATTGATCTTTGTGATAAAATTGTCCTACTATTAGTTCTCCTTCTCCAGGATAAAGTAAGACCACCTTATTGGCCTCAAAATATTCATGGTATACGAACATTTGACGTAAATCATCTGGCGATGGACTTTTGCCATTCAGATTTTTCCATTTGGTATCAATCACCATTGTAAACTTATCACCCTGCAAAACAATATCAGGACGCATATTCGAACTTAAAGTATTTCCCTTCCAGAATCTTTTGGTATTCTGACCTGAAACCTTATAATCTTTTAATGATTTACGCAGTAAGCCTAATACAAATTGCTCCCACAAAACATTCATATCAAACATCAAAGCCAATATATGACGTCTGCCTTTACTGATATCGGGATGGTAATTTAGCAAAATCAGCTCTGCCATATCAATTATAGACTTATATGCTTGTGATTTGCGATCGTATGAAATCGATTCAAAGGTTTTAGTATTAACCTTAATTTTATCTTGTTCTGGTAAATTAAGTAACAGATTACCAATACGTGAAGCTAATAAAGGATTACGATTAAGATTTTGAAGCAATACTAAAGCTGCATAAATAATTTGATGCAATTTATGATTAACTGTATAAGCTGTTGTTTCAATATAGAATCGTTCTTTATGAATGATATTATGCTGAATATGCTTAGCAAAATATAACTTACCTTTTAGAGCTTTAGCATTTTGTTCTTGACGGATATATTTTTTTATTAGGCCTTGATGAATCAAATACTCTAATTCCTTGACAAAAAGTTCAAAATACAAATCCAAAACAGAATTGTGCTTCAATTTCAGATTTGAAGATCCTGATTCCTTAACTGAAAATCCCCACACCGAACGGATCATATTAATCAAGATATTCTGCCAGACTGAAGCATCCCTAGATTTATCAGCTTTGGGCAAAATTTCTATAATAGTGCCTCCTACCTGCAACACCCCAACATATTCACAAAATTGCACACCATTCCTAATCAACTTAAAGAATGGCGTAAACTCACCATGATACGCTTCTAATGCTTCATAAAGAATTCGCTCTTCCTCGACTTGCATATCAAATACAAGCTTTTCATGCTCAAATCGAATAATATGTTTTAGATTTTCTTGTAACATTAGCGCATTAAATCCTGTATTGCTTTCTCAAAAGATAAATCAAGATCTTGATTTATTCTATAATCGATGATTTCATATATTGGTTTACTTGCTAAATCATCAACATAATCGTAATCAAAATCAGCAAATACATTACCTTCTTCTTTTTTCAAACGCACAAATCCCTTTCCTAAAACTAATCCAATCTTGCCATAGTCGTCAAAGAAATACTCTTGCAGCAATGGTATAATATTCTTGTAAAAGGAATCAATGATTGTAGATTCATCTTTGCCTATAAAATAAGCATGCCCAATACAATGGTCACGATCTATCAGTTTTTCGATGCGTTGGTTAATCCGCTCAAGAATCGCTGAAGCAGCGAAACCATAGAGATCTTGTTTCAAAAGCTCGGGCTTAGGTAACATTTCCTCAAACACGAAACGTCTACGCAATGCCGTATCTAATGCCTCTACTGAGCGGTCTGCCGTATTCATCGTACCAATGATATAAAGATTCGCTGGCACCGAAAACTTTTCTTTACTATAAGGTAAAGTCACTTGTAGCGCTTCATCACTTCCTTCTCTCTTAGTATCTTCTATTAAGGTGATTAACTCACCGAAAATAGCAGATACATTACCTCTGTTGATTTCGTCAATAAAAAGTGCATAATCATGATTGGGATCTCTTCTAGCCTTATCACATAACCTTTTAAACACGCCATCTTCAACCTTAAATTTTATATCACCCTCAGTATTTTCATCAAGAATTGGCTTTATTCCTTCTACAAAATCTTCATATGAGAAAGATTGATGAAAAGTAACAAAATCATAATTATGAATTTCTACATCTGGTGATGCAATATGATTTTTATATTTTTCATATAAATTATATCCTTCAGGAAACTTCTCTTTTAGATCATCTTCAACAATAGTCCAATAGGAATCTGAATCTTTATAAAAATACAATGGTTCTGCCCTATCCGCTACTTTTACATACTCACAATTGAGAACGGTATGTGATTGCAATTGTCCCCAAATAGTCGGGCGAACAGTCTTTGACGCAGATAGATTTTCCTTGATTTTGATTAACTCATGATTATGAATATCTAATACTTTAGCTTTTTTAATATCTAACAAAACCATAGTAATTATCTGCCACCATGTTAAATCACTAACGTATTCATTTAGAAACTGTTCCCTAGTTTGACTAATCTCTTTAACAATGAAACGGCTGAAATATTCATTTTTTAATTTGTAAGTCTTTCCTGTTCCTGGAGGGCCGTATAGTATTTGGTTTAGTGGCATAGTATTAAAATTAGATAGATTATCAATCTTACTTAACTCAAGATGAAACTTCTTATATTCATTAATAGCTGGAGAATAAAACCCGCCCTTTCCATAAGATTTCGCTTTATCATATGCATATATACCATTAGGATCGTTTTGATTTATAATCAAATCTTGATATAAGTCATCCAAATATATAACATCATTAATTCTGAAAATATTAAGATCCAACATTTCGTTCAGAATATCAATAGCTCTAATGTAAGATCCTGTTTTATTAGAAGTTGACGAGCTAGTATCCTTCAACCATTTTCTAAATTGCTCTTTATAATTTTGTTCAGCATTCAAAATTGATAAAAGATATTCAAAATATTTCTGCCCTTTTACAACTTCAGAATCATATTTAGTAATATCTGTTAATGTCTTTAATACCAAATCGAAAGGTACAGTCCACTCTCCTTTTTTAATCCACTTTATTTTTCGAACACTAGTATACTCAGAGCGATTTGGGTCATATATGTATTCTGAAATAACTTCTCCAAACCCTAATATTTTCCTGCGACCTTTCTTTACAATAACAATATCTCCAACTTGCATAGTCTTATAAAAGTCCCAATTTGCAGTTGCATCATTCTTTTTAGAAGAACTTGATTTTTCTAACTTACGTAATTGATCAGCAATTTCATTTTTAGAGATGTACTGACTAAGATCACCTAAATAATCCCATCCTAAACCTATTATAGAATGTTCATAGAACTCTTCCCAAAATCTTGCATCTTCACCTGGCTGATAGAGCCAATAGTTTTTATTAGATATCATTTATTTTTTACTTGAACTATCAAAATGAATAATTATTCTCCCTTAATCTCAATCAAACAATACTTAAAATCTATACCTTTTCTTTTATCCAAAGAAAACGTTGAATAATCACTCCATTGAATTAAATAATCAGACTTTAGACCTAATTGATATACATATTCTTTACCAGAAGTCCAATGTTTCTTCTTATTAGGATCTAAAGTACTTTCAGTATCAAAACAATACTTATCCTTAGATACTTTAGCTACATTCCATCCTATATAATCTCTTGATAATACTGCTCCATGATGGAATGAAAAATGCGCATCTAAGGAATTCTTAGCACTTACATCATTTAGATAATAATTTCGATCATTGGTCAAGATAAATACAAAACCCTTTTTAGTATAATCTTCGAATCCCATCAGTTTAAGATTAACATTTTCTATTCGATAGATATCTTTTCTAAAGCTATATCGACCTACATCATTAGCTCCATGATTAGCTAATGAATAACATTCATCACCTACCACTAAATCAACCTTCGTTGTTTTATATTTAATCTCAATAGGATAAATTATCCTAGATTCGTTATCTATGACTACAATATCAATAGGTGCTCTAGCAATGAGATCATCTGAACTATTAATTTTCATACCTATCGCAATTGGTCTCTCAAGCCTAATCTTATATGATGGATAAAGCTCCTTTATCAGCCAAGCCATTGCTAATTTCAAATCATCTTCGGAATGAAATACAGGTCTTTTTTGCTTTAATTGGTCTATAATTTGGTTAAAATTCATAATCTATCTCTCAAACTGCGGAATAGCATCTGCTTCATTAAAATTCACAATGAGCTTGCGCATTCGTCCTTTATCGGTGAAATGACGTCCTAGGTTAATAGTTTTATCAAAGAAATCATTTATACCTTCACTATTCGTATAGTGGAAAATGCGAACAGACTTACAATTCTCGTGGTCAAATATCTCTTTGAACATTGTCCTATCAGAGAGTCCACAAGAATGACCTAAAATATAAACCCTAAAGTTTCCTTGATTTAAAAATCTTATAAGATTAGTATAGTATGCTGTTTTTAAATAATGATAAGATTTCACATGCTCAAATACATCATTATTACTTTGTTCTTCGAACTGCAGATATTCTTTATTATGCTCATCACCAAAGCCAAATATAATAGGGTTATTCGGATTATTTAATTTTCCATGAATGTGATTTTCTTCTACTAAATGGAATTTTTCACTTTCACGAATCTGTTGCAAATAAGGATTAAATGTACTTGTATAATTAAAATTTAGAGCATAAACTGTTTGATTATAGATGTCTTGAGAAAAATCAGTTAAATTACCTTCAATAATTTCGGAGGTAATGACATGCGAAATATCGTTCATTTTAAAGTTTACAATAAAATCTTTTAATGGAGTATTCTTACAATTTAACTTAAACCAATTATCTTGAATCGTCAAATATTCTTCAAGCTTCAATTTTAAATATGTAAACTCATTATTTAAACTTTTAACTTCATCTGAGTTAAAATCCTTATAATTCCTAATATTTCCACCTAATTCTGCTAATTGATCAAAATAAGATTGCTCAATATCTACCCACCCACAATCCAGACAAGTATTAACAAGATTTTCAAAAAAAATTGATTTAAATTCAACATTATGAGCAACTAAATTTATAACATCTTCAAACCCTTCAAGAACTTCACCCCGAAATCCAACCCCTTTATCAAACACAGTTAAATATTTATTTAGTAATCTTTCTCTATAAAGAAAAGTGCTTAAGCTATTATTGTGAATCTTTATTTTTTCTTTAAGGTTTAATATTCTATAATAATCTAAAACCTCAACTTTAAGAAAATCATCCTCATAAAAATGTCCATTAGTAAAAATACCCGCTTCATTAAAACATTCATCCAAATACCAAAATATAAAATCCTTATAACTAGTTTTCAGCCCATGAGCTAAATCAAAACCGTTACCTATTAGTATTAGTCTATTCATTCTGTATAACTATGGTTTACTAATTGATTCCATACATTTATCGTATAGATTTTTTAATTCCATATCCTCATCGAATGAGAAAATCTTCTTATGTAATGAAATCGCACCTAAGTTCGCTTTTATAGCCAGCTTATTTCGTGATTCGATCCACTCCGTACGTTCTTTTATATGTTCTTGTGCTTGCTCTTTTGTTTCAATCCAATTGTATTTTTTCGCAAATGAAAGTTCATCAAAACTTTCTAAATTGTGAGAAAATTCAGTCAGGAGTTTCTCTTCACGATTCTTATCTGCAATAGCTTGATCATAAAGGTCTGTAGCAAAATCTAAGTTCCTCAAACATATCTCATGATCATCTATTAATTTCTTTATTCTTGTATAGAATTTCTTAATATCTGAATTAGGTTGAGGCAATAAGCCTATTTTTATTAAAGTTTCTGATAGAAAATCTCTATCCTCTTTAAGTTTCATCAAATAATTATATGAGTTTTTTAAATCCTTCCTATACCCAATGAATTTTGACTTATTATAATTAGTTTCTATGAGTTTAATTTCATCATCACTAATATTTTTATATAAAGTAGACCTAAGATTATTAACCATAACATAATACTCGGGAGCTTTTGTAAACATTTTTTCTAACAAGGAATGGCTATGTTGCTCTTTCCATGTATATAATGCTTTTAATGCTATCTCATACATTAAATATGTAAAAAACAATCCAACAAAAGTTAGTATAAAGCCAAAAACAGTAAATACCATTTGAGTTTGCTCTAAAAAGGTCATAATCCAAGTTCAAATAAAATAATAATCAGTTAGTCAATAAAAAACACCCAAAACTAGCAAGCGCTAGTTTTGGTATGCTGTAGTTGCTTCAGCAGCCAAGTTAGTTTGTGGCTCAGAAGAGGTATAAGTATCTTCCACCTTCACCTGACCATTCATTAACATTGGCAATAACCAATCTCTTAATTGCGCTAGCTCTTGGTTTTGTGTTTGATTTAATAAAATTCTCTTATAAAAATCAGAAATATGCTGATTGTATTTATCAATCAAATCTTTTATTGGTATAATCAAACTAATATTATTAATTTGTTCATTACTAATATTAGGTTGTGCAGCACCACTTGCTAATGTAAAAATGGCTTCTCGAAAATATGGTTGATTTAATGAGTTAATTAAAAAAGGTAACCTAAGTACTGGATTATTACCTAAGTTAAAATAACCAACACGTTGATTTACGTACAAGTCATTATTGGTATATGGTACAATTGCATATTTACCTACAGTTGCACCAGTCATTGCAATAAGTATGTTTCCAGGTTTCGCTATAAATTTTTCATCAACTTTTTTATCTGATAAATCTACATAGGATAAATCTGATAAATCGATAGTATAGTTTTCTTGAATATCCTTAATTTTTATAACTGGATCACCCTCATTTGTCCACCAAGATGATTTAAATGCGAAGCCTCCAGTTGACCTACAGTAATCACCTATAGTCTTCACCTCCCAACCCACAGGAATTTCTCTTTTTAGGATAGGATTATAGACCATTTTACCGCCAGATGATTTATAAGGTTTGCCTTCTTTGTTAGGAAAATCAAACTGCACAAACCAATAATCATACAATGTCTTCGCCATTGCTTCCAACTCTGCATTGATCTTATTGTTTAGCTCTATCTTATCATCTAAAGCAGATAAAACAGCTGCTATTTTTTGTTGTGTTGGTAGATCTTCTATGAGATTTAATTCAAAATTTTCAATAGTTGATTTAGATACCTCTTTAAAAGTTGTTCCAGTCCCTAACTCTTGAATTTTAGAAACTTTTGTTTTAAGCAGATAGTATAAATAAATATTAAAAACCTTATCAGGCTTACAAACCATATTTTTAAACCCCTGATTAGTTGAAGCCTCAATGGTATTAATACTCATTAGTCCAATAGGTGCACGACTAGAAAATAAAATTGTACCAGCTGGTAATAATTTACCTCCAATACTCTTTAATCCTTTATCTGTAATGTTTCGTTCTCCATAATTAATAAATCTAGTTTTTCTATCAGACAAATCTTTTGGAGTAATCCATGGAATGTCACCATTAAAATTATCTATATCAGATGTTGAGGGAGTAGAACCATTATAAATATCAACAATATCCTTTAGTTTAACCTTATTCATACTTCAATCCTTTTAATTGTTTCTGAATTTCTTGATCTAGGGAGTTCCCCTCAACAAACAGAGAAGCTAATCGTGATTCAAATCCTTGCATCTTATCTCCAAATTCTTCAGCCGTAATATCTACATATTCGATCTTCACCTCAAAGTATTGACCAGCGGAGAAAGAATAATTCTTCACTTCTATTTCTTCCTTGCTTACTACGACAGATAGGTCTTCTATCGCTTCTTTGTTATTAAAGGTATTGATGATTCTTGCTTCTTCCTGAGGCGTTAGTACCGTACGTTGGTTTTTACCTTCTTTCACGGTTTCACCCAGTTTGGAAGCATCCATTAGTACGATATGTTCATTATCGGCTTGCTTGTCTAAAAACAAGACCGACACATTGGTACCTGTACTCGCGAAAATATTGGACGGCATAGATACCACACCACGTAACCAACCATTCTCGATTAAGCGTTCGCGTATTTTCTTCTCGATACCAGATTGTGCCGTGATAAATCCTGTAGGCACCACGATAGCAGCCTGCCCTGTATCGCTCAAGCTGTGCATGATATGCTGAATAAAGAGCAAGTAAATCGCCATTGATTCTTTCTTGCTTTTCGGCACATTCGGTATCCCAGCGAAGAAGCGTTTTTTGAAAGCATCTTTCTCCAAATCATCTCTAAAGTCTGAGAAATCCAACTTAAACGGCGGATTAGAAACGATATAGTCAAATTTGGTATCCAAATACGTCGGTTGAGCAATGGTATTGGTCTTGATGACATTAGGTATCGAATGTGTCAAGCTGTTTAAGACCAGATTCAGACGAAGCATATTGCTCGACTTTTGGGAGATATCCTCCGAGTAGATCGTACAGTTGCTCTCTCCAATCTGATGCGCGATAGACATCAATAGTGTACCCGATCCCGCACTAGGATCATAACATTTCACCCCTTTCACAGGCACTGGTACCAAGATTTGCGCCATAATACGCGCTACGGCATGCGGCGTATAGTACTCGGCATATTTACCACC
This sequence comes from uncultured Flavobacterium sp., assembly GCA_947626185.1. Classification (GTDB taxonomy): domain Bacteria; phylum Bacteroidota; class Bacteroidia; order Flavobacteriales; family Flavobacteriaceae; genus Flavobacterium. The sequence goes on from CANQRD010000035.1 coordinate 9,598, forward strand.
GCTATCGGTGTTATAGTCTTTTATTAAGTACTCAAAGATGGTCGCAAAGAAATCATATTTCTGCGCAAACATCTCTTCAAATGAGAATTCAAATAATTTGTTGATCAAAGCCTTCGCAAAAGCATCACGCTGTGACGAATCCGAAATAAACTGTGTCAGTTCATCAAACAACGTATCCTTAGCTCCAGAGAATGATTTCACCGAAAATACATCCGCATTCTCAATAGAAATCTGTCGTAGCGTATCATCAAAAGTTTTAGCAAAGTCGCTGTTGTTTTGCACGGCAAATAAATGTGAGATCAAATGATCTGGCTTCAAGCGTGGAATATTCGCATCCAAGCTATACACCAAAAACAAATATTCGTCTTCGGACAAAGCCTTCAACGCTTTGGAGAAATTCGCTGCATCCGCCAACTCTGGCTTTTGCTGCTTCACCGCATGGCGAAACTTATCATTCAAAAACTTATATAAAAATACTTGGGTAATGATCTTAAACTCATTACCGTCATTGCCTAATCCATATTGCGCACATACCGACTTTAGGTTGTCAATCAGTTCTTTGGTATGTGTTATAAATTTAATGTCTTGTGTCATGTATTATCGTTGTTGATATTGCTGTACATATTCTTTCATAATCATTTGATTGATAGACTGTGTAGTTGCAAAATCTATAGGGATTTGTTCTTTTGTTTTAAACTCATCAATAACTACTTTCATCAGATATTGCTGAAAGAATGCTTCATTTTCGATGATATTCTTTTGATTGTTAATCGTCTCATCTACCTGTCCTTTCACCTGCATCAGCGCACGATGCAATTGAGCTTCTTTGGCATTAAGTGTACCTTTCTCTAACAATCGCTTGTGTACACGCGCATACTTCGTATCCTGCTCATATTTAGCCTGCAGTAAGCTGTTTTTACGATTCAGCTCTTTTGCCTTGTCATATATTTTTTCGAGTAAGGCCTTATTTTCCAATAGCTGCTCTTGCCCTACTTCAGATAGATTTTTCTTCTTGAATATACGTTCCAATTCTTCGCGCAAAGATACAAATTCGGGATCGATTGGGTCGAAATTATGTTGCAATGATTCGCGTGTTTTGCGCAGTATATCCTTAAACTCATCAGCTAGAACCAGTTCGCTCTCGTCGACTTTCACAAACTGAAAAATAATATCTTCGAGTGCGGTATTCAATAGATTCTGACTTTCCCCCTGCTTGCCAATACTTTCCAATAAATTGAGATTGTCTAATCTATTTTGTGATTCGATCAATAAGCGATTCCAAATATCAAAATCAGCCACTCCACCTAATGCTTCGTACCCATTCAGTGCTATGATATTTTTTAATTCTTTGGCTGTACGCAAAGCTTTCACCAACTTCAACAATTCAGCTTTGTCTTGAATTTGGGCTATTTGTCTAGAGAATTCCTCCATATTGGACGTATCATAATGAAATAACACATCCTTGATCTCTTCGATCTCTGCTTTAATCTCCGCCTCGGATTTGAATAGATTGCCATACATTTCCATCTCATCGCCCAATTGATTTTGCAATTCATCAAAGTATAAACGATTGGTCCGATCAAATGCTTTGGATATATCGGCAAAATCTACTACATAGCCGTATTTGTAATGTTTGTATGGTCTATTAACACGCGTTAGAGTCTGCAATAGATTATGATCTTGTATCACACGTGCCAAATACAGTTTTTTCAAACGCTTCGCATCAAATCCCGTCAACAACATATTGTATACAAAAAGTAAATCAACATGTCCCTTTTTGTAGGCTTTGATTAATTCTTTACGGGTGAGTTTATCATTCTCATCATGGAGAATCAAGGCTGCACTCAAATTAGGCGCTGCATGCATCCCATAATAGGTAACAGGTTCTGCCGCCATCACGATACTAGCATGCGTTTCTTGTTTGCCATATCGCTCTTCAAATAGTCGAAACAATTCTTTGGCTTGATCCGCCGAATCACAGACCACCATACCACCCAAGGTAGCGTCGCCTTGAGTTTTGCGAAATTGGATTAAATCTTTGCAGATATAATCCAACAAGGGTTCGGCAAATTTGGGATGTTTGTAGATTTCTTTTGTCGATATGTCCCCCTTCAAAACCTTTATCTGATCCATCACGTCTTGCATCTGCATCTTGAATCCGCCTTCTATTTCCTCACGGATCAATCGAAGCGTGTAACCATCCGCGATAGACATATTGTAGTAGTACTTGTGTATATAATTTCCAAACAATAATTTGGAATCATATTCTTTGGCTACTTCTTTTAATAATGGTGTACCAGTCAGCGCTATCTTAATTGCTTTGCGATCCGAATTGATCAGATTAGCCAAGAAATTACCTTGGGGATTGTACGAACGATGCGCCTCATCCAAGAAAAACACTCGCTGTATTTGGATGTCATAACTTATATCTTTTACTGCAGTGGCATCTTCCGAGAATTTTTGAATATTGACCACCGTAATTTCAGGAACGCCACTATCATTGTGAATCGCTCCTACCACTTGTAAATCTTGTATAAATTCAGATTTAGAATTGACCAAGTTTACCTTTAATCCTCTATTAGCAAATTCCGTAGCAGATTGAATTAATAAATCAATACGATCTACGATAAAATAAAACTTTGGAATTATACCTTTCTTCGCATAATAATGCGTCAGATGCTTCACATTATAATATGCCAAAGCGGTCTTACCTGATCCTTGTGTATGCCAAATAATACCCTTATCCTGTCCAGCTTCCAGCTTTGCTTCGATCGCTTTCGTAGCAAAGATCTGCGGATAACGCATGATATGCTTCTGACGAGCAATCTTCCCATCGATTTCATCTTCTACATAAGCAATAGCAAACTGTAACACAAAGGCTAAACGTTCTTTGCTAAACAAAGAAGTTAAGATACGATTAGTCGGCGTTCTTTCATCCTTATTCGTGATGAACTCAGGATTATGTTTGATGACTGAAAGATTATTGTCTTTCAATAGTGAGTTTTCCAATTCATCAGAAATAGTAACTAGTGCTTGATTGACTGGATAATCTACATCCTCTCGGAAATAATTAAACAAGACTTCGCCATAAGCTGGTGTACCATAAAAAGCCCCAAATATAGGATCTACGACACCATCTTCGTATTCCATATTATTGGAGAAAACCAACAATTGCGTGATATTCACAAAACGACGAAAATGCTTATTCTTGAAGCGTGTATTGATTCGACTTCTTTCTGCCAATACCCCATCTTTATTATGCGGTTTCTTTACCTCAATAAATGCCAATGGCATTCCATTGATTAGTACTGTAATATCTGGCCTAAACTCTTCATCGCCAGCTATACAGCTTAACTCTGTCGTGACATGAAAATCATTATTTTCGAATTGATTGAAGTCAATCAATTTAATACCCGATGTAGCTGTCAAGCGTTTATAGAACGTTTTACCTAAATCCTCATAATCAAGCTCTAGGTTTATTTCATCCAATACACGCTTGGCTTCTTGCTCAGTAATGTTATTTAAGGCAGCGATCTTTGGAATAAATATAGAGGGGAAAATATTATTTTCTTCTATACGTTCTTGTTTAATGATAGGTATATATTGATAGCCTAATCGCATCAAATGCAATAAGGCAGGTATTTTGACTCTCGAATTTTCGTTAAATTTCATGAATTGGTGTAATGGATAATTTCTCTTTAAAGATATCCTTAATAAGAAAATATTACTAAATATTAATCAATAAAAATCAACAATAATAACCAATTATAAATACGGGAAACCGTAATAAACCGTTTTGATTTAACAACAACTACCTTTATCTATTAACAATCAAACCGTTAAAATAACAGGAATATTTTTAATATTGGATATGCAAAAATGCTTTTTTATTAGTTTGCAGTTTGCCAAGCTGTAGAATTACTAAATGGCGTTTTAAAATTTATAATTCAAGCCATCCTGTATTTTCATAACTATAAACTAGCTATAATATCTTCAAAATCAGCTTTGATAAATTCCCAGTATTTGCCTTTAAAACATATTGGGTCAAAATCATTATCCGCAATTTCAAAATTGACAAGATTTGATATAATTAAATTACGATCATGCGTGTAAGGGTAGCGATGTTCATGTAATTCCAGCATATGCACTATAGAATACTTTCCTAACAATTCGTGCAAGTCCCAAAAGTCCTTTTTACGCCCACCGCGCTGTACCACATCAATTTTCATTGCTATAATTTCTTCAATAGATGCTAAGCGAATTTCATCTTCTACAACCATATCTTGAATAAAAGAATCCGTATAGAATACATCTAGTTTTACTGTATTTTCAGCATCTGTCCCAATCGTATAAGATTTCCCCATAGCTGGAGCTACATTTGACAGGTAATCTACATAAGAAAAAGTACTTTTTAAATAATTATCAATAGCTTCAAAATCTAAAGTACCATAATCTGCATCCGAGAAAAGATCAATATCTATAGACTCACGATGGCCTAAATGTAAGCTTAGTGCTGTCCCACCGACTAATCGAAAAGAGGAAAAAACATCTGATTGCATTAATCTAATAAGTGTACTCTTAAGCAGTTCATTAACTGTGTTGTAATAAAGCATATAAATATCTTATTGTTAATGCAGTGACATTGGTTCAGTTTTATTTGAAGCTAAAACCTCTTGAATTCTATCCAAACCGTAAAAACGTTCTATCTCTTTCTTTTCTTCGTCATTACCTCTTTCAAAAACACGCTGAATAACAGCTTTATACTGCTTTTTCCAATCAATTTTATGAATATCCGTATCCCAAAAAAGTATTTTTCGAATAATACCCAAATCAGGATGAATTTTACTCAGCTCGTTTTCTTTAACCTTTTGGATATCATAAAAAGTTTGTAACATCGCAAAAGTCCCCTCTTCTAATCCTAAAGCTTGATCAACTTTTAAAGACAAAGGAATTGGAATACCTCGTTTCCCTTTAAGAATGGCGTTAAAAATCTGTCTATGAGTATCAACAGATAATGCAAAGGGACTTGGCTTAATCGCACGCTTATTAAGTTCTCGTTCTAGTATCAGACCTGGATGTATACCTTTAAAACGTTCTAATCTCTTTTCCATAATCAAATGTAATCAAATTTGATTACATTTTAAAATTTGTGCACAATAGATTACCAACAAATTAAATTCAATAGCAAAAACAATATTAGCCTTAATAAAAGACAATTCCCAATAACCAAACTCTTTACTCATATTTCAACCAAAGCATCCCATCTAAACCTCTTATTCTCTCCATATTTTACATATCCCAGTTGATTGGTCAACATATTTGTTTCTCCTACTTTAAATTCAGAAACATTACGATGATGATGTCCATAAATCCAACTATGAATCTTCGATGATTCAATATAATCATCTAAATCCGTAGCAAAAGCTTCACTTATATTACTATTTAAATACTCTTGCGGATAATTAAGATAGGTCGGAACATGATGCGTAACGACTATATTTTGCTTTTGATCATCAGATGAAACTGTTTTTTTAATGTAATTAAGATTTTCTTCAAAAAGTTTATTACAACGATCTACAGAGAATAACTGACTACCATCTCTTATTACCTTGTAATCATACAATCCATTCTTAATAAAAAAAGACATTTCTGGTGAAATCTTCGTCCATAATGTAGAAAAAATAATTCGCACACCTTCCCTTTCAAGAGTATAATTGTTTACGAAAAACACATTTTTTATTATTTCTTCTTGAAACTCTGAAGTTCTAGCGTCCAAAGCACCATGGTAGTATTCATGGTTTCCAGCTATCCAATATGTTTCCTTAAAATTAACTGAACAAAATTTAAAAAAATCCTTAGCAATATTCATATTTTCAAATGGAACGATATCGCCTGCCAAAATCAAAATATCACCAACTGGAAGTAAAGGATTCTCTTCAAGAAATCTTTTATTTTCTGGAAATTCCAAATGCAAATCTGAACAATACTGTATTTTCATAAAACAAATTTATGAAACAATATACTTGTTATTGACCAACTTTGCTATATTCAAACTATAAAAGACACGGTTCAATGTCAAGATCAATACGTAAAACCAAAATATTCGGAGTTGCCACAGCTATATCGGAGAAACAAGATAAACGATTATGGAATCGAAAATTTAGAAAAGTATGTAAAAGATTAATTAACGTGGAGAAAGAACCTCCTGTCAACATCAATAGCGTGACTAATATCTGGAGTGGTGCAAAAGATGGAAGACGATATGTTATAAGCGCTACAAAAAAAGATATGAGGAAATAAGTGTCTTTAGAAATTGTAATTAACCATATTTAAGGTAATAAAACAGCGAATTTTAACTATAATATCCTTCAATTTTCCTTATCTTCTGTCAAAAGATCTGTAAGTGAATACTCTTTCTCTACTTGAGATAAACACTTATTATATTCTTCTAACCAATCAATATTACTCATAATCAAAAACACTACTATTATTAAATTTTAAAATTACAGACCAAAGCAACCTATAAATGTCATATGGAGAGATCGTTATATGATTTAACTACCGTTAAACCTCCCTTCAATCTCTCGTATCCTATCCAATAGTTCTTCCCATTTCAAACTTTCACCAATGATCATATACTCCTGCATCGTCTTGTAATCGGCTTCCCACTTTTCTATGATAGCATCTGGCGGAATAATGGTCAATTTCCCTTTCACGTGATTAGAATAATCCATTCCTCGCAATGGTGTAACCGTTTTACGATGCTCAACAATGGTGTTGAACAATTCATCATCACCAATGGCTATTTCACCGTATTCAGCTTTCATAATTCTATCCAAGTCATATAAATGCCTGGTTAATAGACCCGTCCTAATCTTCTCTACAGGTTTTGAAAACTCTTCGTGCAATAGTAGCACCTTCTCTATAAACGTACGTGTAGGAGTAACCACCTGAACATCAAATGAAGGTTTAGTAAAATCAAGATCTTTATAATGATAATCAAGAAAGGATATAACGGATTTTGTTTCAAACGGCTCGGTTAGTGATCTCGCACCCATTTCCAAAAGAACCCGTTGCTGAATATAAACATTCTCCGTTGGGATAACGCTTTGGTAATGTACCTCTAATGTATTAGGATCGCTTTTATCATCTATATGATCGTTATATTTTATTTCATATAGTTTCCGATCGATACCAAGTTGATCCAGTTGATTTATAAGTTCCTCACGGAATTCATGAATAATAAACCCACCAGATGTCCTTCTTAATCTTTTGATTTGAGATTTAGATTCCAATTGATCAAATCCTAACAAATGACGATCAATGATCAGGTCTATATCTTCGGAGAAACGGTCTATCAAGTTATATGCCTTACTCAGGGACGTACCACCTTTAAAGATTATGGAATCTGCATATTTGGACTGAAAAACTGCTTTTAATATAATACATACCCACCAATCCTTCTCCACCACAAATGCTGGTAATCCAATTGCATTTTCAACTTGCTCCAAGACCTGTAGCTTTTGCTCGTCAGCTAGATTTATCCACATAAGTTAAGACTGATAAAGGTTATTGATTTGTTTCTGAATCCACACAGGGGCGTATACTACTTGATTTTGCATCACTTTCTCATCTAGCTTTTTTACAGCCGGCTTGATCGTCTCTAAAAATTCTTCTGTAATCTCTTGTTGTCCTTTCTCCTTAAAAGCCTGTACAATAAGATGCAATAACTCGTCTTTTATCGCAAAGCTTTTGGGAACAGTTCGTTTAAATTTGATGGTTCGATTTCCTATTTTCACCTCACGTTGCGAGCCATCAGTTAGATACACCGCCTTTAATGGCACTTGTGTCGTAAGCCCCAGTAAATACAGAGCCATCACACCTGTTGGAGCGATCCGAGCTTTATCTCGTTTTGCAATCTCTTTTGCAATCTCTCCGATATTAGGATATATTGTACCCAGCACAGGGTCTTTCTTTGGTTTGATATAGATACCATGTGCCAGTCTTTCAATAAGACCATCATTCTCCATACGGAAAAGCGTCAGCCGAATATTTTCCGGTGTAGCAAAATTCTTAAAGTCGTCAGCGAAAAACAATTCACCACGAGACGATTTTAAAATTTTTCTTTCTATCTTATTTTTAGCTATTTCCGGCATTGATAAACTCGTTATTCTGTAACAAATTTAGTAAATAATTGTTACAGTAAACAATAGTATTTGAGACTAAATATTTTAATGAAATTTGGATACTCGTCAAGCCCGCTTATCTTTGCAGATGCTAGCATCTGCAAAGATAAGCGGGCTTCATTTACATTCATATATTTGACCAAATCAAAGCTTATAAAATAACTATGTCACGATCAGTAAGAAAAACTAAAATCTTCGGATACACAACCGCTAAAACAGAAAAACAAGACAAAAGGCGATGGAATAGAACTTTTAGAAAAGTTTCCAAAAAACTAATCCGTCTAGGAAAAGACGCTCCGATTAAACTCCAGGGCGTTACTAACGTGTGGGATGGCGCAAAAGATGGAAGGCAGTATTATCACAACGCTACAAAAAAAGATATGCGAAAATAGCTTTTTAGTCTTTTTGCAAAACTTAGGTTCAGTCTATAGTTCTATAATCAATCCTTTGTTATAACCATTGTAGGGCTCATCGATATAACCATGAGGATTGCAGATAATTTCTGTCTGACCAATGTAATAACGACCAGGTGTATGAATATGTCCATGAATCCAGAAATTTGGTTGATGCTTAAATATAAAATCTTCCATATTCGAAGCATAAGCAGTCGTTATAGAATCAGTTTTATATTCTGTTGGTACGGATTGCAAACTTGGCGCATGATGAGTAACTACAATATTTTTTGATTTCTTTGACTCCTGTAAACTTCCTTCAAGCCACTTGCGAGAGGCTTGATGAATTTTACACGTATCAATACTCCTCATTTTAGAATAAGAAGGATCTCGCCTTATCATCTTATAATCGTTCATAACAGATTGGCAAATGATACCATATTCCATGGGATCACCAAAAATTGAAAAGTCTGTCCACAGCGTACAGCCATGGAAACGGATATCATCAATATCAATAAAAGAATCTTCCAATATATGAACGTTGGTGTTTTCAGCCAATGTCTTTAATTTATTTAAGATTTTAGGATAAGAATTTTTGTAATACTCATGATTTCCTAGTACATAAATTACAGGCTTATCTTTAATTCTCGATTGTATCCAATGTAATCCCTTTATCCCTAAGTTTACGTCGCCAGCAATCACAACAACATCAGTATTATCAAAAGATAATTCCGTCATTCCAAATTCTTTATGTAAATCACTGATTATTTGAATTTTCATTTTACAAATCTAAAACTACTGGTTTATTCTTCATCTCATACCAATCGTCTAACACACTGGCATTGATAAATGTTGTTTCTCCTTTCGTGAAATCACCAAAATCCTCGTGTATGTGTCCAAAAATATGGTATTTAGGTTTTATTTGGTAGACACACAAAAGCAATTCCTCACATCCAGTTCGTTTCCCATAAACTGTTTCATCCAAAATACCAAAAGGTGGGCCATGTGTAATCAACACATCTGTATCATTCGGAATCAAGTCCCAATGCTTCTTAATTTCACTACCTCGATTACGGTTAAAAGCCCAATTGTTGAACCACGGTGTAATGGGTGATCCCCAAAATTTAACACCGTTTATCTCAATACTAGAATCATTCAAGTAAACGATTCCATCAGGGATGATACTGGTTATTTCATCAGAATCTGCTTGTTCAAAAAAGAAATCATGATTTCCTACAACAAAGATTTTGTGTGCATGTTTTTGTTCAGCAAACCATCCCAAAAAATCTATCACTTGTTCCTTTGTTCCACCACGAGTAACATCACCAGCGTGAATAAGAATGTCACCATCAGGAACTTTTACATCATGATGTTTACCGTGCGTATCAGAAATGGCAACAATTTGCATGTCCAAATTTATAGATTATACGCTATGAAACAACAAAGAATCACCGATATGTACATAAATCCATTAATCTCGATCATTAATTATTAAACGAAATAGCGTAAACTATCGTTTTGGATAGACAGAAATTGCAACCTTATACAACAAAACTTCGATAAATTTATTGATGAGCGTACTACACATTTATATTAAGAAATGGCTTATCTACAGTTAGACTATTTGTCGACGGAGCAATAATTTTGTTTTGAGTTTCTATGTGAGATTTAATCATTTTTTCCTCACGTTTTTTCCTTTTATAGAAGCGACTATTGCACGTCTTACTACAAATCCGTGTAACCGTAGTTTTAGCAATAAATGAATTGCGTTTCAGTATGTTTCATAATTCCACCTAAATAAATTCAAAGGTGTACTTTTTTGTATTTTTGTACGTCACAACCAAATGACGTACAAATGAATAACAAAGCATACAATTCAAATATAAATAATAAACAAACAAAAAACCGCTTAAAATATTAATTTTAAACGGTTTACACTTATTAGTAATTATTGTTTATTATCGTTATTTACGATTTATTTACCGATACAAAACTTAGAAAAGATATTATCCAAGAGATCATCGGTAGTCACAGTTCCAGTAATTTCGCCCAAATGGTG
>CANQRD010000036.1 GCA_947626185.1 uncultured Flavobacterium sp.
CTGCGTAATTGGTTACTTGATTAACTGCCGCAACAACAACTGCATTTTTAGAAACAGCTGTACCCAACAACATATCTTTTCCATTTTTTGTTGGATTAAGTTTCCTTGAATCCAACTGATCATTCCCTGCTGCTACAATTGGTTGATAATATTTATATAAATTAGTTATATAATCGTAAGTAGGGTCGATATAAGCACCAAAAAGCGCAACATTAACTGCACTAGCATCCACTCCATAAGAATGATTTGAAAGTAATAAACCAGCATCAGCAGCTGCAAACATCTTATTTCCGTCTTGATTCCAATTATAACTTAAAATAGAAGCTTCTGGCGCTATTCCTTTTGCATTAACCTTCGTACCCTTCGCTGCAATTGTACCAGCTACATGAGTAGCATGCATTCTACCCTCTTCGTACTCTAATTTTCTTTGCGCATTCATTGACTGTAAATTAGGTGGAATATCACCTAAAGTCATTCTACTTCCGTTGTTTTTTTGAAACTCAACATGAGTATTTAAAGCCGCTTCACCATCCCAAACCCCAACAATGATACCAGAACCATCTAAATTTAAACCTAAACTTCCTCCTGGTGCAATCTCATTTACTCTAGCAGTAACTCTACTTCCCGAATTATGTGTTTTGTAATAAATTAAATTTCCATTTTCATCAATACGTTGTAAACTAAAAATACTGCCATCTTCTTTAACACCAGAAGTAGGCAAACCTCTTTCTTCTGCAATTTTATAAGCTAATTCTCTTTCTTTTTCTGCAACTACAGCCTTATCTTCTAAAACTTTAGTATCTATTACTTTATAAGTAGATGTGATTTTTTTTCTTACTTCAAGATTTTGCCCTTTTACGACAAAACTCGTCGAGAACATTAATCCAAATAGAAAAATATATTTTTTCCTCATTTTTTAATACAATTAGATAGTGCCTATTTTTTATAGATGGGAAAAGTAGTGAATTTTATAAAAAAGAAATAAATTTTAACTAATTTTTTTTAAAAATTAACTCATATCAAAAAAAACAATATTTTTTTTCAATCATAATAATTTATAAAGAAATACATTTTAAGCATCTATTTGATCTAAAACAAAAAAAGTCACTTAATAAAGTGACTTTTTCAATTAAATATTTCTAATTATCATAAATAGTATAATGATTAATAAAAAATAGAAAGCGAATTTATTGGAAACTATTAATCTATTTGCAATTTGCTCATCTTTTACTAAGTATTTTTCTATGTAAAATATATACAGATAAATTATTACTATTAAGTATATGTATATTAACTCGTTATAATAAAAAGCTTGTTTAAAGTCTCCTTTCAATATTGCTGATATAGCTCTTTGGCCTCCACATCCAGGACAATCCAAACCTGTCAGGTCTTTAATATTACAGGAAAGCATTCCTTTTGAATTCTGAAAAAAGATAAATAAGGTCTTTAAAACTAAAAAAGGTAATACAACATAACTAAATAGACGAATAATAATAGTTTTCACAACTTATTGATTCTCTTGGATAGCCTCTACTGCCTCTTGAATTGAAAGCATATAAGCATCCCATCCTCCCATTTGATTAATGCTATAAATAAGATTAATTATTTGAAGTGCAAATAATACTAAAACTATTAGACTAATAATTTTTGCTACTTTAGCAGCTTTTACTGCACCTTCATAATCTCCTTTAAGATATTTTGTTGATGATTGTGAAGACATTACAATAGCCACAATTCCACCAATTATTCCAATACAATAACAAAACCCAAGAATTGTTGCAACAATAGACAATGCCATGTAATTATTAGGTTTTGGCTGTGTTACTTCACTAAATTTAGTTTCCTGAAATCCAAAACTATTATTTTCCATATTATATTTTTTAAAATATCAAATACGATTAATTAAAATTTATTTAAAAAATCTTCTAATGCTGATTGATAGTTTTTTTGAGCTTCTTCCACTATTGCGTCTACGTCATCAATTGTTAAAATAGGTTTCAGTTTAGCATCATTTCTCAACCATTCTAAATACTCTGAATTAAACTCTGCTGCATCAAACTCTCCTTCTTCTTCCAACACTTCTTTGTCTTGAAAATAAAACTCATCTTCGTAAACCACAGGTTCAATGTCATATGCAGCAATTTGTAGTAATTCTTTTAAATTACAAGCAACAACAAACACTCCACCTTCATCACCAAAAACAACAACTGGCGAGTTGTTTAAATCAACTTTTTCTTTATCATTAATCCAAAATGCATAAATACTTCCTGTACTATTTGCTTTAGCAAACGGAATAAAAGATGAAACAAACTCTTCATTTGACGAAAAATTTTCAATTAAGGAAGTTTCGTCTAAACTTAGATAAATAGCATTTGAATAATAAGAAAGTATGCTTTCTGACAATTGAAGTTCTAATAAACTTTTTAATTCTTTAGGGATAGTGTATCCTTTAAATAATGCAGTAAATTCTTGTTTTACCATTGGTACTTTTCATTTTGGCCTTAGTTTTAGGCTCTTTTCTATTTTATTAAAATTATTTCATTTCGTATTGAATACTTCTCAATACTAGGTTTTGATAGAATAAAGATAGAATTTTTTCTTTTAAAAAAAACAAATATTTGAATATTATCAATTTATTATTCTTCAAAAATACAAATAACTGACTATCAATCATTATTTATCCTTTTTTGACTTCTCGGATGGTATTTATCTACAACAACTTTTAGTTTTTCTCTACTTATATGTGTGTAAATTTCAGTTGTTAAAATTGATTCATGCCCTAACATAATCTGAATCATTCGAATATCGGCACCATTTTCTAGCAAACTAGTTGCAAATGAATGCCTAAAGCTATGTGGGCTAATATTTTTTTGAATCTCAACTTTTTTAGACAGATTTTTAACAATTGTAAAAATCATAGCTCTAGTTAACCTTCCTCCTCTTCTATTTAGAAATATAATATCAACATCTTCTTTTTTTATACTTACTTGTGTTCTTATTGAGGAAATATAAGTGGTTATATTATTCATTGTTTCCAAATCAATTGGAACAAATCTATGCTTTTTACCTTTTCCAATAATTCGTATAAAACCATCTTCAAAAAAAAGATCACTAATGCGAAGATTTACCAATTCACTTACACGTAAACCACAAGCAAATAGTAATTCAATAATTACTTTATTTCTATACCCCTCATTTGTACTTACATCCAGCGCATTTAACATTAACTCAACTTCTTCTAGCGATAACACTTCTGGTAATTTTACCCCCAACTTAGGAACCTCTAACAAATCTGTTGGTACTTTTTCTATAAACCCTTCTAATAATAGATAATTAAAAAAGCTTTTTAATCCAGAAATTATACGCGCTTGAGTTGAAGGAGCTAAAAATGAAGATAATTGATAAACAAATTCGTTTATTTCATTTTTGGTAATATTTACTGGATGTAAATAACTCTCCTCTTCACCCAAAAACTGAACAAACTTAATAATATCCATTTCATAATTAATCACAGAGTTTTCTGCTAAACCTCTTTCCAGTTTTAAATAATGAACATACGCTTTTAATAAACTTTGCCAAGAATTATTCCTTTTTTTCTCATCCATTTTCAAATATAAAAAAAGAGCTACAACTAAGGTAGCTCTTTCTATTTATTTTATATCTTTTGTTGATGATACAATGTATCTAACAACTTGTTCTGCACAGTTAATTCCAAACAAAGCGGGCATCCAACTGTTTGTTCCAAAAAACGATTTTTTGAAATTTGCCCCATCAGTCATTTTCAAACTAGTCTGATCTGGAGTTTCTGTAGAATATACAGCTTTGACTCCTGATGTAATTCCTTCTTTCTTCAATCGTTTTCTAATTTGTTTGGCTAACGGACAAACATCTGTTTTACTGATATCTTTTACTACTATTTTACTAGCGATAAACTTACCACCAGCTCCCATTGCACTAATTACTTTTATTTTTTTGCGCTTAGCTGCTAAAATTAAATTGATCTTTGGCGTAATACTATCAATACAATCTAATACATAGTCAAAATCGGGGGTAACAATTTCCATTGCGCGTTCTGGTGATAAAAATTCTTCCACTCGAACTAAATTCAACTCTGGGTTAATATCCATTAATCGATCGCCTACTAATTGTACTTTTGGCATACCAACCGTAGAATGTAAAGCTGGTAATTGCCTATTAATGTTAGTAATATCTACCGTATCACCATCTACAATAGTCATACTTCCTACTCCTGCTCTTGCCAATACCTCAGCAGCAAAAGACCCTACTCCACCTAAACCAACTACTAAAACTTTAGCGTTTTTTAATTTTTGTAATCCTTCTTCTTTAAAAAGTAATTCTGCTCTTTCTTGCCAAACTGCCATTAATTCTACTTATTTAATAAATACATTATTATAATTTTCTTCGATTTGTTGTTCTATCGAAGGGATTATCGTTGCTGCTATCGAATAAATTTCAGTTATATTACAATCTGCCGAACCATCGGTTTCTAAGAATATTTTATCTAATGGACTGTTTTTTAAAACATTTTGTAAGCTTTTACTTTTTAATAATGCTTTTCCAAAAGATAAATAAAATCCGTTTTTAAACAAACTTTCTGATACTTGCTCATTTTTATTAAAACCGTGAATTACAAGTGGTACTGTTAGTTTTAATTCTTTCTTTATAGCGATGATTTCTTGATATGCAGAAACGACGTGCAAAATTACAGCTTTTTTATATTGTTCTGCAAGAAGTAATTGATTCTTTACTACTTGAACTTGTAGATTAATTGGCACATCAATCTTTTTGTCTAGTCCACACTCTCCTATAGCAACACAATTTGGATTTTGAAGTGCTTTTTCTATAATCATCATATCATAATTAACAGCTTCTTCTTTTATATACCAAGGATGAATACCTACAGAAAAATTAGGAAGATATATATTAATATGAGAAGGATATTGATTAATAATTTCAATTCCTTTAAATAACGGTTCAGAAAGATGAGTATGCATATTAATTTTCATACTTACAAATATAAATTGGTATTTTTATTTCAGTCAGAATTATTATTTTCTTCATAAAAAAGCCTCTAAGTATTTACCTTAGAGGCTTTTGATAACCTTATATTATTTTAATCCAGCTAAACTGTGTTCAATGGTTGTAATTTTTGCTAATGCATCAGCTTCTTTCTTTCTTTCGTTTTCAATAACTTGAACAGGAGCCCCATTTACAAACTTTTCGTTTGATAATTTTCCTTGTACTGAACGCAAGAATCCTTTTAAATATTTTAACTCTTCTTCTAGCTTAGCGATTTCCTCTTCTAAATTTACACTTCCTGTAATTGGAATAAAATATTCATTTGATTTTACTCGGTAAGACAATGCTCCGCTTACTTGCTCTGCAACATATTCGATAGTTACTACATTTCCTAATTTTGAAATAATGCTATCAAAATAAGAAGACGTTTTTTCGTTGTTGATTACTTTTAAGTCAATTGTTTCTTTAAACGAAATGTTTTTGTCTTTTCTAATTGTACGAATACCTGCAATAACTTCTGTAGCAAATTCAAATTCTTTGATTAAATTTTCGTCAAATGATTTTAATTCTGGCCAAGTAGAAACTACTAAAGCATCTTCTGCTGAACGCTCGTTTATATGTTGCCAAATTTCTTCTGACAAGAAAGGCATAAACGGATGCAACAATTTAAGATTAGCTTTTAACAATTCAATTGTTTTATTAAAAGTTACCTTATCTATTGGTTGTTGATATCCTGGTTTTATCATTTCTAAGAACCAAGAACAGAAATCGTCCCAAACTAATTTATAG
The DNA here is from genome assembly GCA_947626185.1 of uncultured Flavobacterium sp. Classification (GTDB taxonomy): domain Bacteria; phylum Bacteroidota; class Bacteroidia; order Flavobacteriales; family Flavobacteriaceae; genus Flavobacterium. The sequence continues at coordinate 5,830 of CANQRD010000036.1, forward strand.
ATTGCCATTAATGCATCTGAAATACGGTATTTTGAAAAATGATCTTCAATTTCTACCAATGTTTTTTGCATTTTTGCTTCGTACCAAGCTAATGATACTTTTGCAGATTCTGGCTGTTCTATTGTATCAGAAACTTCCCATCCTTTAATTAATCGGAAAGCATTCCATACCTTATTAGTAAATGCTTTTCCTTGTGCACATAATTCTTCGTCAAATAAAATATCGTTTCCAGCTGCAGCCGACAACAATAATCCAACACGTACACCATCTGCTCCAAATTTTTCGATCAAGCCTAAAGCATCTGGAGAATTCCCTAATGATTTAGACATTTTTCGACGCTGCTTATCTCTTACAATTCCTGTAAAATACACATTGTTAAAAGGTTTTTTACCTGTATATTCATATCCAGCCATAATCATACGAGCAACCCAGAAGAAAATAATATCCGGTCCGGTAACTAAATCGTTTGTTGGATAATAATACTTAAATTCTTCGTTATCTGGTTGAGAAACTCCATTGAAAACTGCCATTGGCCATAACCAAGATGAGAACCAAGTATCTAAAGCATCTTCGTCTTGTTTTAAATCTGCTTCAGTTAAATTTGAATTACCCGATTTTACTTTTGCTAATTCAACTGCTTGTTCCATTGTTTCGGCAACAACAAAATCTTCTTTTCCAACACCATAATAATAAGCAGGTATTTGATGTCCCCACCACAATTGACGTGAAATATTCCAATCGCGAATATTTTCTAACCAACTTTTGTATATATTGTTGTATCTGTTTGGGTATAATTTAATTTCTTCTGTTTCTAAAACAGCATCTAAAGCTGGTTTTGCCAATCCTTCCATTTTAAGGAACCATTGGTCTGACAATCTTGGTTCGATTACCGCTTTTGTACGTTCAGAAGTTCCTACATTATTAATGTGGTTTTCTACTTTTTCTAATGCACCAATAGCTTGTAATTCTACTTCGATTTCTTTTCTTACTTCAAAACGATCTTTTCCTGCATAATGCATTCCTAATTCGTTTAATGTAGCATCTTCATTAAAGATATCAATGATTTCTAAACTGTGTCTTTCTCCTAAATCTTTATCATTAACATCATGCGCAGGCGTTACTTTTAAACATCCTGTTCCAAATTCCATATCTACATAATCGTCAAAAATAATTGGAACAACTCTATTACAAATTGGCACAATTGCTTTTTTACCTTTTAAATGCGAATAACGTTCATCATTTGGATGAATACAAATAGCTGTATCTCCTAAAATAGTTTCTGGACGCGTTGTAGCCACTACTAAATACTCATTTCTTCCTTCAATTTGATATTTTAAATGATAAAGTTTTCCTTGACGCTCTTCGTAAATAACTTCTTCGTCAGAAAGCGTAGTTTTTGCTTCAGGATCCCAGTTTACCATTCGGTAACCACGATAGATTAATCCTTTATTATATAAATCAACAAAGCTTTTGATTACTTGTTCAGACAATTCTGGATCCATCGTAAATTTTGTACGATCCCAATCACAAGAACAACCTAATTTTTTTAATTGCTCAAGTATCACCCCTCCATATTCTTCTTTCCATTCCCAAGCGTGTGCTAAGAATTCTTTGCGCGTTAAATCGTCTTTATTGATACCCTGCTCTTTCAATTTTGCGACGACTTTAGCTTCAGTAGCGATAGAGGCGTGATCTGTTCCTGGAACCCAACAAGCGTTGAATCCTTTTAAACGAGCACGACGTATTAATACATCTTGAATTGTGTTGTTCAACATATGTCCCATATGCAATACTCCAGTTACGTTTGGTGGAGGAATTACAATAGTATAAGGCTCTCTATGATCTGGTTTTGAATGAAAAAACTTATTATCAATCCAAAACTGATACCACTTTTCCTCTACTTGTTTTGCGTCAAATTGTGCAGGTATGCTCATTTTATAAAAATTTGTTTAATAAAATTATTGATACACTTTTGTTAAAAATTAAACTTCTTTAAAAAAGCTATTTTGTTTTTGCATATCTTTATAATTGCAAAAGTAAAAATTACTTAGCAATTATAAAAGTAAACCCATAAAACGAGAACTATAAAAAAAGTTTGCTTTTTTTTTAAAAGTTTTTAATTTTACAATAAACTAATAATTTAAACAATGAAAAAATTAATAGCTATTTTCGCGATAGTTTTAACTAGTGCAATTACATTTGCTCAAAGCGGACCAAAAATTCAATTTGCAGCAGCAGATAATACAATTGATTACGGAACAGTTGTAAGAGGTAAAGATGATGGACGTAGAACTTTTGAGTTTACAAATACGGGAGATCAACCTTTAATTATTACAAACGTTCGTTCTACTTGTGGTTGTACAGTACCTTCTAAACCAGAAGCTCCAATTATGCCAGGTAAAAAAGGGCAAATTGATGTGCAATACAACATGAGTCCTGGTAGAATTAGCCGTACAATTACTGTAGAATCTAACGCAGTAAACTATGAAAACGGAACAGTACCCTTAAGAATTAAAGGAGAAGTTGTTCAACAATAACAATAAAAAAAAACGCTTTCGTATAGAAAGCGTTTTTTTTATTGTTTAAACTGAATATTATTTTTTATTGCTTGTTGAAGTGAATTAACATCTTTTATTAATACTTTATTCTGAAAAGCATCTATATGCTTTTGATGATGTATATCTGATCCTGCAAAATCTATCATTCCATTACTTAACAAATAATTTGCCGCATCTAAAACATGCTTACCATAATAACCTGTTGTTGATAATAAATTAATTTGAAATAAACATCCTGCTTTTTTCAATTTCTTATACATTTCTTTATTATCGTGATAAAAATTGTATCGCTCAGGATGCGCTAAAACAATGTCATAACCGTTTGACTTTAGAACGAACAGAATTTCCATTAACTGAATTGGCGGATTTATATATGACATTTCTACCAACACATGTTTATTATTCAAGGTAAGTAACTCTTCCGATTCTATTCGTTTTAAAAAACTATCGTCTATCAAATATTCTGAAGCAACTCTAAGATTTAACCTTTCTGTTTCTAATGGCAACAAACTTCTAACTTCTTCATGCTTAGATAAAATGTCTTCTTTGGTATTTTCCCAAACCATAAAGATTGTATGTGGCGTGGTAATTGCTTCTGTAAAACCTAAATTTGACATGGCATCCAGAATATTTTTCGTATCCGATATCGTCTTTGCACCATCATCAATACCACATAATGCATGTGAATGAATATCTACAAATCCATCTTGCACAAAATCTTTTAATAACGGTTTTGATTTAAATAATGAAAACATACCTTATTACTTACTTTTATTTACACTCCTATATTCCATCAACAGAGCAAATGCTGATAGCAAAACTAATGGCAAAGTAACTAACAATTTTTCTGATGTCATGTTTAAAAAAACATAAAATAATAATGCAGATGAAAAACCTAGAAATAAATAATTATTTAAGCGTCTTCTAATAAATGGTATTAATGCTAATAATGGGTTGAATAACAAAACAACATTGTTATATAACACTTCCGAATGCAACGAATAAAAACCTACGCCTAAGAAAAATAATCCAAAAACACTTGAGGTGATAAAAAAAATAGTTCTTCCTGTTTTTGTTAAACAACCTAGCGCTAATAGTAGTGTAACAAAAATTGCAAAAACGTAAGTATTCCACCACACAAAATTGTCTTCAACTTGTGGTATAAATACTTTTACTTCTTGTTTTACCAATGGCTGGTTGTTAATCGTTGTTTCTCGCAAACCTTCTTCAAACTTATCTGGCAAAAACAACAAATCATTTTTTTGATCAACTTTATTACCGAAAATTAAGTTGATTCCTAATTTCTCAAAATACCTGTCGTTTAAATAAGTATTTAATATTTGTCTATAAGTTCCTCTATTTCCTTGAACATCTACATTAATTGGATATTCTATTGCACTATTTACAATATCAACCACTTTTGTAGTGCAATTCTGATCAATGAATTTATAAATATAAAATTTATTTTTTTCTTCTAACGAGGCGTTTAATTCGTCCCAAATTTTTTGTTTTTGAGCTGTAGTTAAGTTAAGCACCTGTTCTACCACAGAACGATTTTCATAATAATAAGCTCTTATAAAATTTTCATAATTAGAATAATCTGCAAAATACAGCAAATCACCTTTTATAAACTTCCCGTAAAAATTTGTTGTTTCAAAATCAAACATTCCGTAATTATACACACGATCAATTCCTTCAAAAGGATCATAAACACGTATAGCTGTGTGTCCAAAAACAGAGTATAATTCATTACCCGTTCCACACGTAATAATACTTACCTCAGCACGATCTGAAAGTGTTTTTTGATTATTTGATGCAAAACTAAATTGGGTAATTAATACGAGAAAAAACACGAAAAACTTCTTCATTTTTTTATTTTCTAAAAATTTCTAAATCTAATTTCAACGAAAAGATGTTGGAATAAATAGCAGCACTCTGATTTCCAATATCGGTTAAAGCATAATCTATTTGAATGCCTTTGTACTGAAATCCTATTCCTATATTAGGTTGAAATTCTACTTTTTTAGTATCATCTATCTGTAAGTTGTTTTGGAAATTTCCTAATCCACCTCGAATAAAGACCATTTGTGTATAAGAAAACTCTAAACCAAGTGATGGAGAAACACTCATTCCCTTTGTTGAAATTACCGCATTGGTCTGTGCAAAATCCACATGTAAACCTAATGCTGTCAGCATACTTATATCATCAGTAAAATTAACTGACTTAGCAACTCCTACTTGCACTTTTGGCAAAGTAATTTCGGAAGTTTCAGGTAAATCTTGATTCATTCCTTCAACGGCATTTTGAATTTTTTCGAATTCTGTTTTATTAATATTCCACATATTGTATGTGGTAGTAATATCTCGAGCCATGATACCAAACTTCCAACCTGTTTTTGTTTTGTATTGAGCACTTAAATCAAAACCAAATCCCCAAGAGTTGGCAAATTTTCCAATAATACGGCGCACTATTTTTGCATTACCTCCATAAGTTAGTCCTTCAATTGGTGTTTTACGTGCATAAGAAATCATGAATGCATAATCTGCAGCAGAGAATAAACTAATTTTATTATAATCAATATTTCCGTTTTGGTCAATTAATTCGGTCGTATTCATAATATCATCTACACCAAATCGAATGAGTGAAAATCCAATAGCACTTTTTTCATCGATTGGCATAGCAAACGCTGCATAATCGTACTGTGCTATATTCGCAAAATAACTTGCATGCATTAAGGCAACTTGTTTATCATGTAAGTTGGTAAGCCCAGCTGGATTCCAATAAACAGCATTTACATTATCAATAGAAGCTGAAACACTACCAGCCATAGCTAAAGAAGGTGCATCAACACCAATATTTAAAAATTCATTTGAATACTTTTTTGCTGTTTGCGCCGTTATCCATCCAGTGCATAACAAACATATATAAACTATAATATTTTTTATCACTCTATATTTTATTAGTTTTATCAACAGGGTAAAAATACTAAAAAACTAAAAGGCTTAGAATTTATATTATTACTAAGTTTATAATACATTTGCACAACAACTTACTATTAATGTAATTTAAATAATAAACAAATACTCATGAAAAAACACATTCCAAACTTTATCACATTAATGAACTTACTTTCTGGTTTAATTGCCTGCATATATGCTTTTGATGATAATATTATGATGGCATTTCTTTGGGTTTGTATTGGTATTTTCTTTGATTATTGGGATGGTTTTCTTGCTAGACTTTTAAACGTAAAAAGTGAACTTGGTTTACAATTAGATTCTCTTGCAGATATGGTAACAAGTGGTGTTGTACCTGGATTAGTAATTTACAAGCAATTGGCTAATATTCAAGAAAATCAAGAAATCTATAATCTAACGCCAGAAACTTATTATATGGGATTTGTACCGTACATTGGCTTTATTATTACATTAGGTGCTGCTTATCGTTTAGCAAAATTTAATATAGATACTAGACAAACTGACTCTTTTATTGGCTTACCAACGCCAGGAAATGCTTTATTTATTCTTAGTTTGCCAATGATTGTCTCTACAACAAGCTCAGAGGTTGTAATTTCTTTCTTAAGTAACCCGTATGTTTTGGTGGTTATAAGCTTTTTGAGTGCATTTATAATGAATGCTGAATTACCGTTGTTTTCTTTAAAAATAAATCCGAAAAATATTGGTGCATATAAGTTACAAATCGGTTTTGTATTACTTTCAGTAATCTTATTAATTAGCTTACATTACCTAGCAGTTCCGTTAATTATTTTAATGTACATTGTAATTTCTGCTATTAAAAACATGTTGAATAATAAAGAACTTCAAAATAAATAAAATCGCAACTAATTAGCTTTTAATATAACATTATGGCACAATAATTGTTATTTATCTAGAAACTTTTTTTATACTACTTTGCCCTATACACTCTTTATTGGTTATAGGGCATTTTTTTATTTAATCTATTTTTTATAAAAGCTCTAAGGTTTAGGTAGTTCATATATTATATGTTCGGCAAAACGTTTTTGAGCTACTCTAAAATATCCTAATGCCTCTTTCTGTGGTGTTGTTACATTCTTAACGTTACCAATAACTTTTCCACTTGGCACTTGGTATGGTCCGCCTCCGTTATCGATACTTCCAATAAGCGTTATCATATAATCATAATAATTTCTAGAAATTTGTGCTAAATTAATTCTAATTGTGTCACCAGGTTTAGTATCTTCTTCAGAAATATACATTGACTCCATTAGACTTCCTTTAGTAAACTCATTAGTCAACACCCGCAATTGAGGTCTAACTTCATTACCTTCAATCATTAAATAATAGTAATTTAGTAAGTTAGTTTCTTTAGGAAAGTCTTGATAAAAAACACTTACTGTATAACGTGGCTTATCAAAATATTTTTCTCGGCGTTGCTCAATTTTTTCAATTATAGGAGTTGTCGAATAGGTTTCAACGGCTTCATAAATATCACCATCATAAAGTATAGTTAATTTGAATTGATCTCCTTCCGTTGGTGTTGCAATTTTATTGGTAAAGTAAATTCCATTTTCTCCCAAAGCTTCTAATACATATTTTTGTGAGTTTTGATCTTCTACCCAAACCGTTGCATCATTCACAACTGGAATTTGAGTATTAAAATAACTAGTTGTTAGAGATAACTTTAGGTACATGATATTTGTAGTATCATTTTCATTAAAATCAAAATTACCTTCTACCACTAATCTTGGATCAGATGTTGGGAGATCTATATCAATAATTTTTGTACAAGAAGTAAATGTACAAACTGATAAAACAAAAAGTAAGATAAATATTTTTTTATACATGATTTAGAATTTAAAATTATAGGTTACACTTGGTACAAAACCAAATATTGACAATTTTTCAGCTTCATTTTTACCTCTAACATCTTTGTTTTCTTTAAACGAAATCGACGCTGCATTATATCTGCTATACAAGTTGTAAATACCAAAAACCCATTCTCCTTGCCAACGTTTTGTAGAATTAGGATTTGGCGTATAAATTGCTGAAACATCTAAATGATGATAAGCTGGCATTGAATGTGCATTTCGAGCACCGAATTTAGGGATTCGATATCCTAAATATTCATACTGTCCATCTGGATAAGTAATTGGTCTACCCGATTGTAAAGTAAAACTTGCGCCAAAAGTCCATTTTTCATTTAATTCGTAAAGAGCTGTTATCGCCAAATCATGTAATTTATCGTAGGAAGCCCTATACCAATTTCCGTTATTTATTCCTGATTCTTCAGGTGTGCGTCCTGGAGTTTTCTGCTCAGCTTTAGATAATGTATACGATACCCAACCTGTTAATTTGCCTAAATTTTTTCTACCCAATAATTCCCATCCATATGCACGTGCTTTTCCATTTAAAATAACACGTTCAATAGCCTCATTTCCAATTAACTGAGCTCCATCAATATAATCAATACTATTTTTAGTTTTTTTGTAAAAAACCTCCGTTTCTAAACTATACCTACCATTTTTAAAATTCTGAAAATATCCCAGTGCAACCTGATTTACAATTGCAGGATCTATATAAGTACCACTTGGCGTCCAAATATCTAATGGAGTTGGAGCAGAAGTATTAGACATTAAATGAATATATTGAACCATTCTATTATAGCTTACTTTTATCGATTTTTCATCATCTAAAATATAAGCAAATCCAAGACGAGGTTCTAAATAATGAAATGATTTAATAGTTTTATTATTACCATAAGCAACTTCACCTATTTTATCAGCCATTTTATATACGCCTAAACTAGAATCAAAAATTACTGGTTGATTATTAGCATATAAATATTCTCTCCCCTTACCACTTGCTCTAAAATTAGAAGAACGCAAACCGTAATTAATACTAAAATGCTGTCCAATATTTTGTTCTGCCTCAACATAAATGTTAGTGTCTTGGGCATATTTGGTATCAAACTTTTGATAAACAATTTGAGAATCTCCGCTTGTTGGCTTTATAGTACCTGGATAAAAAGAATATCTATTGTGATTTATTCCATAACGCAATTGTAATTTTGGATTAATTTCTTGCAAAAAATCATACTTTAATTGAAAACTTCCTATACCACTTTTCCAATTAAAACCAACTAAATCTAAATCAAGATTATAAGTATATTTACTAAAATTCATTGTAAAAGTACCCGTTAAATCATCATTGAAAAGCGTTTGCCAGTTACCACTAATAGCTATATTGCCAAATATATTATTCATTAAATTTGCAAAACTAAAAACATCATTTCCGTAATAGGCAGAAAAATTTAATTTATTTTCCTGATTAAGATCATAGCTAAATTTAGCATTAATATCATAAAAATAAGCAGAATTATCATTATCTGAAAGCTTTAGAAATAAGTGAGCATACGATCCTCTTCCAGCAATTAAGAAAGATGACTTTCCTTTTTGAACAGGTCCTTCCACTAATAATCGGCTAGAAATAAGTCCAATTCCCCCTTCAAAATTATAATCATATTTATTACCCTCCTTCTGAAAAACTTCTAAGACTGATGAAGCTCTTCCACCAAATCGAGCAGGAATTCCACCTTTATACAATTTTAAATCTTTTATAGCATCAGTATTAAAAATAGAAAAGAAACCAAAAAGATGTGATGAGCTATAGAGCGTGGCGTCATCCAACAAAACTAAATTTTGACCAGCACTACCACCACGGACATTAAAACCTGCAGCACCTTCACCAGCATTTGTAACACCTGGTAATTGTAAAATAGATTTTAAAATATCAGTTTCGCCTAAAACAACTGGCATTTTCTTTACCTCTTCTGCTGAAAGCTTATTGACACTCATTTCTGGTGTACGAATATCAGCTTTTGTTTTATTTTGAATAATTACTACTTCTGAAAGCTCCGAACTATCTTTCTTTAAACGAATATTTATTGTTTGATTTCCTTTTATACTTACTTTAGTGTAAGTATCTTGATAGCCTAAGTAAGAAGTTTTTAAAGTATAATTTCCATTTGGAATTTCAATACTATAATTTCCGTTGATATCTGTTGCTACGCCTTTTTCTAGCTCTGTAACCAAAATAGTTGCTCCGATAAGAACCTCTGTTTCATCAGTTACTTTTCCTTTTAATACTGACGTTTCTTGAGCAGCTACAAAAAACACACAAAACAAAGAGCAACAAAGAGAGAACCAAATGTTTTTGCGATAATCATTAATTTTATTTTTTTCGTAATACGAGCACATAAATAATCAAATTTTACAAAACTTTAAGATAAGTTTCTAACCAGTACTATTAGTTGCAATTTCTATAAAAATGTTACATGATAATTTAACAAATATTACTTCTAAACTTTAAAACTGATCAATAAATTTTAAAACTGAATTCATTTACAGTACTTTGATAGATTGTTCATTTTCAATACATTTTATTATATATAACAAAATAAATATTTTTCAATACTTATCTTCAAATATTAACAAAACAAAAAACACCCATCAAATTATCTATTCACAAAACAAACCCAACAATCAATTACTTTATCATAACAAAAATTACAATTTTATTAATTTTTACACTCATAAAAACAAATTACACAACAAATAATACAATTCTTAAATCACTAAATCGAAACAGAGAATTTGCTCTAAATGAGGATAAAACATATATTCGCTGCATAAAAACAAATAAAATGGACGATAAACTTAAATTAACTATTGCTGATAAATGGATTGTTGAACCTGCAAATAAATTTATGCAGAAATCAACATCAGGCGGTATAATATTATTTTTGGCAGCATTAATAGCCATTTTTATGGCTAACTCTCAATGGGCCGATCAATACACTTCATTTTGGGAAAATAATTCGATAAGCTTTTCATTTAACGAACACATCTTAAACCATTCATTAAAAGACTGGGTAAATGATGGATTAATGGCTATTTTCTTTTTTGTTGTTGGTTTAGAATTGAAAAGAGAATTAACTTCTGGAGAACTATCTTCTCCAAAAAAAGCTATGCTACCTATTATTGCAGCAATTGGAGGAATGGTAGTTCCTGCTAGCATTTATGCTATATTTAATGCTGGAACTGATGCAGCACATGGATGGGGAATTCCAATGGCCACAGATATTGCTTTTGCCTTAGGTGTACTTTATTTATTGGGTGATAAAGTTCCTTCTTCATTAAAAGTTTTCTTAACTGCACTAGCAATTGCTGATGATTTAGGTGCTGTGTTAGTTATTGCCATTTTTTATACTGATCAATTATCCATCTTTAATCTAGGAATTGGATTAGGTTTTTTTGGTTTACTAATTATTAGTAACTTAATTGGTATTAGAAATACTATTTATTACGGGATCATTGGTATTGGAGGTATTTGGTTAGCATTTATGTTATCTGGTGTACACGCTACAATTGCAGCTGTTTTGGCTGCCTTTGCGATTCCAACAACAGCAAGAGTACATGCTTCTTATTTTCGCAAAAAATTTGAGCAATTAAGAGAACGCTTCTTAAATATTCCAACAGATAATTCCTCACCATTACTTTCGCAAGATCAAATGAATTGTGTAGAAGATATTAAGAATTTATCTATTCATAGTTTAGCCCCATCAATCCGACTTGAGCACAGCATGCACAACTTTGTTGCCTTTTTTGTAATGCCCGTATTTGCTTTAGCGAATGCTGCAATTCCCATTTCGTCAAGCAGTGAGGGTTTAAGTGCTGTAACGATTGGTGTTACTTTAGGTTTACTTGTTGGCAAAATTTTAGGTGTTTTTGGACTTACTGCATTAACTGTAAAATTGGGATTAGCAAAAATGCCCGTTGGTATGACTTATAAAAATCTTTTTGGATTAGGTTTATTAGCTTCTATAGGTTTTACCATGTCTTTATTTGTAACCGAATTAGCATTTGATATTAATTTACATCCAGAATTCCCAGGACAAGCAAAACTAGGTATATTAATTGCCTCAGGACTTGGTGGTCTATTAGGTTTTATTATTCTTTCAATGGTTGGAAAACCTAAGAAATAGTATAAAATAATTTTTATAATAAAAGGGATTAATAGTATTAATCCCTTTTTATTTTTATACAAAGGTAAAAAGTTAATAAAGTAATTTCTTTAGAATTTGTATAGTATCTTTGATGCTAGCGAAAAAACAAGTTTAATTAATAAAACTGAAATAATTAATCAACTTTCTATTTAGAAATAGCAGTAACTATTCTACTTTTTCTTATTGTTTGAAAGTCGCGTTTAAATAAAAGATATATTTCTAACTAATGACGAATCGTTTTAGACAACATATAGATAATAATTTTCCTGAATTAAAAAACACGATATCACTCTTAGCTGTAAGTGGCGGTATTGACAGCGTGGTATTACTACATTTATGTAAATCAATAGGTTTAAATGTAGCTGTAGCGCATTGTAATTTCCAATTGCGCGATAAAGATGCCAACTTAGATCAAATATTTGTTCACAAATTAGCAAATAAATCAAATCTTCCTTTTTATACAATAAATTTTGATACTGTTGCTTATTCAAAAGAACATAAAGTATCTATACAAATGGCAGCACGTGAATTGCGTTATCAGTGGTTTTCAGAATTATTAAATAAACATGAAATAAATTATTTATTAACCGCACATCATTTAGATGATTCAATGGAAACATTTTTCATCAATTTATCTAGAGGTACTGGAATTGGTGGACTACTAGGAATACCAGAAAAAACAGAGTATATCAGAAGACCGTTATTGCCATTTACAAGAAAAGAAATAGAAAACTATGCTTTTAAAAACAATGTAGAATGGAGAGAAGATTATACAAATGAACATACAAAATATTTGCGTAATAAAATTAGAAAAAATATCTTGCCTGTTTTTAAGGAACTAAATGAAAATGTAACGAATTCGTTTCAAAATACAATTCATTTTTTGAAAGAAACGAGTCAAATGGCAGAAGATGCAAGTAAGTTACTTTATCAGCAAGTTGCTGAAGTACAAAAAGAAAACATAGTATTTTCCTTAAAAAAACTAAAAAACTTATCTATGCCAAAAGCTTATTTATATAAATGGCTAGAGCCTTACGGCTTTACAGCATGGAAAGACATTGAAGACTTGCTTAATGCGCAAACTGGTAAAAAAATACTTTCGACCAATTATGTATTAGTAAAAGAAAGAGAGTTTTTAAACCTAAAGCCTATTTTAGAAAAAAGCAATACATCAGATTTTGATACATATTACATAGATATTAATCATTCAATAAAATATCCATTGCATCTATCAGTAAAAAAATATGAGGGAGATATTAATGAAATCAATTGGTTACCCAATAATATATTTGTTGATGCTGACAGATTACAATTACCTTTGAGTATAAGAAAACCTAAAAAAGGAGATTTTTTTATACCATTTGGAATGAAAGGAACTAAAAGAATATCAAAGTTTTTAAAGGATGAAAAATATAGTCAAACAGATAAAGATAATATCTGGTTACTGTGTTCTGGAGACAATATTGTCTGGATTATCGGTAGTCGAAATGACGATCGTTTTAAAGTAAGAAATACAACAACTAACATTTTAAATATTACTTATAACTTATGAAAAAATTAGCTGCATTGCTGTTTTTCTTTGTGTCTATTTTTACAATACAAGCACAAATGATGCAAAATCCAGCATCATGGACTTCAAAAATTGAAAAAAAATCAGATACTGAATACATACTAACCTGGGAAGGTACTGTAGAAAACGAATGGCATTTATACTCACAGTTTACATCAGATGGAGGACCATTACCTCTAGAATTTTTATACAACAATCTTGAGGGCAACTATACTTTAGTTGGCAAGGCTACAGAGAGCGAAACTAAAACTGCCTATAACGATATTTTTGAAGTTGATGAAACCTATTTTGTTGGTCCAATTACATTAGTTCAAGAGATAAAAATAACAAATCCTGACGTTAATAATATTCAAGTAGAACTTGAATATCAAGTTTGTAAAGATGTTTGTATCAGCCAAAGCAATTTATTTGTTTTTGATTTAAAAACATTACAATCAAAAGAAGTAAAGAACTTTGAAGAATATGAGTCCGATAATACCGAAGCAATTGCAACTTCAGGTAACGATGATACTGCGTCAAGTACAACAACTACTACCGGAAAAACGGACGAATCTAGAGGTTTATTTACTATCTTTATTTTAGCTTTCTTCTCTGGTTTTGCCGCGCTTCTTACGCCTTGTGTGTTTCCGATGATTCCGATGACTGTGAGCTTCTTTACAAAACAATCAAAAACTCGTGCAAAAGGAATTAAAAATGCAATTATATACGGTTTCTCTATCATCTTAATTTATGTAGTTTTAGGTACAATCGTTACGGCTATTTTTGGTGCAGATTCATTAAATGCTTTATCAACAAACGTATATTTCAACATAATTTTCTTTATTCTATTAGTTGTTTTTGCAACTTCTTTCTTAGGGGCATTTGAAATTATGCTGCCTAATTCTTGGGCAAATAAAGTAGATTCTCAAGCAGATCGCGGTGGAATTATTGGAATTCTTTTCATGGCTTTAGCATTAGCTATTGTGTCTTTCTCTTGTACAGGTCCAATTGTTGGAACGTTATTAGTAGAAGCAGCATCTAAAGGAGGTATTGCGCCAATTGTTGGAATGTTAGGTTTCTCATTAGCCTTAGCATTGCCTTTTATGTT
>CANQRD010000037.1 GCA_947626185.1 uncultured Flavobacterium sp.
ACAGGTGCTGTATTGGAAGGAGCTAAAGTAGATATTTTTGATGATCGTAAGAACTTGATTGAAACAAAGTATACTGACCGTAGAGGAATTGTAGAATATGTTGTAGACTGTGGGAAATTTTACCACTTACAAGTAGATATGGAAGATTTTGAAGGAAGATCACTAGAAGTACCATTAAACAAAAAAGGTGGTCGTCAGTTGGTAAACGTAGCTCTTCGTCCTATTGAAGTAATTATTGAAAAAACAGAAATTATTTTAGGTGATATTTATTTTGAGTTCAATAAGTCGAACATTACTCAGCAAGGTGCTTTTGAACTTGATAAGTTAGTTAAAGTAATGAAGCGTAATCCTGCTATGAGAATTAAGATTGGTTCGCACACAGACAATAGAGGAAGTGATGTTTACAATCAAAAATTATCTGACAATAGAGCTAAAACAACTGCTCAATACGTAATTTCAAAAGGTATTGAACCTTACAGATTAGAATCACAAGGATATGGTGAAAGCAAACCAAAAATTGATTGTAAAGAAAATTGTTCGGAAGAAGATCACGCAATTAATAGAAGAAGTGAATTTATTATTATTAAATAAATTTTAAATAAAAAACTTTAAGAAGTCCTTACCATTTCGGTAGGGACTTTTTTGTTATATTAGTAGTAAGTAATGGCATATTGTTTGCTAAGTACTATTATTGAACCAGTAAATCGAAAAAAATGAAATCATTATATAATACAATGCTGAGTGTGTTTTTTATCCTTTTTGCATTAACTATACATGCTCAAAATACTGTTGTTACAGCAAACAGTTATGATATTTCAGATAATTTAAATTTGCAAGCTGTAGCTTCAATATTTGGAGAATCTAGAGATTTGGCAGACTTTGAAAGAAGATTAAATGACCCTACTTTACGAATTAATAACCTTGATTTAAATAACGATGGTTATGTAGATTACTTAAGAGTAATTGAAGTTACAGAAGGATATTCTCATTTAATCGTTATTCAAGCCGTTTTAGGCAAAGATCTGTACCAAGATGTAGCTACAATTGAAATAGAAAAAAACAAGAGCAGAAACACTGTTTCTGTTCAAATTATAGGTAATAGTTATTTGTATGGACCAAATTATATTTACGAGCCTATTTATGTAGCAACTCCGCCAATGTATAATCTGTTTTGGTCTACAAGTTATAGACCTTACTATTCTTCTTGGTATTGGGGTTATTATCCGTCTTATTACAATTACTATGCACCGTATGCTACGCCAACATACATTGTAAATATCAATTATCATATCAATAGAAATAATAGATATGTTTATACAAACAACCGTTACAATAATAATGCAAGCGGCTTGTATAGCAATGTAAGAGGAAATTATTATGAGCGTACCAATCCGAATAATTCATTTTACCAAAGAAATAATGGTTATAGCAACAGATACGATTTAGACAGTAATAGAACAGTTGCCGATTATAATACTCGTGGAAATACTTATAATAGAACGCCAAATAGAGGTGAAGGAAATTATAGTTCTAGAGGAAATGGAAGAGTAGAAAATGTAAATTACAGTAGAGGCCAACGTATTGAAAATACAACAACAACTGCTAGAGATAATACTGATAATGTAAATTATAATTACAGAGGAAATAATGGAGAGGCAGTAAGATCATCGTCTTATTATTCTAGAGGATCGGTTAATGCTTCTGGTAGAGTTGAAACTGTAAACACTAGACGCCCAGTTTCAACCAATTCAACACTAACAACAAATAACAATAATACTTATTCGAGAAGTTCATCTTATTCAAATTCAAATAATAATGCGCAACGTGTAGAATCAACAAGATATACTCCTTCTACAAATAGTAATTCTAATTATTCAAGAAGCTCGTCAAATTATAATTCCAGTGTACCAAGAAATAGTTCTTATTCTAATCCTAATTCGAGTAATAATTATTCCAGATCATCAAATAGTAATTATAATAGCAGTAGCAATAATAATTACTCCAGAGGCTCATCTAGTCCAAGTTCTAGTGGTTCATCAAACTATTCAAGAAGTAGTGAATCCTCTTCATTAAGAAGCAGTAATTATAGCAGATAAAAAAATGGGCAGTATATTATACTGCCCATTTTTTTATTTATAAATCTGATTTAAGATTTCTGCCAATCGAAGTCCACCTTTAAGCAATTGACTTTCTACAGTATCTTTAAAATCATAGAAATATCGATAGCTTAAATTTTCGTTTTCTTCTGCGCTATTATAAATGTTATTTGCAATAGAATAAGAATCAAATATCCAATCTTCAAGGCTTCCTGCCATTAAATTTTTATTGTATTCTTTTCCGTTTACATCCAAAACTGTTGCGTATTCTGTATAGCTATATTTGTCAAAATCAACCAAAGCAGAATCCCATAAGCTGTGTAAGTTAGTTGGCTTTCTAAACCATTCTACTTTTATTTTATTTCCACCCAAATCTCCAGGTCTTCCAACGTGTAAAGGCTGATGAGCATCTCCAATTAAGTGAATCAAATAATATAATTTTTGTTGTTTCTCTTTCATTGGCAAATCTTTATTCTTTAATTCTTCAATTAATAATAACGATCTTTTGTACATGTTTGCATCTGTAGAATTTGCTAATTCTTTATCAAAATCAGCGCGATCTAAGTTACCTGGCATATTTATATAGTGCCAGCTATCGGCAAATTTCCAAGCAGGATCAGATTTTACAAAGTCGGGCCAGTTTGCCCAATAAGCTAGTTTTTGATCGCCAAGAATTTTTTTCAATTCTTTTTTTGCTTTCGGCGTTAGGTTTCTTTCTGCAATTTCAGCAACAACTCTATGTCCAATTGTTCCCCACGCAAATATTGACGCAGATTGAAAAAGACAAAACGCTAGTAAGAAAGCGGATAAGATTTTTTTCATGATTTGTTATTTGTTAAAAAGTGCTTTTAATTCGGTGGCATCGCTAGGATCCATTTTTCCTGCTAATACAAGACTTAATTGTTTTCTTCTTAAAGCAGCATCGTATCTTTGTTGTTCTAATTCTGTTTCTGGAATTATTTCTGGAATAGGCACAGGATTACCCATATCGTCCACAGCAACAAAAGTATAAATTGCTTCGTTTGCTTTTATTTTCATCCCCGATTCACGATCTTCAATCCAAACGTCTAGGTAAATTTCCATTGATGAAGTAAAAGCTCTCGAAATTTTTGCTTCTACAGTTACTACACTTCCTAAGGGAATTGGGCGATTAAAAGCAACGTGATTTACGGATGCAGTAACACATATCCTACGCGAGTGTCTTCTAGCGGCAATACCTGCGGCTCTGTCCATTCTAGCCAATAATTCACCTCCAAACATATTGTTTAACGGGTTTGTCTCTCCTGGTAAAACCAAATCACTCGTTAGAGTTGTTGATTCTGATACGTATTTTGCTTTCATAAAAAATATTTTATGCAAAGATAGCATATTGCAAAAAAAAACCGAACGGTTTCCGTTCGGCTAGTATATTTAACTTTTTATTTAATAAAAATCCAAGCTTCTCTATTAACAGTATTGTGGATTTTTCGTAAACTTTCTTTTGCTTGATCATGTGTTGCAAAACTTCCGTATAAAACGGGATACATTCCGTATTTGTTTTTTTCTAAAAATGAAGCATTTTCATAACCTTTGGCTTTTAGTTTCTGAACTTCAAGGGTTGCATTTTCTTCACTTCTAAAGGCAGAAGCAACAATATGATAGTTTAAAACTTCTTCTTTTATAGATTCTACCGGCAAAGAAATTGCATCAATAGATGGTTCTATAATAAAAGTAGCTTGTTGTAATTTGTTCTGAATTTCGTTTTGTACATTATTTTCAATTGACAATGTTTGGTCATTTACATATGCCGTATAACCATTTTGTACCAAAACACTTCCAATTCCTAATGTTAATACGACAACAGATGCATATTTAAAGAAATTGTATTTTGTCTTGTTTTTAACAGTAGTTGATGAATGCAATTTCACAACATTGTTAGAAGTTTCTCTTTCGATAGCATTTACACCAACAGAAGATAAGCCAAACGATGTAGCTAAATAGTTTTGATTTTTGATGGGCTCAAATACAAGGTTTTTTTCTTCGTTTAGTTGAAAAAAACCAACAGAATCTAAGTCAAGTTCACCAAATGATTGTAATGTATTATTCCAATCTTCTACAGTATCAACTATTCTATTTATTGCTTGTTCATGCGAAAGATTTTCTTCCAACGCTATATGATTCATTAGTAATCCATCATTATTAATTATGTTTTTATTGAATGATATACGTTTTTGCGGTGGAAAAAATAATTGTTTTTCTGCATCATAGAATGACGACTGAATTTCGGTAATAAAAGCGCCGAATCCAGGAATAATAACGCATTGATAGCGATATAATAAAGCAGATATGTGGTGAGTCATCTTCATAGAAACAAAAATAATAGAAACTTAAGGCATAAACAATTAAAAAATGAAAATATTAATAACAAACTTAATAGATTTTAAATGCTTAAATATTGTAAGTTTGTTTGTGTTTAGTTTTATTTATTGCCAATATACGATTAAAAAATTACTAAAAAAGTTAATATATGAATGTAGAAGATTTGTTGTTTACTTTGGCTATTACAAAGGTTAAAGGTATTGGTCCGATTACTGCTAAGAAATTGATTGATAAATTTGGAACAGCAAAAGGGGTTTTTTCTGCTTCAAAAGAAGATTTATTAAAACAAAGAGCTAGTGAACAAGTAATTAAAAATATTGGATTAACAAGCGTATTAAAAGAGGCAGAAATTGAAGTGAAAAATATTCAAGAGCAAAACATAACTCCTCTTTTTTTTAAATCAAATAATTATCCAACACTTTTAAAGCAATGCGATGATGCACCTTTAATATTATTTTTAAAAGGTAACAGTATTGATAATTGGCAAAATAGAAATGTAATTAGTATTGTAGGAACTAGAAATCCAACTAATAGAGGACAAGATTTTTGCAATGAATTTATTTCTGCATTAAAACCTTACAATCCAATTATTGTTAGTGGTTTGGCTTACGGAGTTGATATTTGTGCTCATAAAGCTGCTTTACAGAATGGATTAGAAACTTTTGCAATTCTTGGTCACGGGTTGAATCATCTTTATCCGGCACAACATGAAAAAGAAGCGAAAAAAATTTTGGAACAAGGTGGATTAATAAGTGAATATTGGACGGAAAGTAAGATAGAACGAGAAAAGTTTGTTCAACGAAATAGGTTAGTAGCAGGAATTAGTCAAGCGGTAATTGTAATAGAAAGTGCAATAAAGGGCGGATCAATGTCTACAGTAAATTTTGCTAATGATTATAATAGAGATGTTTTTGCTATACCAGGACGTATTACAGATGCAATGAGTCAGGGATGTAATGAATTAATACGCTCGCATCGTGCACAATTATTAACAAACGCTGAGGAATTTATTGCAGCTTTAAATTGGGATTTGGTAAAAAAAGAAACAAAATCGATTCAACCAAAGTTATTTCTTAATTTGAATGAAGAGGAGCAAAGTATTTATGACTTTCTTATATCCAAAGAAAAAGAATTGTTAGACGTTATAGCCATCGAGTGTGAAATACCCATCTATAAAGTAAGTACTATATTACTGCAATTGGAATTACAAGGTTTGGTACGCCCATTGCCAGGTAAGTATTTTGAAATTATACCATAAAAAAAGATAGCCATTGGCTATCTTCTTCGTTTATACTTTTGCGTATCCTAATTTTTCTCTTACTCTGGCTAAAGTAGCATTTGCAACAACGGCGGCTTTGTCAGCACCTATTTGTAATAATTTGTCTACCTCTTCTAAGTTATTCATATAGTAAATATACTTCTCTCTAATATCTTTATACTTAGTTGTAATAAGTTCATAAAGCTCTTGCTTTGCATGTCCATATCCGTAGTTTCCACCTAAATATTTAGCTCTTAGTGCTTCTATTTGTTCTGGAGTTGCAAGCAATTTGTAAATTGTAAATACATTACAAGTATCTGGGTTTTTAGGTTCTTCTAGTGGTGTGCTATCTGTTTCTATTGCCATTACTTGTTTTCTTAGTGCTTTGTCATTTAAGAAAATATTTATTGTATTATTTCTCGATTTACTCATCTTGTTTCCATCTGTACCTGGAACAATCATTACTTCTTCCGAAATTTTAGCATCAGGTAAAACAAAAGTTTCTCCCATTTGATGATTAAAACGAGAAGCAACATCACGAGTAATTTCTAAGTGTTGTAACTGATCTTTTCCTACCGGAACTATATTAGCATCATATAACAAAATATCTGCTGCCATTAGCATTGGATAAGTAAATAACCCTGCATTTACGTCAGACAAAACCTCTGCCTTATCTTTAAAAGAGTGAGCTAAAGTTAGTCGTTGAAAAGGAAAAAAGCAACTTAAGTACCACGATAATTCTGTCGTTTGCGGTACGTCAGACTGGCGGTAAAAAGTTACATGATTAACATCTAAACCACAAGCAAGCCAAGTAGCCGCAACACTATAGGTATTTTCCTGTAATGTTTTTGCATCTTTTATTTGCGTTGCCGAGTGTAAATTCGCAATAAAAATAAAAGACTCATTCTCTTTGTTGTTTGCCATTTCTACAGCTGGTAGAATAGCTCCTAAGAGATTCCCTAAATGTGGAGTTCCTGTACTCTGAACTCCTGTTAGAATTTTAGCCATTGCGTGTTTGTATTTTTATATAAACAACAAAGATACAGGATTTGTCTGTATTGTTTTTCTTTTTTTGTAGTTCATTGTTTTAACATATTTTTATTTTTTACATTTGATGTATTCCTCAAAGGGAATTTATTTTGGTTGATGAATTATTTAAATAAAGTATTAAGTATTGTTTGGCGTCTATGGTTTTACGTCTGGATGCTGGTTGTTATAGTTGTATTATCACCTTTTTTATTTCTTACAATTTGGTCGGTAAATACTTATTCCTCTTTTTATAAAATTGCTAGAATCTGGGCAAAACTAACTTTTTTTGGTATGGGAATGTCTTATCATATTGAAAGGCAAAATCAACTAGAAAAAAATAAAAGTTATGTTTTTATTGCCAATCATACATCGATGATGGATATTATGATGATGCTAATTTTAGTAAAAGATAATCCGTTTGTATTTGTTGGAAAGAGTGAATTGGCAAAAATTCCAATTTTTGGCTTTTTTTATAAGCGAACATGTATTTTGGTTGATAGAAGCAATGCACAAAGTAGACATCAGGTTTTTGAAAGTGCACAAGCACGTTTGAATAAAGGTTTGAGTATTTGTATTTTTCCCGAAGGAGGTGTTCCTGACGATACATCTATTGTATTGGATAAGTTTAAAGATGGAGCATTTAGATTGGCAATTGATCATCAAATACCAATTGTTCCAATAGCATTAGGAAGATTGAAATATTTTTTCCCTTTTACTTGGGGATTGGGATATCCTGGAAAAGTACCTGTAAAAATGTTTGAACCAATAAATACTGAAGGAAAAATACAAAATGATAAAAAAGATATAAAAGCATTATGTTATGCAACATTAGTAAAACCTCTTTCTGAGTGGGAAGAACAAGAAAAACATTTGTATTGATAAATAAAAAAGGGAATCAATTGATTCCCTTTTTCTATTAAGCTTCTTCTCTGTTTTTTATTTCTTCTTTAATCTTTAACTCTAATTCTTCCATTAATTCTGGATTATCTTTAATTAAAGATTTTACAGCATCTCTACCTTGTCCTAATTTTGTTTCGCCATAGCTAAACCAAGAACCGCTTTTCTTTACAATTTCATATTCTACTGCTAGGTCAAGCACTTCACCAACTTTAGAAACACCTTCGCCATACATAATGTCAAATTCAGCTGTACGGAAAGGAGGTGCAACTTTGTTTTTTACTACTTTTACTTTTGTTCTATTTCCAATTACATTTTCACCATCTTTAATTTGAGTAGATCTACGAATATCAATACGAACAGAAGCGTAGAATTTTAATGCATTACCACCAGTTGTAGTTTCAGGACTACCAAACATAACTCCAATTTTATCACGTAACTGGTTGATAAAGAATACCGTACAATTTGTTTTGCTAATTGTTGAGGTAAGTTTTCTAAGTGCTTGTGACATTAAACGAGCGTGTAATCCCATTTTAGAATCACCCATATCTCCTTCGATTTCTCCTTTTGGAGTTAAAGCTGCAACCGAGTCAATTACCACAATATCTACTGCTCCAGAACGAATCAAATTTTCTGCAATTTCAAGAGCTTGCTCACCATTATCTGGTTGAGAGATAATTAGATTATCAATATCTACACCTAGTTTTTGTGCATAAAAACGATCAAATGCATGCTCAGCATCAATAAAAGCAGCAATTCCACCTGCTTTTTGTGCTTCAGCAATAGCGTGTAAAGTTAAGGTTGTTTTACCCGAAGATTCGGGTCCGTAAATTTCTATAATTCTTCCTTTTGGATATCCTCCAACTCCTAAAGCTAAGTCAACACCTAATGAACCTGAAGAAATAACTTCAACTTCTTCAACAGCTTTGTCACCTAGTTTCATTACCGTTCCTTTACCGTAGGTTTTATCTAATTTATCTAACGTAAGCTGTAATGCTTTCAATTTAGCTTCTTTATCTGCACTCATTGTTATAAAAATTTATTCTTTAGTAAATGTAAAAATAAGATAATTATTTAATAGTAACAGCTCTAGTGGTTATTATGCTACAAATTGTAGCAAAGTGTTGTTATACTATTTCTTTATTTTGAAGCATTAAAAGGAAAAATATTGTCATGAGTGAAAAAACTAAAGATTTTGTAAGTACTATATTGATATTTCATCTTTGATACATTTTTTATAAAAATGTTCTTTTTAGCTTAGCTATTGTAGAATTCATTTTTAAAATTGATTTTTTTGATAAAAATTGATTGTTGTTCTGGAGTTGTATATACCTTTGCAAAGAAGTTTATAATGATGTTTTTACATCACTGGTAGAGTAGTTTAAAAATCAAAAACAAGTACAATGCCTCAAAACCACAATCATATTAGTAAAGTTAGTATAGGTACATTATTAGTTACTTTAGGTATCATTTATGGGGATATTGGAACCTCGCCTTTATATGTAATGAAGGCAATAATGGGAAGAGAGACAATAAAAGAAGAAATTGTACTTGGTGCAATCTCTTGTGTGTTTTGGACGTTAACACTGCAAACAACGGTAAAATATGTTTTTCTTACTTTAAAGGCAGACAATAATGGTGAAGGCGGTATTTTCTCACTATTTACATTAGTTAAAAAACTAAAAAAACCATGGCTTATTGTTCCTGCTATTATTGGTGGTAGTGCTTTGTTGGCAGACGGAATAATTACACCGCCAATTTCAATATCATCAGCTGTTGAAGGTTTGAAAATCTATCAACCAAATCTTTCAACTATTCCAATAGTAATAGGTATTTTGTGCGGAATTTTCTTTATTCAGCAATTTGGGACTAAAACAATAGGTAAATTTTTTGGACCAATGATGATGGTTTGGTTCTTAATGTTGGGTATTTTAGGCTTTAGTCATTTAATAGATAATCTTTCAGTTTTAAAAGCGTTAAATCCTTATTATGCCTTTCATTTACTGTCTATACATGCTGAAGGCTATTTTGTATTGGGATTTGTATTTTTATGTACTACAGGAGCAGAAGCTCTTTACAGCGATTTGGGACATTGTGGAATTAAAAATATTCGTATCAGTTGGGTTTTTGTAAAAACAATGTTGGTTTTGAGCTATTTTGGACAAGGTGCATTGCTTATTGAACATACAGGACAAACTTTGATTGACTTGTCTCCAAATTCAAATCAGCCAGCAAATCCATTTTATTTAGTTATGCCTGAATGGTTTTTGCCATTTGGAATTGGTATTGCAACAATGGCGGCAGTTATTGCTTCTCAGGCTTTAATTAGTGGATCATTTACATTGATTAATGAAGCTATACGATTAAACTTATGGCCAAAAATTAGAGTAAAGTTTCCTACAAATATTCGTGGACAATTGTATATTCCATCAACAAACTTCTTGTTGTTTATTGGCTGTGTATTTGTAGTTTTACACTTTAAGGAGTCTGGAAATATGGAGGCAGCATATGGCTTGGCTATTACACTTTGTATGATTTCTACAACAATTTTGCTGGGCTATTTTATGGTACTTAAAAGAGTTCATATTCTAGTAATTATTCCTATTGTGTTGATTTATTTAACTATAGAGATTTCATTTTTTGTATCTAACATTCAGAAATTCTCACACGGAGGCTATGTAACTGTTTTAATTGCTGGAATTCTGGCTTCTGTAATGACAATAAACTATTTAGGGAAAAAAATTAGAAGAGGTTATACTGATTTGGTTGATATTACTGATTATGAACAGATTTTAGATGATTTAAGTCAAGACCAAACAATGCCAAAATATGCTACCAACTTAGTGTATTTGACCAATTCTTTTTATCCCGGAAAAGTGGAGTACAAAGCCATGTATTCTATTATCAATAGACGACCTAAAAGAGCAGATAATTATTGGTTTGTTCACGTAAATGTAATAGACGAGCCTTATAAGTTGGCTTATAAAGTGTTAAAATACGGACCAAATAAAAATATTTTGCGAATAGATTTTTACCTTGGTTTTAGAAATGAACAGCGTATAAATGTTTTGATGAAGCAGGTGGTAAATGAATTGATGAAGAGTGGAGAAATTGATATTATTAGCCGTTATGCTTCATTGAGTGAGAAGAAAATGATTGGAGATTTTGAATATGTATTAATCGAAAAAGAATTATCTTATGACAATGACTTACCGATGAAAGAAAAAATTATTTTAGATTTATACGATTTCTTAAAGAAAATATCGCTTTCGGAAGAAAAAGCATTTGGACTAGATAGCAGTGCAGTAAAAATTGAAAGATTTCCGTTAATTATTAACCCAATCGAGGATCTACCATTACAGCGAATAAAAGATTAATTTCTTGATAAATAAACAAATAAGGGTAAATTATACGCAAAAGGTATAATTTACCCTATTTTTTTAAATTACAAACTAATATCTTTGCAGCGAAATTCTTCCATTCTAGAATTTCAACAATTTAATATTCTTCACTTATAAAATATATAGCATGCAACTGTATAACACATTAAGCGCAGAGGAAAGAGCAAAGCTTATAGAGCAAGCAGGAGAAAATCGCTTGACTTTGTCTTTTTATACCTACGCAAAAATAGAAAATCCAAAACAATTTAGAGACGAATTATTCTTGGTATGGAACCAACTAGATGCGCTTGGGCGTACTTACGTTGCCAAAGAAGGAATTAATGCGCAAATGTCTGTTCCTGCATCAAATTTTGAAGCATTTAGACAAACATTGGAAGCGTATGATTTTATGAAAGGTATTCGTTTAAACGTTGCTGTTGAACAAGATGATTTGTCTTTCTTGAAATTAACAGTAAAGGTTAGAAATAAAATTGTTGCAGACGGATTAAATGACGAAACCTTTGACGTAACCAATAAAGGTATTCACCTTAAAGCAAAAGAGTTCAATGCTTTATTAGAAGATCCAAATACCGTAGTAGTAGATTTTAGAAATCACTATGAAAGTGAAGTAGGGCATTTTGTTGGAGCTATTACACCAGATGTGGATACTTTTAGAGAATCTTTGCCTATTATCAAAGATCAATTGGAAGAAATAAAAGAAGAGAAAAATCTTCTGATGTATTGTACAGGTGGAATTCGTTGTGAAAAAGCTTCGGCTTATTTTAAACATCACGGATTTAAAAATGTTTATCAACTAGAAGGGGGTATTATTGAATATACACGTCAAGTACGCGATGAAGGCTTAGAAAGTAAGTTCATAGGAAAAAACTTTGTATTCGATCATCGTTTAGGTGAGCGCATTACAGACGATGTTATTTCCAACTGTCATCAATGCGGAAAACCATGTGATACACACGTAAATTGTGTCAATGAAGCATGTCACTTATTATTTATTCAATGCGACGAATGTGCTGAGACAATGCACGGTTGTTGTTCAAACGAGTGTTTAGAGATTATTCAATTGCCAGAAGACGAACAAAAACGATTGAGAAAGGGCATTCAGAAAGGAAATTTAATTTTCAAGAAAGGAAGATCAGAGTCGTTAAAGTTTAAAGCAAATGTAGCAGAAGACAGACCAATAGCACCGGTAAAGGTGAGCGCAGTTACTCAGATTAGAAAAAAACAAATAGAGCGTAAAATACTAGTAGGTACAGTACAACATTATTTTACAAAAGCTGGTGTAGGTCAGTTTTTGTTAGATAAAGAAGTTGTTCTTGGAGATAAGATTGCAATTGTTGGACCAACAACTGGAGACGAGCGATTAACGCTTGAAAAAATAGTTGTAAATGGGCAAGAAGTAACACAAGCGAAGGAAGGGGATAGAATGACAATAGAGCTAAATTTTCGTGTACGTAAAAACGATCAAATATTTAAAATAATAGATTAAAAAGTTGTTATGACAACATCAGGAAAAGTTGAATTAATGGCACCTGCTGGTGATTTTGAATCGCTACAAGCTGCAATAGACAATGGAGCAGATTCTGTATATTTTGGAGTAGATCAATTAAACATGAGAGCAAGGTCAACCGTCAATTTTTCGATTGATGATTTACCCGAAATTGCGAAACGTTGTAATAAAAAGCAAGTACGTACTTATCTAACGTTAAATACCATTATCTACGACCATGATTTGTCTGTGGTAAAAACACTTTTAAACAAAGCTAAAGAAGCAGGATTAACGGCCGTAATTGCTTCAGATCAAGCTGTAATTGCTTCTGCAAGAGCAATTGGATTAGAAGTGCATATTTCAACTCAACTGAACATAACAAATATAGAAACGGTAAAATTTTACAGTCTTTTTGCCGATACAATTGTTTTATCTAGAGAGCTTAGTTTGCGTCAGGTAAAAATGATTACTGAGGCTATTAAACGAGAACAAATAAAGGGACCTTCAGGAAACCTAGTAGAAATCGAAATTTTTGGTCATGGCGCATTGTGTATGGCAGTGTCGGGTAAATGCTACCTGAGTTTGCATTCGCATAATTCTTCTGCTAATAGAGGAGCATGTAAGCAAAATTGTCGTAAAAAATACACTGTTATCGATCAAGAAAGTGGTTTTGAAATAGATATTGATAATGAATATATGATGTCGCCAAAAGATTTGTGTACAGTAGGCTTTCTTGATCAGGTAATTGATGCAGGTGTAAAAGTTTTAAAAATAGAAGGGCGTGGACGTGCTCCTGAATATGTAGCAACGGTTGTACGTACTTACAGAGAGGCTATTGACGCCATTGATCAAGGTACTTTTACTGAAGAAAAAGTAGTCCAATGGATGAAATCCTTAGAGACTGTTTATAATAGGGGATTTTGGAGTGGATATTATCTTGGTCAAAAATTAGGCGAATGGAGTAATAATCCTGGAAGTAATGCAACACAAAAGAAGGTTTATGTAGGTAAAGCTTCTCATTATTTCCAAAAGGCATCTATTGGCGAATTCAAAATCGAAGCTTATGATATAAAAGTAGGCGATAAAATTTTGATAACCGGACCAAGCACTGGCGCACAAGAATTGGTAATTGAACACCTTTTTGTTCACGATAAAGAAGTAGAAAAAGCAAGTAAAGGCGATGATTGTACAATCAAAATACCTTTTAGAATTCGATTATCAGACAAATTATATAAAATTGTAGCAATAGAATAATGATTGTTATTACTTTACAACGAGATAAATGTATTGGATGTAATTATTGTGTTGAGGTTGCTCCAAAGCAATTTCAAATGTCTAAAAAAGATGGTAAAACGGTTTTGTTGAAATCGGATAATAAGAAAGGATTTCATACCATAAAGTCGTCAGACTACACTATATTAGAAAGTTGCGAACAAGCTGAAAAAATTTGTCCTGTGCGTATTATAACAGTAAAAGAAATATAATGAAAAAAATATATTATTTAAGTACTTGTGGTACTTGTAAACGTATTTTAAGTGAATTGCCTAATATTGAGCAATTTGAATTACAAGAAATAAAAAAAAATCCTGTTACAACAAATCAGTTGCAAGAAATGTATAACAAAACAGGTAGTTACGAAAAGCTATTTAATAAGCGAGCACAATTGTATAAACTAAGAGGGTTAAAAGATCAAAATTTACAAGAGGATGATTTTAAAAACTTAATTGAAGAACATTATACATTTTTAAACAGGCCTGTAATTTTTATAGACGACCAAATCTTTGTTGGTAATAGTAAAAAAGTAATTGAAGAAGCAATTTTAGCGGCTTCTAAATAAAAACAGAACAGATTGTTAGATTTGTTTGAATAGCCAAAGTGAAAACTTTGGCTATTTTTTTATCAGTATTTATGCTGTTTTTCACAACTTATAATACTTTATAGCTGATTATGCGCTTTCCTTTTATTTTTAATAAAAAACACACATATTTAGTTTGTTGGTTTTCAGTAGATTACGCTATTGTTTAAAAATAATTATAAAAAAGATGTGACCTAAACAGTCTTTTGTCGTCTTAATAGTGAAAAAGAAAAATAATACACTCTAGAATTCTTTTGGTGAAAAAAGAAAATTAAGTTACATTGAGAATTATTATTATTGTTTATTAAGGGGTTCAATTTTAAGAATGAATAATGTAGCAAAACTAAATTGCTATTACACCAGTAAGGGGAAGAATTTTAGAAGTGGTTTTTATTGATCTTAAAAGTGTCTGTTGGGGTTTTTGATTGATATCAAAAAAAGATACGATGAGTTCGATAAAATTTTGAAAAAAGGAGGCTTATAAGACCTCCTTTTTTTATTGTTATTAACTCACTACAGTTTAAAAGTATTATAATTCTACTTAATTGCTATCATTACCAATGATTTATTAGAGTTTTTATTACCTTTGTAGCTATTATTTTCAGGAAATATGATACAATCAATGACAGGGTTTGGTAAAGCAAGTTTACAATTACCCACAAAGAAAATCACAATAGAAGTAAAATCTTTAAATAGCAAGAGTTTAGATTTGAATGTACGCATACCCTCAAGTTATAGAGAAAAAGAATTGGCATTGAGAAATCAGGTAGCACAAGAACTTGAAAGAGGTAAGATTGATTTTTCTTTGTTTTGTGAAATTACAGCCGAAGAAACCTCAAATAAGATTAACGGTCCTATCGTGAAGGCATATATAAGCCAAATGAAAGAGATTATTCCCAATGCAGATGAAACAGAATTGATGAAAATGGCTGTGCGTATGCCAGACGCATTAAAAGTGGAGAGAAGCGAGTTTGACGAAAATGAATGGACACTTATTCAAAATGTTGTTGATGAGGCAATCAAAAGCATGAAAGCATTTCGTGTAAGCGAAGGAAAATCCTTGGAAGACGAATTTAGAAAACGCATCGAAAATATTCGCAGTTATATGGATCAAGTTAAATCACTTGACAAAGAGCGTATCATAACTGTAAAGGAACGTTTACGCAATAATTTGGTAGAGTTGCAACTGAATATTGATGAAAATAGATTTGAACAAGAATTAATCTATTACCTAGAAAAGTTAGATATTACAGAAGAAACAGTTCGTTTGTCTAAACATTTAGATTATTTCATTGAAACCCTAGAAACTGGAGAAGCAAATGGTCGAAAATTAGGTTTCATTTCTCAAGAAATGGGAAGAGAAATTAATACCATGGGATCAAAATCGAACCACGCAGAAATGCAAAAAACAGTGGTAAAGATGAAAGACGAATTAGAAAAAATTAAAGAACAAGTACTAAACGTTCTGTAAATAGAAAGCAACGCAATATAATGACTAAAGGTAAGTTAATCGTATTTTCGGCGCCATCAGGTTCTGGAAAAACAACTATCGTAAAACATCTTTTAGAGCAAAAAGATTTGAATTTAGAGTTTTCAATATCATGTACATCAAGAGAAGCAAGAGGGGGAGAAGAGCATGAGAAAGATTATTATTTTATTTCGTTAGACGATTTTAAAAAACACATTAAAAATGACGATTTTTTAGAATGGGAAGAGGTATATAGAGATAATTTTTATGGAACATTAAAATCTGAGGTAGAGCGTATTTGGGCTTTGGGAAAGAATGTGATTTTTGATATTGATGTTGCTGGAGGATTGCGAATTAAAAGAAAATTTCCGGAAGAAACGTTGGCAGTTTTTGTAAAGCCGCCTAGCATTGATGAGCTAAAAATACGTTTAAAAAAGCGTTCAACAGAAAGCGAAGACAAAATAAATATGCGAATTGCAAAAGCCTCAGTAGAATTGGCTACTGCTCCTCAATTTGATACAATTATTAAAAACTATGATTTAGATACGGCGAAAGAAGAAGCATATCAATTGGTAAAGAATTTTATTAAATAAGAAGAATAAATGAAGATTGGTTTATACTTTGGAACGTTTAATCCTGTGCATATAGGACATGTTGTCATTGCCAATCATATGGTTCAATATACAGATCTTGATGAGGTTTGGATGGTAGTAACACCTCACAATCCATTAAAGAAGAAAAAAGGATTATTAGAAGATTTTCACCGTATTCATATGGTAAATCTTGCCACATCAGATTATGATTATATTCGTCCGTCTGATATTGAGTTTAATTTGCCTCAGCCAAATTATACAATTGACACGATGGCTTATTTAAATGAAAGATATCCAAAATACGAATTTTCATTAATTATGGGCGAAGACAATTTGGATACTTTTAAAAAGTGGAAAAATTATGAGGTACTAATTGATCGTTATAAAATCTTTGTTTATCCAAGATTGGACAGAAATAGAAAGCCTTCTGAATTAGCGAGTCATCCTAATATAATTATGGTAGAAAATGCACCTGTTATGGAAATTTCGGCTACTTTTATCCGCAATGCTATAAAAGAAGGTAAAAATATCCAGCCTTTACTTGATAAGGAAGTTTGGAAATATATTGATCATAATTTGTTTTACAAGAAATAGTCGATTAAGATTTATAGCATAAAAGGAATACATTGGTGTTCCTTTTTGTATTTTTATACTATATATAAAAAAGTTATGCAGAATTTCGAACTATTTAATCCAACGCGATTGTTATATGGAAAAGGACAAATCGCATCATTACCCAATCTATTAGCAACACATAAAAAGGTATTACTTGCTTATGGTGGAGGTAGTATTTTGAAGAATGGAATTTACAATCAAGTGATTGAAAGTTTAAAAGGATGTGAAGTAATTGAGTTTGCAGGTATTGAACCAAATCCGAAGTATGAGACTTTGATGAAAGCGGTGGAGCTTATTAGAGTAGAAAAAATAGATTTCATTTTAGCTGTAGGTGGAGGAAGCGTAATTGACGGTGTGAAATTTATTTCGGGAGCTGTTAATTACTGTGGAAATACTTTAGACATATTAAAAAAACGAATACCAATTACTTGGGATACTATATCTTACGGGACCGTACTTACACTACCAGCAACAGGAAGTGAAATGAATTCTGGCTCGGTTGTTACTATTGCAGCAACACAAGAAAAGCTGTCGTTTATGTCAGAAAAGCTTTTTCCGCAGTTTTCCATTTGCGATCCAACTGTTATAGCTTCTTTGCCAAAACATCAAATAGCTAATGGAATAACAGATGCATTTGTTCACGTATTAGAACAATATGTAACTTATCCGCAAAATGCACCATTACAAGACCGTTTTGCAGAGTCAATTTTAAAAACATTGTTAGAAGTAGGGCCAAAAGTAGTAGAAAACCCAACTGATTATGATGCTGCAATGAACTTTATGTGGTGTTGTACAATGGCATTAAATGGATTAATTTCTAAAGGAGTTGCTCAAGATTGGGTTACACATATGATCGGTCATGAGTTAACAGCTTTATACGGAATTGATCACGCTTGTACTTTGGCAATTGTAGGTCCAAATCTATACAAAGTAATGCTTGAAACAAAAAAAGCAAAATTGAATCAATTAGGACGAAGAGTTTTTAATTTAAATGGAAATAATGAAGAAGAAGTAGCTTTACTTACAATTGATAAGTTAGTTAGCTTTTTCCATCAATTAGGCATAAAGACTTCTTTGAGTGAATATACAACTGAACCTGAAAAAGTAGTAGACTGGGTAGCTTCTCGTTTTGAAGAAAGAGGTTGGACAGCAATGGGAGAAAAGCAAAATGTTACCATTCCTAAAATCAAAGAAATCATTCAATTGAGTTTATAGTATAGAAGTTTTAGTTATAATAGATAATCAAAAAGTATAATAAATCAATTTTTAACTTGTGATGTTATGAGTAATTTATCACAAATAATAGAAAACTTTTCAGATTGGACTAAACCATGGAGTTTTTATAAATTTGTAATTAATAATCAAGATATAGGAGAAATTGAAAAGATACTATTTTCAAAATTATATGCTGAAGCATCAAAATTTGAATTATGGAATTTTCCAGATTTAATTGTTGGTGCCGAAAATTCGAAAACCTATTTAGAAAATAATACTGATTTAAGTACAAAAGCAATAAGACAAATAGTTAATGCAATTGCTTATGAATGGAAGTGAAAAAGAATTAACAAACGAAGAGTTCAAAGAAAATAAAAAGCGCCATACAGTTTTGATGATATTTGAATTTTCGGTTTTCAGCCAATGATGTCAAGCTGAGGTACATTATATACAACTTTAATACTAAAAGTGTATAGATATTTAGTATTTACAATAAGAATAATGCTTTCTTAAGGCTAGCTCTTGAATGTTGTCATTGCTTACAATAGGTTTTTTACTTACTTTTGACAGATTTATTACTTAAAATTATGAATGATTATCCAAAGTTTGCAGTAATTGGTGGGGGGAGTTGGGCAACGGCTATCGTAAAAATGCTAAGTGAAAACTTGCAGCAGGTTGCGTGGTATATGAGAAATGAGATGGCGATAGAGGAGATAAAAGTGAATTGTCATAATCCTAACTATCTTAGCTCGGTTGAGTTTGATATTAATCAATTGTTGCTTACCAGTGATATCAATAAGGCAGTTTCTTATGCAGATTATGTAATATTTGCTATTCCATCGGCATTTTTAAATGTAGAAATGGAGCGTTTATATGTAAGCTTAGAAAATAAGGTGGTAATTTCTGCTATTAAAGGAATTATACCAGAAACTAGTTTAATTGTTGGAGAACACTTTCACAAGATTTATAATATTCCTTATGATGATATTGCTGTAATTACAGGGCCATGTCATGCAGAAGAGGTAGCGTTAGAGCGCTTATCATATCTTACTTTAGCGTGTACAGATAAGGAAAAGGCAAAGGTAATAGACAAATGTTTGAGCAGTCATTATATCAAAGTAAAAATTACAGATGATATAGTGGGCACAGAATACGCAGCAATGCTAAAAAACATCTATGCTATTGCATGTGGCATGGCGCATGGTTTGGGTTATGGCGATAATTTTCAGGCTTTGCTAATGAGTAATGCTATTCGAGAAATGAAGAAATTCATCAAGAAAGTACACCATATGAAGAGAAACATTAATAACTCTGCTTATTTAGGTGATTTATTGGTAACCGGTTATTCATTGTTTTCTCGTAATCGTATGTTTGGTAACATGATTGGTAAAGGATATACTGTAAAATCGGCACAAATGGAAATGAGTATGATTGCCGAAGGATATTATGCAACAAAAAGTGCTTACGAATTAAACTTAAAGCACGGTGCTAAAACGCCTATTATCAATGCGGTATATGATATTTTATACAACGGAAAAGATCCTAAAAAAACATTTAGAAAACTAACAGAAAAATTAGATTAATTTTTTTTGAATTTTAGCGTCATATAGAATTTATATAGAAAATAGAGAGATAAGTATTTGATTTAAAAATACTTATCTTTTTTTTTGTTATTTTGCTATTGAG
>CANQRD010000038.1 GCA_947626185.1 uncultured Flavobacterium sp.
ATTGAGCTAAAAATAATCGTAAGTTGTTGGTAATGAGAAAGATGTTTTGTTTTTGCTAGGAAGAAAATATAAGATTTACTTTTGTATTCAAATAAATAAAAAATATGGATCATTTAATTAACCATCCTGGTCTTTTAGCTGTTTTTGGCATTGTAGTTTTTGTAATGCTTTTGTTAGACTTGGGAATTTTTAATCGAAAAAGTCATGAAGTCTCTACTAAAGAGGCGCTTATTTGGACAGTAGTTTGGATTGGACTTGCCATGACATTTAGTGGAGTTATCTATTATTATATCGATTTTGAAAACTTTGCTCGTTTTCAATCGGCGTATTGGATAGAGAAGGCATTGTCTGTAGATAACTTATTTGTGTTTATTCTTGTATTTACCTTTTTTAAGGTACCAAAAGAATTGCATCATCGTGTGTTGTTTTGGGGAATTATAGGCGCATTGGTTTTTAGAGCTATATTTATTTTTGCTGGAGTAGAATTGATTAATCATACTTATTTGCCAGCGTTTGAATTGTTTGGACAACAAGTTGAAATAAATGTTGTATTAACTATTTTTGGAGCGTTTTTATTAGTTTCTGGAATAAAATCTTGGTTTGCAAAAGACGATCATGATGCGGAACAAGATTTATCAAAGAACTTTGCCGTGCGAATGGTACATAAATTCTTTAAGGTAAGTGAGGAGTATGATGGAGAAAAGTTCTTTACAGTTAAGAATGGTATAAAAATGGCAACTCCTTTGTTTGTAGCATTAATGGTTATTGAATTTACCGATTTGGTTTTTGCCGTAGATAGTATTCCTGCAATTTTTGCTATTGCTCCAGACGATCCCTTTATATTGTATACTTCAAATATTTTTGCAATTTTAGGGTTGCGTTCGCTATATTTCTTGTTGGCTAATTTTATGGATAAGTTTTCTAAATTAAAATACGGCTTAGCAATTATCTTAGCTTTCATTGGAGTTAAGATGATTATTTCTCCATTTGTACATGTAGACTCTATGGTTTCATTGGCAGTAATAGGTAGTATTTTATCACTATCAGTAGTGTTGTCACTATTATTTCCATCAAAAACTAGTGTATAAAATAAAAAGATCTGTTTTCAAACAGACCTTTTTATTTTGAGTTATTTAGCTAGAATTCCTTTTTTATCAGAAAACTTTAGTTGAGTTAATGCTTCATCGGAAATACTTTGTGCTGGAAATACAAAGTTTTTATCGTAAAGCTTTGCTCCTTGAAAATAGGTAAGCATAAAAGTATTGTTTAACTTAAAAACGGCTTCGTCTAGTAACTCGATTTTTAAAGACTCTTTCGCAGCTAATGAAGGAAAAGCGTGTCTGAAAATACTTGAAGCACGTTTTTCTCCATTTAACTCGCCATCTGCTTTAGAAACAACCATAATAGCTTCTATTGGCTCATTTGTATTATTAAACAAATAGGCGTACCACGCATCTTGTAAAAAATCGTCGTTATATTCCTTTACAATTACTACTTCAACGTCAGTAACTATAGGTATTTCAATATCTTTCTTCATGAGATTAAAATTTTTGACAAAGATAAAATTATTTCTTTTATTAAATTTTTTTACTACTAAAAACAAGTTTGGTCTGAAATTTGTTATACATTAGACTCATAATGATAGTTTTTTTGGTTTAGGTTTTCAAGGAGCCTCTTGGAGTAAAATTCGAGAGGTTTCTTTTTTTTAATTTGTAACGTTAACGTAGTTTTATGTACTAATTGATAGTAATTTAAAAGTATTGCCAAATGTATAAATGGTTTTTAACGTTAGAAAAGAAGAGTTTAGCAAGGGGAAACAAGAGCAAATTAGATATTTTTGTTGCTATTTTTAAGTGGTTGGGTATAATTTATATTGGACTAATGATGTTATTGCTTGGTTTTTCTGCGTATGAAATATCGGAAGAATATTTTCCAAATCAGAGCGCATTGCTTACAGTTAGTCGTTTTATTGTTTATTATTTTACAGCAGAGTTCACATTTCGATTTTTTCTTCAAAAGATTCCAACGGCAAGTATTAAGCAATATTTAATTTTAAATATCCCACGAAAAAAAATTGTATTATTTTATGTAGGAAAAACTTTTTTTTCGGCGTTTAATACCTTACAATTATTCTTTTTACTTCCATTCGCTATAATAGCTTATACAAAAGGTGAAAGTGCAATTACGGTTATTGCTTGGAGTATTAGCATGTATTGCATTGTGTTAATGCTTCATGCTATAACCATTATTACCAAAGCGTATTCACCTATGTTTTATGCGGTTGTTGGTGTAGTTTGTTTGGGTGGTTTGTTGCAGTATTATGAAATTGTAGATCCAACAATCTATACACAGTATATATATAATTTACCATATTATTTTCCGGCTTCAATTGCTGCATATCTTTTATTATTAGTGGTTGTAATTTTTGCATTATATCAATTTTATAGAAGTAGATTGTATCTGGATTATTTTGAAGGAGAAAACGATATTATTGTACGTGATATACAATTGTCTTGGTTAGATAATTTGGGCAGTTTTTCACCTTTTTTGCGTAATGATATTCGTTTAATTCTTCGTAATAAAAGGGCAAGAGTTACTGTAATTTTGAGTATCTTTCTTTTGGGATATGCATTATTTATCTATAGTGATGAATTTCCAATTATGTTGGTTTTAGGTGGCTTTTTCTCTACGGGGGGATTTTTAATGTTATTTGGACAATATGTTCCAAGTTGGGATTCTGCATATTATCCATTATTTATGACACAAAACGTGCGCTATGTAGATTATCTTACTTCAAAATGGATTTTAATTATTCTTGGAACAATCGCTTCAACTATTATAGGGTTGTTTTATTATTTTATTTCTGTAGAGTTATTTTATATGATTATAGCCATGGGAATTTATAATATTGGAGTAAACGGATATATTGTATTGTGGGGTGGTGCATATTTAAAATCACCAATAGATTTAACTTCTTCTAAAGGAGTATTTGGCGATAAAAACGCGTTTGATTTAAGAGTAATGCTAATCTCTTTGCCAAAAATAGTAATGCCTATGATACTTTATATGATTGGCGATTTAATTTATCCTTTTTGGGGAGGAATAAGTTTGTTGATTTTAATCGGGATAATAGGACTGTTTTTTTACAAACCAATTTTTGCCAAAATAGAACAGATTTATAAAAGAGAAAAATACAAAGCATTAATAGCTTATAAAAAGAAATAAAACATGATAAGAGTAGATAAATTAACAAAAAGATACGGCATTGCTGAAGTTTTAAATATAGAAGAGCTAATAATAGAAAAAGGTGAAAGTATTGGTTTGGTTGGAAATAACGGAGCGGGAAAAACTACTTTTTTTAGCGTATTGTTAGATTTAATTCAGCCAACATCCGGAAAAATTTATTCAAAAGAATACGATGTAAATGCTTCAGAGCAATGGAAATCGTATACTTCTGCTTTTTTAGATGATAGTTTTTTAATAGGTTATCTTACAGCTGAAGAATATTTTGTGTTTTTGGGTAGTTTGCGTGGTTGGTCAAAAGATGTTGTAGCAGAATTTATTTTGGAGCATGAATATTTTTTCAACGGTGAGGTATTAAACCAAAAAAAATACATTAGAGATTTTTCATTGGGAAATAAAAAGAAAATCGGAATTATTGGAGCATTTATCGGCAAGCCAGAATTAGTAATTCTGGATGAACCGTTTGCAAACTTAGATCCATCCACTCAAATTAGATTAAAAGACTTGGTAAAATCTAAAATGCAATCTAAAGAAACTACCATTATTATTTCTAGCCATGATTTACAACATACTTTTGAAGTGTCTGATCGTATTGTTGTGTTAGAAAAAGGGCATGTGGTACACAATGTTCACACAAAAGATATCACATATCAAGAATTAGAAAGTTATTTTCATATTTAGAAAAGAAGAGCAAATAGCAATAAGATATAAGTCGGCTAATTATTATTTCATACGAGATGCAAATAGTCTAGAAAAGTGATGTATTTTTACTGCTATTGAAATACTAAAAAGGAAATAAAGTAGTTTGTATATAAAGTTTGCTACATAGTTTTGAGAAAAATATCTTTCATACAGTTTATAGGAATCGTTTTAGCTTTGGTGTTTTTTATGGCTTGCTCTGTAAAAAAAGACCGATTGATAAACCGTGAATATCATGCTTTGACCACAAAGTACAATATTTTATTTCATGGAAATGAGCAATATAATGAAGCGTTGGAAGCATTGAAGAAAGAGTATTTTGACGATTATTGGGAAATTTTACCAGTAGAAAGAATAGCAATAACCGTTGACGAAGAGAGAGAATTTGCTAAAGGTGTTTCGTTAGAATCAAAACCCAGTTCCATTTTAGATAATATTAATTTAGATGGGAAAGCTCTTGGTAATTCTTATAATGCTGAGGGGCAAGGTTTTGAATTGGCAGAGAGTAAGGCAGCTAAGGCAATCCAGAAGCACTCCATGTATATAAAAGGAAGAGAATACAATAGACAAATGGCAGATGCTTATTTGTTATTGGGCAAATCTCGTTATTACGACGGTCGATTTGTTCCTGCTCTAGAAGCTTTCAACTATATTTTATATAAATATCCAAACAGCAGCAAAGTTGCTGAAGCGAAAGTATGGCGCGAAAAAACAAATTTGCGTTTGCGCTACGATGATTTGGCTATTAAAAACTTAAAAGAACTTTTCCGCTTGCACAAAGGACAATTGCGAAAAGAAACAGAATCTGAAGCTTATGCAATGCTGGCACAAGGTTATATCAATTTGTCTCAATTAGATAGTGCAAGCACAGCGTTAAAATCGGCAATAACATTTTCTACAAACAACGAATTAAAATCGCGTTATCTATTTATTTTAGGACAATTAGATAGTAGATTAAATAAAAAAACGGAAGCAGAAAATAGCTATAAACAAATTATAGCAATGAATCGAAAAGTTCCTCGCGTTTATATCATGCATGCTTATGCAGAGTTATTTGAATTGTCGGATAGCAAAAAAACAGACTCTATAGCTTTTTTAAAACAATATAGAAAACTTTTAGGAGATAGGGAGAATCGTCCTTATTTGGATATTTTAAATCGTCAGGTTGGTTTGTATTACGAAGAAATAGGTAATGATAAAAAAGCCATCGATTATTTAAAAAGAGCGCTGAAAAACAGTAAAGAAGACAAGCAGCTAAAAGCTAAAAATTATTTGAGTATTGGTGATATTTATTTCAATTCTGCAGGATATGCAGAAGCAGGTAAATTCTACGATAGCGCACTTACCTTATTGCCACCAAAGGCAAAAGAAACATTTAGAATTAGTAAAAGAAGAGAGGCGTTGCAGGGAGTGGTTGATTTAGAAGTTTTGGCGCATAAAAACGACAGTATCTTAGAATTAATAGCGATGACAGAAGAACAGCGCAATGCTTTTTTTCAAAAATATATTGACGAACTTAAAAAAGAAGATTTTAGAAAACTTCAGGCAAATTTAGGTGGAAAAAATCAAGGACAAGACTTTTTTAACACCGCCAATTTTGGAGAAGCAATTGAGAAATCATTAGGTGAAACCAATTTGGCAGGATTAGGAGGAAAGTCGACTTTTTACTTCTACTCTAATCAAGCAATGATGAAAGGAAAAGCTGATTTTGCCCGTAGATGGGGTAATAGACGTTTGGTGGATAACTGGAGATGGAGTGATTCTCAAAATACGTTAGTAAACACGGAAGAGGAAAAGGCCAAAGAAGAAGAAAAAGCTAAAAAATCATCTTCTGATAAAGAAGTATTTGACGACCCACGCTACAATATTGCGACTTATAGCAGTAAAATACCCACAGATAGTTTAGCAATTGAACAATTAAAAGAGAGTAGAGATTTAGCTTATTTTGAGTTAGGATCTATCTATAGCGAGCGATTTGGAAAAATTCCAGAAGGAATTAATCGATTTGAAAGCTTGCTTAGGTTTAATCCAAAAGAGCGATTGATTTTACCTACCATGTATAAACTTTATAAGTTGTATCAAGAAACAGACGAGGTAAAATCTCAGAGAATAAAAGCATTAATTGTTAGTACTTATCCAGATTCTAGATATGCTAAATTATTGCAAAACTTAAGTTTGGAAAATAACGTTGATTTATCTCCGGAACAAGTTTATGCAAAAGTGTATAAATCTTTCTCAAATGAAAACTACGAAGAAGCGATGATGCTTATGCAAAATGCTCTTGAAACGGTAGATAGCGAATTTATTAGTAAATTTGAATTGTTAAATGCCTCAATAATTGCCAGAACACAAGGACTTAGAAAGTATAAGGAGGCATTAAATTACTTGGCATTAACCTATAGCTCTACACCTGAAGGGAAAGAGGCATCAAGATTATTAAGTGAAGTAATTCCAACATTAGAGAGTAAAAAATTCGCAACAGAGGATTCTAATAATTGGAAAGTCATTTTGTTGGTACCATCGCAAGATGCTAAATTAGCAGCTGAATTAAAAGCTAAAATGCAAAGATTAGCAGGTGTTGAAGTAAGCACAGGCTTAAGGTTTACAGAAGACTACTATATGCCTGGTCAAGCAATTTATGTGCTTCATGGGTTTAAGTCAAAAATGGAGGCTGAAGCTGCAATTGATAGATTAGATAGCAATATTAAATTTGTTGCAATTATGCAAGAAGATTATGCTGTTGTTCAAATAAAGAAAAATTTAAACGAATTTATTACACCAGTAATGGATATAAAACCGTAGGTAATCATGTTTGAAAAAACGAAAAAAAGCACCAAAACTTTGGGTCTAGATTTGTTGGGTCAAACCAATCGTATTGTAGAAGGAACAAAGATAAAAGGAGATATTGAAGCAATAGCAGATATTCGAATTGACGGAGTAATTGAAGGGAATGTAATTGTAAAGGGAAGACTGGTATTAGGACCTGTTGCAAAAATTACAGGTAATATTTCTTGTGAAAATGCAGAAATTGAAGGAGAAATAGTTGGAGATGTTGTTGTTAATCAATTATTAGCTATAAAAGCACAAGCCAAAGTAAAAGGTAAAGTAACAGTTGGTCGTCTTGCTGTAGAGCCAGGGGCAGACTTTCAAGTAAACTGTCACATGACGGGTAATATAGAAGCGTAAAAACAAATGAGTTCAGGTTTATTCGCGAACTCATTTTTTGTATAAAAATGAAAATTAGAATATTATGTTCTAATGAATATCTTTGTCGCAAAATTTACTGATTAATGAATTGGATCATTTTTTTGATTTGTCAAATAAAAATGAGTATGAATAAAAAAAGATCTTCAAGAGTTTGGTTAACATTTGTCAATATTCCAATACAAATGGGATTGATCATTTTTTTATCAAGTAAATTTGGGGAATGGATAGACGAGAAATATCAATTAAATGATGGAGTGGCAAATAAAACTTGTACTTTATTAGGAGTAGGATTAGCTTTGTACCAAGTAATAAAACAAGTTAATCAATTAAATAAAATGAATTAATTCATGGAAAAAGGAATTATTAAAGTTGGTTTGCAGTTACTAATTGCATTTATTGTAGTGTTTACACTGCATTATGTAATTGTAGCATTGACAAGTAGCAGTGAATCATTAACAAGTATGGGGTTTACTTTAGAAAAATTTTATGCATTTGAAGTACTGTTTTCAGTAATCACTTTTTTTGCACTGTATGGAATTAAAAATAGTTTGCCAGACAATTTAGGATTTGTATTTTTGGGATTAATTACTTTAAGACTGATCGCTAGTTATTTATATGCACAAGAGGCTTTAAATAGCGAACAAGTTGATGAAATATTTAAATATAATTTTTTAGCTATTGTGCTGATTTTCCTAGCAGGAGATGCATTTGTAGCGTATAATATTTTAAACAAGAAGAATACATAAATAAACGTTCGCAAAAAAAGTTTTAGATAAAGGTATGATTGTATAAGATTTATTGTACTTTTGCACAAAATTTTAAGAACCATAAAAATTCAAAGAAGTTAAGATATGGTGACTCTCAAGAAATCACTGAATTTATTAGCAGCTGTTTTGTTTACAGCTTCGTCGGTATTTTCATACGCACAAACTACGACTCAAGAGCTTGAAAAATCTATTCAAGAAACGGAGCAATCAATTGATGAAACCCTTGAAGTAGCTGAAGGGCATGAAGTGGCTGTAGAAAAAACTCAAGCAGAAAAAGTGCAAGAGCACATTCAGCATCACTTGGCTGACGATTATTCATTTGTTTTCTTTTCTGATGAGGAAACAGGTAAGAATTATGGTTTTCCATTGCCAGTTATCTTATTTGATAATGGGCTTAAAGTATTTATGTCTTCTGAGTTTGATTATGGAAATAAACTTGTTGAGAAAGACGGTCAGTTTTATAAATTATACCATGGTAAAATCTATAAAACCGATGCGGAAGGTACGATAACTTATGATGAAAACCACTTTCCAACAAACGAAAAGCCTTGGGATTTCTCAATTACTAAAAACGTTGCTTCACTAATATTCACTACTGTTTTAATTTTTATTATGTTTTTAGGCTTGGCTAAAACATATAAAAACGGACCAAACAATTTGCCTAAAGGTTTTGCAAGAGCTTTAGAACCATTAGTGTTATATGTTAGAGACGAGATGGCAGTTCCAAACATTGGAAAAGATAAGTACAAAAAGTTTATGCCTTATTTGTTGTCTGTATTCTTCCTTATCTTTTTGTTAAACTTACTAGGATTAACTCCTCTAGGATTTAACGTTACAGGGAGTATTTCAGTTACATTTTGCTTAGCTATTTTTACTTTCATTATAACGCAAGTTTCTGCAAATAAAGATTATTGGAAACATATTTTCTGGATGCCTGGTGTACCAGTTCCAATGAAAATAGCTTTAGCGCCAATTGAGATTTTAGGAGCTATTATTAAGCCGTTCTCTCTAATGGTACGTTTGTTTGCAAACATCACAGCAGGTCACTCAGTAGTATTTGGTCTTATTGCAATTATCTTCGTAATGAAAGAAGCTTTAGGGACAGGTGCTGCAACAGGAATCGGATTTTTCTTATCTACATTCCTAGTGTTTTTAGAAATTCTTATTGCTTTCTTACAAGCGTTCATTTTTACAATGCTTTCGTCATTGTTCATAGGAATGGCTGTTCAAGATCATGCAGAAGAACATTAATTTGTAAATTGTTTAATTAATATAAATTCAATCACTATGACATTACCAAACATTATTGGTGCAGGTTTAATCGTAATCGGAGCTGGTTACGGTTTAGGTAAAATCGGTTCTTCTGCAATGGACGCTATTGCTCGTCAACCAGAAGCTGCTGGAAAAATCCAAACTGCGATGATCATTATTGGAGCTTTATTAGAAGGTTTAGCATTCGGTGCTTTAATCTTAGGTAAATAGTCCAAAGAATATAAGAGTTTATCTGTAACGGTTGGTTGCAGATAAACTTCTTAAATTAAACAAGTTAGTATATTTTTAAAAGTATAATTTTAGATAATGGATAAGTTAATTAACGATTTCAGTTTTGGATTATTTTTCTGGCAATTTATTATTTTATTAGTAGTTGTCTTCGTATTAGGGAAGTTTGCATGGAAACCAATCGTAAACGCTTTAGAAGAGCGTGAGGCTGGTATTACTGATGCTTTAGCAGCAGCAGAAAATGCAAAAAGAGAAATGGCTAATTTAAAAGCAGATAACGAAAAGTTATTAGCTGAAGCTCGTGCTGAGCGCGACACTTTATTGAAAGAAGCTCGTGAGATTAAAGAAAAAATGATTGCTGATGCGAAAAATGAGGCAGAAACTCAAGGAGAGCGCATCATAGCTCAGGCTAAAGCAACTATTGAAAGTGAAAAAGCTGCAGCTATCTTAGATTTAAAAACACAGGTTTCATCTATTTCAATTGAAATCGCTGAGAAATTATTAAAAGATCAATTATCTAACAAAGAAGCTCAAACTAAATTAGTTGAGAAGATGTTGGATGATGTAAAATTAAACTAATACATTATTATGAGCACAAGAGCAGCGGCACGTTACGCAAAAGCAATGCTTGAGGTTTCTTTAGAAAAAGGAAACATTGATGTGATTAATAATGATATGATCCTTATTTCTCAATCAATCTCTCAAACGAAAGATTTAAGAGATTTCTTGGTAAATCCAATCGTGAAAGATCAAGTGAAATTAAATGCATTGTTAGAAGTATTCGCTTCTGTGAATGAGGGAACAAAGGAATTATTTAAATTGCTTTGTGCAAACTCTAGATTTGATCTTCTTTTTACTATTAGTAAAGAATTTCAAGCACAGTACGATCTTTATAAAGGAATTGAAAACGTTACTGTTACAACAGCAATGCCTTTAGACGCAGCGCTT
Source organism: uncultured Flavobacterium sp. (assembly GCA_947626185.1). Taxonomy (GTDB): domain Bacteria; phylum Bacteroidota; class Bacteroidia; order Flavobacteriales; family Flavobacteriaceae; genus Flavobacterium. The sequence continues at coordinate 10,365 of CANQRD010000038.1, forward strand.
GAAGCAAAAGTTTTAGAAAAAGTAAACTCAATTGCTCCAGGTAAAAAAGCAAAAATCACCAATGTTGTTGACGAGTCAATCTTAGGAGGATTTATCCTAAAAGTTGGAGATATTCAATATAATGCTTCGTTAGCGAATCAATTACAAGTATTAAAAAGACAATTAACTAATTAAAAAAATCACCGCACGAATTTTCGTGTATAAACATAGATAAAAATGGCGGAAATTAAACCAGCTGAAATATCAGCGATTTTAAAGAAACAATTATCTGGATTTAGCTCAGAAGCTTCATTAGAAGAAGTTGGTACCGTACTAGAAGTAGGAGATGGAGTTGCTCGTGTATATGGGTTAACAAAAGCAGAGTATGGAGAGCTAGTGGTATTCGAAAACGGATTAGAAGCAATGGTACAAAACCTAGAGGAAGACAATGTAGGTGTTGTATTATTAGGATCTTCTATTGATGTTAAAGAAGGATCAACTGTAAAAAGAACAGGACGTATTGCTTCACTTCGTGTAGGAGAGAAAATGGTAGGTCGTGTTGTTAATACGTTAGGACAACCAATTGATGGTAAAGGTCCAATTGAAGGTGATTTATATGAAATGCCATTAGAGCGTAAAGCTCCTGGTGTTATCTATCGTCAGCCAGTAACTGAGCCATTACAAACGGGTATTAAAGCTATTGATGCTATGATTCCAGTTGGACGTGGACAACGTGAGTTGGTTATTGGTGATCGTCAAACAGGAAAAACTACTGTTTGTATTGATACTATTCTTAATCAAAAAGAATTTTACGATGCAGGACAGCCAGTATATTGTATTTATGTAGCTATTGGTCAAAAAGCGTCTACTGTAGCTGCTATTGCAAAAACATTAGAAGACAAAGGAGCAATGGCTTATACAGTTATTGTTGCTGCAAATGCTTCAGACCCTGCACCAATGCAAGTTTATTCTGCTATGGCAGGAGCTGCAATTGGAGAGTATTTCCGTGATACAGGTCGTCCAGCATTAATTATCTATGATGATTTATCAAAACAAGCGGTAGCTTATCGTGAGATGTCATTAATCTTACGTCGCCCACCAGGACGTGAAGCTTACCCTGGAGACGTTTTCTATCTACACTCAAGATTATTAGAAAGAGCAGCTCGTGTTATCGGTGATGATGATATTGCTAGAAATATGAACGATTTACCAGAGTCAATTAAGCCGTTCGTGAAAGGAGGTGGTTCATTAACTGCGTTACCAATTATCGAAACTCAAGCGGGGGACGTTTCTGCATATATTCCAACAAACGTAATTTCAATTACAGATGGTCAGATTTTCTTAGAGTCAGATTTATTTAACTCTGGTGTTCGTCCAGCTATTAACGTAGGTATTTCTGTATCGCGTGTTGGGGGGTCGGCTCAAATTAAATCAATGAAAAAAGTAGCAGGTACATTAAAATTAGACCAAGCTCAGTTCCGTGAACTAGAGGCTTTTGCTAAATTTGGTTCTGATTTAGATCCAGTTACAATGAACGTAATTGAAAAAGGAAAACGTAACGTTGAAATTTTAAAACAAGCAGTAAACGATCCTTATACAGTAGAAGATCAGGTAGCTATTATCTATGCAGGTTCTAAAAACTTGTTGAGAAATGTGCCTGTAAATAAAGTTAAAGAATTTGAAGCAGAGTTTATAGAAGCTTTAAATACTCGTCACAGAGATACTTTAAATCAGTTAAAAGCTGGTAAATTCTCTGATGAACAAACGAATGTTTTAGAGAAAGTTGCTAAAGAAATAGCTTCAAAATATTAATAAAATATTTATAAAAGAGTAAGTCTATCGAAATAGACTTACACTTTTTAAAATTTATACGTTTTCAAATGGCAAATCTTAAAGAAATACGCAATAGGATTTCTTCTATTGGATCTACAATGCAGATTACTTCTGCAATGAAAATGGTGTCTGCTGCAAAATTAAAAAAGGCAACAGATACAATTACAGCTATGCGTCCGTACTCTGAAAAATTAACGGAGATTATTCAGAACGTTAGTGCTACATTGGAAGGAGATAACTCTGGTGTATATTCTCAAGTTAGAGAGGTAAAAAATGTATTAATAATTGCGGTTACATCAAACAGAGGACTGTGTGGTGCTTTCAACTCAAATATTATTAAACAAGTAAACGTATTAGCAACAGAAACTTACAAAAACGCTAATGTAAATGTAATTACTGTTGGTAAAAAAGGAAACGATATTTTGAGTAAAACGTTGAATATCGTAGATAATCAAAGTAGTCTTTTCGATCATTTTGATTTTGATCACACTGCTATTATTGCTGAGCAAGTAATGGCTGATTTTGTAAACGAGAAATACGACTCGGTACAAATAGTGTATAATCAATTTAAAAATGCTGCAACTCAAATCGTAGTAACTGAGCAATTCTTGCCATTATTGCCAATTGAAACTAACGAAAATACAGCTGCGTCTGATTATATTTATGAACCCTCAAAAGAGGAAATTATTGAAACATTGATTCCTTTGTCATTAAAGACTCAATTGTTTAAAGCAATAGCTGATTCAGTAGCTTCAGAACACGGAGCGCGTATGACAGCAATGCATAAAGCTACAGATAACGCTACTGAATTAAGAGATCAATTGAAACTGACCTACAACAAAGCGCGTCAAGCAGCAATTACAAATGAAATTTTAGAGATAGTTGGTGGAGCAGAAGCTTTAAATAACTAATCGAAAAATAATAAGACTTAAAAAGGACTATTCTTACAGAGAATAGTCCTTTTTTGTTTTTTTTGAGTAGTTTGTAAAGATCAAATTATTACAAGAAATTGTATTGTGTAATTGTATGGTTCTATTTTGATAAATAAATGTTTGATTTGATTATTTCGTCATTGATTATATTAAAACATTATATTGTAAAAATGAGTAAAGATGTAATTTAAGCTTTAAATGGGTGTTTAAACATAGATAGTAAGTTTAATTACAGAAACCTTGATTTTTGTGTTGTCAAGGCTTTAAACATAATAAAAAAGCTCGGCAATGCCGAGCTTTTAGCTTAGAATTACTTTGAAAAATATTTATTCAAAATAGATACTGTCAATTAATAAATTGTATGTAGAATCTTTACCTGTTTTAATTGCAAATACATCTCCAGTACCACTAGCATTATATTGAGTGCTAGTAAGATCTAGTGTGATTTTTACCCACTGGTTGTTTGTGTCAATTGTACCAGTATATTGGTTGTTCGCCGCTTTTACTAGATCTAGGTTAGCTGTACCAATAGTACCTGTATTAAATGGATCGTAAGCTGTAGCTTTATATACGTTGAAAGATAATGACTTAGCATCTGAAGTTCCTTTTACCCAGATAACAAGTTTTGTTTTATCTGAAGGTACTTGTTTGTTTGTAATAGTAAAAACAAATTCATTAGCTGTTATATTTCCATTAATTTTCATAGCATCTTTTCCATTTCTACCTTCTCCTGGAGCATGAGTTGCATAAGATTTTAAACCATGTGTAGACAAACTACCTACAAAACTATTCCAATCATTAAAATCTGCTACCATATCTGGACTAACTGGATCAACTGGATCTGGGTCTACTGGATCTGGATCAACAGGTGTTTCATTGTCTACCGGTGTACCATCTTCGAAACGAATGTCGTCAATTACTAAATCGTAGTTAGCATTGTTTCCTGATCTAAAACCAATAAAAGTACCTGTACCAGCTTTGTGATAATCTCCTGCCAATGCACCTAAATCTAATGTTACTTTAACCCATTTGCCTTTTGTATCAATAGTACCAGTATAAACGTTTGTTGTGTTACCAGAAGGAACTCCATTATATGAAGTTTCTGTAGTGTTTGGTTGAATCGTTTTACTTGTAGTTAAGTTTTCAACGTTATATGCATGGTAGTTTGTTCCGTTTGCTTTATATACATTAATAGATAACGATTTAGCAGAAGTACCTTTAACCAAGAAAGATAACTTTGTAGCATTAGTAGGTGTTTTTACATTTTCTACAGAGAATAAGAAACCATTAGAGCTTCTTGTTCCTTCAATTGCTAATCCTCTCGAATTTTCCCAACCTTTTCCGTCTGCTTTTTTAGCAGTAGCGTCACTTAGAGCATTTTTAAATATAACTCCTAAGAAAGCATTCCAGTCTTCAAAATCAGCTCCTGGAAAAGCTAAGAATTTACCTGGCTTTACTTCTCCATCTTCTGGGTCAGTTGGTTCTTCTGTTCCATTGCCAAAAGGTTGCTCAGTTAGTTTGATGTCTTCTATAACGCGTGGATAAAACTGAATAGTATTGTTGAACTCATCTGCAATACCTGTAATAGTTCCACTATTTGTAGGGATTAGATAATCAATAAAATCACGTGAATATTGACTAGTTCTTACAAAGAATTTATTTCCTTTAGCGTCTACCATTCCTCTCAATGTTTGACCTTGAGAGTCTACATCAGAAGCATCATATAGCTTTTTACCAATTAAATCACGTTCAAATTGAACGTCTTTAATGGTAACTAATTTACCTTTATACGATTTGATGTTTTCTTTTAATTGTGCTAAGGTAATTACGTTGTTATAAACGGATAAATCTTTTACTGGTTCACAGAATTTACCCATGTATTTTGCAATTGCTCCTTTTGGAATAGCAGCTGTATATTTACTACCTCCAGCAGAAGTATAAATACCCCCACCAATGTTTAATAAATCAAAGCTGGTATTAAAGTATAATCCACCAAGTTTAACGTACACAATTGTTCCTGGAGGAAATTGTACAAATGAGGCGCTGTTGTCAATGCTAATAATAGCTGGCATTTGTGTTTTTTCGTCAACAATATATAGTTTATTGTGGAAGTTTCCTCCTTTGTCGCTAGATACAACAACTCCTTTAATTACGTCAGTTTGATTACCTGTATAAGGAACTACATCTCTGGTAGATACTTGATAGATTTCTTCGATGGTTTTGTTCGGATGAACCTCTGGATTTTCACAATTTAGAGTTGGTACCGAAAAATCATCGTTTTTTGCACAACTCGTTAATAACAAACCAGTCAGTGCGGTTAAAAATATTGATTTAATAGATGTTTTCATAAAATTAGATGAATTAGAAGTTGTAGTAAACATTTACAAAGAAGTTACGTCCAAATCCGTAGAAATATTTATTTCCAAATACATTGTATTGGCCCTTATTTCTTGCTACTTCTTGCGCATAATTAGCATTTCTTGCTTGTTCAAAACCTCCTGTTTTATATTCTTTATTGAATACGTTATTAATGGAAGCAAAAAAGCCAATAGTATTGCGGTTTTGCAATCTCCAAGACTTTCCTCCTGTAATATTTACAATTGTAAAATCTGGTAGTTTTTCCTGTTTTAAAATGTTTCGTAATTTATCCTCAGTTAAGTCAGCAAATGGTTGGCCTGGAGTTGATGGATCAATTACGAAGTTGCGTGTTCTTCTAATAGCTGATACATCTGTATACGCATCTGACATATAATTGATGTTTGCGCCAATATACCAGAATTTCGGATCTCTATATTCTAAACCAAATGATAAGGCAGTTTGCGGGCCATTAGAAAGCTTATAATTATTTAAATAAGCTTCACCAAAGTTGTATGATCTAGCAAGATTATCTGATGATAAAGTTACATTAGGATTGTTTGTATAAAAAGATTGACCTAATGCTGCTGCTGCAATTGCTTTTACAGTTGGAGTAAATTGATACTCAGCACCAATTTCAAGACCAACATTTCTTTTGTTTACACCAGATAAAATTTCAGATACAAATGTGTTTCCGTTGTTATATAAATCACCATTTTCATCTGTTAAACCAATACCATCAGCAAAATAAAAGTTGATTTCTGTACTGTTTTTAATTTCAGATAAGTATCCTGTAACTTTTGCTTTAATTTTTGGAGTTCTTAAAATATAACTACCATCAACGCTAAAAATATCTTCGTTCGTCAAGTTTGGAACTAGATAATTGTTTACCCTAGCATTTGCAAAAGTATTTTTGATAGAAGGTGCTTGGTTGTAATAAGCAACGTTAACATCTAAAGAGTGTCTACCTGTTATATGGTAAGTTGCTCCTCCTTTAAAACCAAAGTTGTTAAAATCTACACGACCACTTTTTCCGTAAGAATTGTTCATGTAGATAGGGTTTCTGTATAAACCTTCTCTTTCGTAAGATGTATATCCAATGTTTTGAGCTACATAAAAATCAAATTTATCATAGTCAAAAATAAATTGCGTAAATACATCAACTACGTCAGCAAACATATTATAGTTATAACCAAACTTATCTCCTTTAATAACACGTCTATTGCGATTGTTATAATCTTTATCTTGAAGAGAAGCGTCTTGATAAGTATCAATATCTCTATAATACCATCCACCTAGTAAGTCAGTAAGTTTTTGAAAATTGTTTGATTTTAATTTTCTATAATTTACACCAGCATCTAAAGTAATATTGTCGTCTAGTTTTGTTTTGAACGAAGAGTTAAACGAAAAAGCAGTTTCTTGTTGTCTATCTTCATAAAGAACTATTTTACTTTGACCATTAAAACTAGAGTTAATTAAATAGATATTATTCCAATCAACCTGACCACCATTAATAAACGCTTCTTTAGCATCATAATATGCTAAAGTTCCGAATTCATAATAACTAGGTAAATTTCTGTAATAAGCAGGGTCTGGATTTAGATTGTCTTGATATCCAAAGCGACTATCAGCAATATGGCCAAATTGGTAAGCAGCTGTTGTAGTTAAAGAGCTTTTTTCGTTGATGTTCCAATAATGCGTAAGCATAAAGATAGGTTGGTTGACATCTTTGTAGCGAGAATTTCTTTTATCCCCACCTTGCCAACCCCAATAAGAGTTGTATTTAAATCCTTTTAGATCTGCTTGTTCTTGTGTTAAAGGAGACGTTTTTGCTCTTTTATTGTTAGCATAAATAGCAGTAAAGTTAAGACTGTGTTGATCATTAAACTTTTTCTCTACAGCTGCAAATAATGAAAGTGCATCATAGTTGGTTCCTTCAAAATAACCTTCTTTAGCACCTCGGTAAGAGCCAGATATCGCATAGGCCCAACCTTTTTTGTTTAATCCAGAAGCATGGATAAATGTTGGTCTCCATGTGTAGTTAGTATTAGATCCTGAAAATCCAACACGAGAACCTTTGCGAATGTGAGAAGCTCTTGTAGAAATGGATTGTGTTCCTAAAATACCACCGAATGTAAAGTCTGAAGGTGTAGAGCCTGAAGAGAAACGTTGATTTCTCATCGCATCATTTAAACCACCCCAGTTGCTGAATTGTGGACGTCCATCAAAAATACGGTTCATGACAATACCGTTAATTAATGTTTTTCCAAATTCGTTGTCAAGTCCACGTATTCTAAAGAATGCTCCTCCCCAATTAAATGCAGCTACCTGCTGGAATGGATCTTTAGTTGCCTGTAACAAACCAGATGATGTGTCTGAGCCAGAATTATCATCACTAAGTTCAATTTCAGACAATGTGATAAAGCCAATTTTGGCTTCCGTTGCAAAATCTTCTTCAATGAAAATTTCACCTAAATCAATTGCTTGATCAAGGTTGGCAGTGATTGGAAATTGTTTGCTAATAAATCCTGGATAGGAAATTACAACAAGCTGATCACCCGATTGCGAATTTTCAAGAACGAAGACTCCTTCACTGTCAGATAAAGAAGAAATATTCGTGCCAGCAACTCTAGCAACCACAGCATTTAGTGGTGTTTTAGACTTAGCATCGAGTACTTTTCCTTTAATTTCGTGACCACTTTGTGCATACGTAAACGCTGACGTAGCATAAAGCAAAACAAATAAAAGTTTCCTCATAAGTTGTTATAAAATAATTAAAGTGCTAATGCGAAAAAAGTTAGTAGATTTTTCACATAACAAAGTTAAGTTTTTAACTTAATATGAACTACTTTTGTATTGATAATTGTTTTAATTTTAAACTAATTAGTTGATATTATGATAAGAGTGTTGTATTTGGCCCTGTTTTCAATTTTTTGTTTAAGCAGTGTAGCACAAGATAAAAAATTTCAAATTCATACAATTGCGTTCTACAATTGTGAAAACTTGTTTGATACAATTAGAGATCCAAGTATTTATGATGAAGAATGGACCCCTGATGGTGCTCAATCTTGGACCAAAAAAAAATATGATAAAAAAATTGACAACCTTACAAAGGTAATGTCACAAATTGGCACAGACGAAAATCCTAATTTACCAACGATTATTGGAGTAGCTGAAGTTGAAAACAGACGTGTATTGGAAGACTTGGTAAATGCATCGGCTATGAAAACTGGTAATTATGGCATTGTACATTATGACTCTCCAGACAGAAGGGGAATAGATGTTGGATTACTTTACAACAAAAATCATTTTGTTCCTACAAGTACATCAAAGCGTCCTTTGTATATATACGATCAAACGAAAAAGAACAAAGCGACTGGAGAATCTGGAAAACGAATTTATACACGTGATCAACTTTTAGTAACTGGATTGTTAGACGGAGAAGAAGTACATTTTATTGTTAATCACTGGCCTTCTAGAACAGGAGGGGAAAAAGCAAGTAGTCCAAATAGAGAGGCAGCAGCAGCTTTAAATGTAAAAATCATAGATTCGCTGCACGCAATAAATCCAAATGCAAAAGTTATTACAATGGGAGATATGAACGATGGTCCTTATAACAACAGTATTAAAAAAGTATTAAATGCAAAAGGAGATAAAAAAGAAGTAGTAGCTAAAGGTATTTTTAACCCTATGGAAAAAATGGCAAAAGATGGATTAGGAACGTTAGCTTACAGAGATGCTTGGGATGTTTTTGATCAAATATTAGTTACAGAGCCTTTTTTAACTGACGGATATGACTCTTGGAAATATTGGAAAGCAAGAATCTTTAAAAAACCTTTTATGATTCAATCTTCTGGTCAATACAAAGGTTATCCACTAAGAAACAGCAATAGCGAACCTGGGTTTAGTGACCATTTTCCAGTTTATATTTATTTAATTAAAGAGCAAA
>CANQRD010000039.1 GCA_947626185.1 uncultured Flavobacterium sp.
ATAACAATAACAATCAATCTGTTTCTTCTAACAAAAACAAATCTTCTACTTTTACTTTTAGTATTTTTGCTAATTTTAAAGCTAATACTGTAGAAGGTATATATCTATTTGTTTCAATGGAATGAATGGTTTGTCTTGAAACTTCAATACCATCTGCCAATTGTTGTTGGGTAAAACCACATCGCAATCGCTTTTCTTTTACATTATTCAGCATTCAATTCTTTTTTTCTCTTTTGATAATTTATCTCGTAAAAGACATTAACAAAAATAATCACTTTTAATAGTTGATAAGCTACTTTATTATTAAAAGACCCCGGTTCAAAAACATTCCAGATAGATTCAACAAAAATACTTGTAATTAAAAATAGAAAACCTCCTGCTAAAACTTTTAATCTAAACAAAGCTAACATTTCATCATCTTCTTTGCGCTTTGAAAAAAAATACATCAATAATCCTAAATTGATAATATTTACAGAAATTGTATCTGCAGTTTCTTTATAATTCCATAAAAGATCTTTCAGACTAAAACTCAGTACAACTGATAATCCGATTATAGTAAATGCAATCCATTTAAAATAATGAGGTAATAAAGGAAGTTGTTTCATCTTATTGATTTTTGGTTTACTCAAATGTAAAGCAAGCTTTACAAAAAAACAAGCAAAAGTAAAGTATATTTTACATTATAAAAAAACACCCTAACAACACACTGGTTATTGGGGATAGTTTTTATGATTATTTTGAGCATTCTACAACTAAATATTTATTTGATAAACATAATCATCCATTACATAGCCGTTTCCAATATCAAACGTTTTAGATTCTATGCATTGCAAACCGTTTCGTTCATAAAATGAAATTGCTCTTTCGTTATTTTTATTTACCGTTAAATATACCGCTGAAGCCTTTTTGCTTTTAGCATATTCAATTACACGCTGAAACATTAAATATCCGAATCCTTTTTTCTGCTTGTCTGGATCTAAATATATTTTAGATAAAAAAACGCGATTGTCTTCCATTAATCTATAGTCTAAATATCCCAATATAATATTATTCTCCAATACTAATTCCCATTGATAATCTTCGGAAATCTCCTTAAAAATTCGTTCTTGGCTATACATCATTGGCAACATATATTTTATTTGGTCTTGAGAAATAATTGGTCCGTAAGTTACTTGCCAAATTCGTTCTGCTAAGGGTAAAATTTCAGTATAATTTTCGCTATTCACAGCCACAAACTGCAACCTATTATTTGCTGTATTTATCATTCTATAATCATTTAAAAAAGAAAGCGAAAGTACTATTACTCTCGCTTCTTTGTGATATTTTGAATAAAATTATCCTTTGTAATTTGTTAAAAAATTTACTAAAGTACGAACTCCAGTTCCTGTTCCTCCATTTCCTTTGTAGTCTTTTGGTCCTTCTGTCCAAGCTGGTCCTGCAATATCAATGTGTACGTAAGGTGCTTTTGCAAAATGTTCTAAAAACTTACCTGCTGTAATTGTTCCTGCATAACGTCCGCCAATATTTTTCATATCTGCAATATTCGATTTCAATAAATCTTTATAATCGTCCCAGAAAGGCAATTTTGCTAAACGTTCGTGTACATTATAGCCTGATTCAATAATTGCATCCATTACTTTTTCGTCATTACCCATAATACAAGAAACATCTGTACCAGCAACGACCAACGCAGCACCTGTTAATGTTGCAGCATCAATAATAACTTCTGGATCATATTGTGTTGCATAAGCAATAGCGTCAGCCAAAATCATACGTCCTTCTGCATCGGTATTTAAAACCTCAATAGTTGTTCCGTCATACATTGTAATAACATCGCCGGGGGCATAAGCATTTCCTCCAGGGCGATTATCTGTTGCCGGGATTAAACCAATTACGTGCACATCTAACTGATTTAATGCAGCTGCATAAACTGTTCCTGCCATACAAGCTGCTCCACCCATATCACTTTTCATAGAGTCCATAGAACCAGCTGTTGGTTTTAAACTTAAACCTCCTGTATCATAAACTACTCCTTTACCAACTAAAACGATTGGTTTTTTATTGATAGGATTTGCTGGTTTATATTCTAAAATTGTAAATGTTGGCTGATCGATAGATCCTTTATTTACTGCCAACAATCCACCCATTTTTAATTCTTCTATTGCTTCGCGACCTAATACTTTTACAGAAAAATTAGCTTCCTCTCCCAAAGCTTCAATTTCATTAGCTAATTGAGTAGCATTTAAAAAGCTTACTGGCTCATTTACCATTGTACGCGCCCAGTAAACTGCTTTTATTGTATTGTTTAAATCGCTGATTTGTTTAGCAGAAAAATTGCCTTTTACCTCAACGTTTTCTAAAGCAAACTTCATTGTATCTGCATCTTTGAAGTATTTTAAAAACTGATAGTTTGATAACGCTAAACCTTCAACAAGTGCTAAAGTAGCAGCTCCATTACCAAGTACTGCAAGTTGTTCTGCTTTTTTATCTAATTGCTTACGAATATTAGATCCTGTCAAGCGCATTTTTTCTAAGTTATCGTTTTCTTTTACAAAAAACAGAAACTGATTGCCAATTTTCGCAAAATCTTCTTCTTTGTCTCCTTCAACAAATGCATTTGCAAACTCTTTTACAATTTGAGGCACTTGAGTATTACCTTCTTTTCCAAAAACGAAAACAATATTTCCGCTTTCTTTTATTTCATTTACTAATTGAATCATCTTTGCTTTTTTTATAATTACAAATATACATTTTTTGAATCTAGCTAAAAAAAAAGAAATTTGCTTAGATTACTTTTCTTTATCTAAAAAATTTAATGTTCCATTACAACTAGTAGCCACCAAATAATTGGAATACTCTCAACCCAAAAATGGGTATAATAATAATTTCTTTTGTTTGAAGCTAGCCAAATAAAAAATAAGGTAATTAGGCTAACAACTAAACTATTCCAGAGTTGAATAGTTTGAATTCCCATTTTAAAAAATTCTAAAACAAAAAAAACACCAACACCAATACTTAATACTATTTTTGTTGGCAATACTCCCAACTGCTGAGGAATTGTTTTTAAGTATTTTTCATCATATTGCAAATCAACAATTTCAAAAATGCCTATTAAAATAAATACAAGAACAAAGCGCTGTATACACTTTAGTAAAATATCATCGTCTATTGCATAATTTGCATTTAGCAGCGGAATAACTAAAGTTGTACAAACCCAGCATAAGCAAACAATGTACACTTTTATACCTGACCAATTTCTGAGGTTTGGATACATTTTGCTTACAGGAATTGCATATAATAATGCTAAAAAAAACAATACTATAATAAGTATTTTCGCTTTTGTATTAAGATATAAAAAGCTAATTCCACCTAACATCAATGCAACACCACTTAAAGCAATTATAGATTTTAATTTGAAGGATAATTTGCATAAATTACGACGAATAAAATCTTCAAATTTAATAGAATTATACGCAAATAAAGTACCCGAAAAAGCTATTAGCGAAACTGCCCAATCAAATGGTAATTGGCAGAAATGAAAAGTCATTTGAACCAATGCAAATACAGCAAGAGATACATGAATACTTGCTTTTACGTAAAAATCAAATACTTTCTTTACCAGGCTTTTAATCGCTAACATTTACTATAAAATTCTCAGATAACTAAATTATTAAAATTACTTAGGAATATACCTAATTAATATCAGAATTAATAGTTATTTTTGTATACTTAAACACAACTAATTATTTTTAGCCCAAATGAAAACAAATGCATTTGCTTTAAGACACATTGGTCCTCGTGATAAGGACATGGCAAAGATGTTTAAAACAATTAACGTAGAAAACATTGAACAATTAATCGATGAAACCTTTCCAGATTCTATTCGTTTAAAACAAAACTTAAGTCTTGCACCAGCGATGACTGAATATGAGTATTTAACATACATTCAAAAATTAGGAAATAAAAATAAAATCTTCCGTTCTTTTATTGGCTTAGGTTACAACGAAGCTATTTGTCCTGCTCCAATTATTAGAAATGTATTTGAAAACCCAGGTTGGTACACAGCTTATACACCTTATCAGGCAGAAATTGCTCAAGGTCGTTTAGAAGCGTTATTAAACTACCAAACAACAGTAATTGAATTATCTGGAATGGAGATTGCTAACGCATCTTTACTAGATGAAGGAACGGCTGCCGCAGAAGCAATGATGTTGCTGTATGATGTTCGTACAAGAGACCAGAAAAAAAACAACGCTTTAAAATTCTTCGTTTCTGAAGAAATTTTACCTCAAACATTATCTGTTTTAGAAACAAGAGCTATTCCTTTTGAAATTGAACTTGTTGTAGGTAATCATGAAAACTTTGATTTCTCTGAAGATTTCTTTGGAGCAATTTTACAATATCCTGGTAAATACGGACAAGTTTATGACTATTCTGATTTTATCCACACAGCAAAAACAAAAGATATTAAAGTAGCTGTTGCTGCTGATATTTTATCTTTAGTAACTTTAAAATCTCCAGGAGAAATGGGTGCTGACGTAGTTGTAGGAACAACTCAACGTTTCGGTATTCCATTAGGATATGGAGGTCCTCATGCCGGTTTCTTCGCTACAAAAGAAGAATACAAACGCAGTATGCCAGGGCGTATCATTGGTGTTTCTAAAGACGTTGATGGAAATAGAGCTTTGCGCATGGCGCTACAAACTCGTGAGCAACACATTAAACGTGAAAAAGCAACTTCAAACATTTGTACGGCACAAGTATTATTAGCGGTTATGGCTAGTTTCTACGCGGTATACCACGGACCAGATGGATTGAGATTCATTGCTAATCAAGTACACGCCAAAGCATCTACTCTAGCAGAAAGTTTAGCTAAATTAGGTATTGAACAAACAAATACTGCTTTTTTTGATACTATTGTAGTAAAAGCTAATGCTGAAAAAGTAAGAGCTATTGCTGAAGCCAATGCTATCAACTTTTATTATATAGACAACGATACCATCTCAATTTCATTAAACGAAACTGTAGATGTAAATGATATTAATACAATCATTTCAATCTTTGCACAAGCATTAGGTAAAGAAGCTTTCACAATTGATGTACTTAATGAAGCAGTAACTAATTACCCTGAAAAGTTAAAACGTACTTCTACATTCTTAGAATACGATGTATTCAATAACTATCATTCAGAAACTGAACTAATGCGTTATATCAAACGTTTAGAACGTAAAGATTTAGCATTAAATCAATCGATGATTTCATTAGGTTCTTGTACAATGAAATTAAATGCAGCAGCAGAAATGTTACCTTTGAGCAATGCACAATGGAATAACATTCACCCATTTGCTCCATTAGATCAGGCACAAGGATACATTGAAATGTTGAAAGATCTAGAAAACAAACTAAGTGAAATTACTGGATTTGCAGGTACAACATTACAACCAAATTCGGGTGCTCAAGGAGAATATGCTGGGTTAATGGCTATTCGTGCTTATCATCACTCAAGAGGAAATTTCCAAAGAAATATTGCTTTAATCCCAGCTTCTGCACACGGAACAAACCCTGCCTCTGCAGCTATGGCTGGAATGAAAGTTGTTGTAACTAAAACAACTCCGGAAGGAAATATTGACGTACAAGACTTAAGAGAAAAAGCAGAATTACATAAAGACAACTTATCTTGTTTAATGGTAACCTACCCTTCTACTCACGGAGTTTACGAATCTGCTATTAAGGAAATTACACAAATTATCCATGACAACGGCGGACAAGTATATATGGATGGTGCAAATATGAATGCTCAAGTTGGATTTACAAATCCGGCATCAATCGGAGCAGACGTTTGTCACTTAAACTTACATAAAACATTTGCCATTCCTCACGGAGGAGGTGGACCTGGTGTAGGACCAATTTGTGTAGCAGAACACTTAGTTGAATTTTTACCAACTAACCCATTAATTCCTGTAGGAGGTAAAAATGGAATTACTGCTATTTCTTCTGCTCCTTACGGATCAGCATTAGTATGTTTAATTTCTTACGGATATATTGCTATGTTAGGTGTTGAAGGTTTAATGAAAGTAACCGAAACAGCTATTTTAAATGCGAACTACATGAAATCTAGATTAGAGAAGCATTATTCAATTCTTTATACTGGAGAAAAAGGACGTGCAGCACACGAAATGATTGTAGATGTTCGTGAATTTAAAGATAAAGGAATTGAAGTGACGGATATTGCTAAGCGTTTAATCGATTACGGCTTCCACGCTCCAACAGTATCTTTCCCAGTTGCAGGAACATTAATGATTGAACCTACAGAAAGCGAAAGCTTGGAAGAGTTAGATCGTTTTTGTGATGCAATGATTGCTATTCGCCAAGAAATTGAAAATGCAACAATTGAAAGTCCTGTAAATGAGCTTAAGAATGCACCGCATACTTTAGCTTTATTAACAGCTGAAAATTGGGATCTACCTTATTCAAGACAAAAAGCTGCATATCCGTTAGAATATGTAGCAGAAAATAAATTCTGGCCTACAGTACGTCGTATTGACGATGCTTATGGAGATAGAAACTTAATTTGTTCTTGTGCTCCAATTGAAGCTTATATTGAAAATTAATATCAATAATAAAAAAGCCAAAGCAATATGCTTTGGCTTTTTTATTGTTACTTACTAAGTTTTATTTTTTTGCATCAATATGTCTAATTGCATCTCGAACCATTTGAAATAATTCTGATGAGTAAACGAAATCGACAACATCTTCATTATCGGTTTGAATAATTTCTTTGTGGTTTCCAGACCAAGCTAATAATCCATTTTTTAAGAAAACAATATGCTCTCCGATTTCTAATACAGAGTTCATGTCGTGTGTATTAATTACTGTTGTAATACCATATTCATGAGTAATTTCTTGAATTAAGTTGTCAATCACAATAGCAGTTTTAGGATCTAATCCAGAGTTAGGTTCGTCACAAAATAAATATTTAGGGTTATTTACAATTGCACGTGCAATAGCAACCCTTTTTTGCATTCCTCCTGAAATTTCTGAAGGTTTCTTGGTATTTGCATTAATTAAGTTTACTCTATTAATTACTTCGTTTACGCGATGAGATATTTCCTTATCTGATTTATCTGTAAACATTCGTAGTGGAAATGCTATGTTTTCTTCTACTGTCATTGAATCAAATAAAGCACTTCCTTGAAATACCATTCCTATTTCTGTACGCAATTCTCTTCGCTGATTTTTATTCATATCAGCATAGTTTCTACCATCAAAAAGAATACGTCCATTATCTGCCTGGTGGAGTCCTAATAACGTTTTTAGGAAAACAGTTTTACCAGAACCACTTTGCCCAATAATCAAATTAGTTTTTCCTGTTTCAAAAGTAGTGGAAATTCCTTTTAATACTTTTGTACCACTAAATGATTTTTCTATGTTTTCTACTTCAATCATGCTTTAATTACTTAATAATAATGAAGTTAATATGTAGTTTGTAAGAATAATAGCAACGCTTGTCCAAACAAAAGCTGTTGTACTAGCTTTACCTACTTCTAATGCTCCACCTTTCATATAATAACCAAAATAAGCAGGAATTGTTGCCAATAAAAAACCAAATATGGTAGTTTTAATAAAAGCATATAGAATATGAAAAGGTATAAAATCTTCTTGTAATCCAATAATAAATTGTTCTGAACTTAAAAAATTACCCATAACACCACCAAACCATCCACCAAGAATACCTAAAAACATACTAATTCCAATTACAAATGGATATAATAGAACAGCTACAAGTTTAGGAAATACTAGGTAGTTTATTGAACTAACTCCCATTACTTCTAAGGCGTCAATTTGCTCAGTTACACGCATTGTACCAATACTAGAAGTTATAAATGATCCCATTTTTCCTGCCATAATAATAGAAATAAAAGTAGGAGCGAACTCTAAAATTACCGATTGACGTGTGGCAAAACCAATTAAATATTTTGGAATTAGTGGATTAGTTAAGTTTAATGCAGTTTGAATTGCAACTACTCCTCCAACGAAGAAAGATAAGAAACATACAATTCCTAATGAGCCAATAATTAAGTCGTCTATTTCTTTGAATATTAGCTCTTTCATTACTTTCCATTTGGTCATTTTGCTGAAAATTTCTTTCAACATAATAAAGTACTGACCTATATTAGTTAATGCTGATTTTATCATAAAAAATAAATATTGGCTAAATTACCAATTAGAAATGAGTTTTTTGTGTTTATTGAATTAAAAGTCTTAGATAAGTTTTGATTTTATTTTTTTCCAACGAAATTTTCTAATGAAAGTACCTTGCTCAGTATTTACCAAATAAGGTTTTTGATGTTGTTTTGCTTTAAAAAAACCAACTAAATAATCAATTATTAATAAAGGCTTTTTTTTCTTTAGTGCTAATTTTGAACTAGCAATTAAAGTGAGTAAAAAACCGTAATGTAAACAATAAAAAGCTTCTCCTTGTTTGTATCGTGCCGTTTTATCATATTTTGCTCCAGTAGGTTTTAAGTGTTTTATCTGTAGATCTTGTCGGACAACAATTTGCCAATTATAATATCTACATAGTAATTCGTCAACTGTGTCCCATCCCATTGCTGGTTTAAGTCCACCAATTTGATTAAAGCATTCTTTTCTGTATGCTTTAAAAGCACCACGGATGTGGTCTTTGTCGGTCAAGTTTTCTACGATCCATTCATTGTTTTTTTCAATAAGTGCAACTCCACCTACCATGCCAAGCTGTTTGTTTTGTTGAAATTCATTAAGTACTTCTTCAAAATATTTTTGTGGTAAGACAAGATCGGCATCTAATTTTACAATAATATCGAAAGTATCTAATTCTTTAATGGTGTTTAACCCAAAATTAAACGCTTGTATAACTTTACTACCAGGAAGATGAATTTGTTGAGAATCTTTATTTACTAAATACAACCAAGAATAATGTTGCGCAAATTGTTTAACAATAGCTGCGGTTTCGTCTGTAGAATTATCATTTACAACAATAACTAAATTGGGAAGTATTGATTGTGCTACAATGCTTTGCAAGGTGTCTTTAATATATTTTGCTTCGTTGTAAGCAGGAATTATCACAACGTATTTCATAGTTTCTTTTTTAGATCAACAAGTTGATGCTGATTGACAAAAGTATAAAAAAATGTAGTTAAGCATCGAATAGCCATTATATTTGTATAAGTAACTAAACAGCTAATGGAAAAAGGAATATCTACCAAACAAGCATTTCTATTTACACTAATTAATTATGTAGGTGTAGTGATAGGAGTGATTTCTACCATTCTTATTTATCCGCAAGATAAAGAAATGTTGGGTATTGTTCGTTTTGTTGATGCTTTTGCACAAATTATGTATCCAATTATTGTGTTGGGAAGCACGCATGCTTTAATTAATTTTTATCCACAGCTCAATATTCAATTACAACAAAAACTGTTTGGTTATAGTTTAGTATCCTTGGCAAAACTTTCTGTTTTGATAGGCTTGCTACTTTTACTTATTGGGTATTTATATCAAGGCGAAGAAATGTCATATGCTAAATATGCTTTTCCATTAGCTATTTTTATGGCTTATATTGAATTGTTTAAACGTCAGGCAACAAATCTACAAAAGCTCTCCTTTCCTACTTTTTTTGAGAAGATAATTCCCAAAATTACTTTGCCAGCTGTTTTTTTAGTGGTTTTATATTCATCTTTTTCTATTGATGATGGAATAAGTATTTATATATTGGGATATGGTTTAATAACTTTTGTGATAGGATATTATGTGTATAAAATTTATCCATTTCGAATAGAAAACAATTACAGTGATTTGTTTAAAGAATTACCTAAACGAAAGTACTATGCTTATAGTTTATTTGCATTTGCAGGAAGTTTTGGTTCCTTCTTTGCATTCAGAGTTGATTCATTAATGATCCCTTATTTTATTTCTTATGAAGCAAACGGAACGTATAATATTGGTGTTACTTTAGCATCAACATTGGCTATTCCTGCCACAGGGGTTTTTGCTTTGTATGCCCCAGTTATTTCAGATTTACTAAAAAATGTTCGTTTAAAACAGTTAAATGATAAATATAAAGAAGTAGCGAAAGCATTATTTTTTATAGGTATGTTACTATTTTCTTGTATTGCTGTGGGTATTGAGCCTTTGTTTCGATTATTGCCTACTTATGAGAAATTGGCACCATCCATTCCAATTATTTATTTATTGGGAGCAAATGTTGTGATTAATATGTCAACAGGATTTAATTCTGAAATTATATCTTATTCGAAATACTATCGCTTTAATCTTATTTCAATTTTAGTTTTAATGGTAATAAATATTGCCATGAATTTGTTTTTTCTAACGCAAACAGATTGGGAAATATTCGGTGTCGGCTTAGCATCTTTTATTAGTCTAACAATGTTTAATATCGCCAAAACAATATATATTTATAACAAAATGAAACTTTGGCCTTTTGACAAGGACTTTGGTAAACTAATGCTTAGCTTATTTATTATTTTAGGTATTGGACTAATAATACCAGTTGTAAATGAGCATTATTTTATAGCGTTATTACTAAAAGTAGGTTTTATACTTATGTGTGGACTTATCATTGCTTTAAAGACTAATTGGATTATAATAGTTAAATCTAAATTGCTAGATTTAAAAAACAAGGTTTTCTAATTAGAAAAAAGCTGTTAACCTAAATCCTAATGATACATAATTGAAGGGGGATTTTTCGTAATCAACGTTCGATTCATTTGAATCTATTTCGAAATAATCTGGATTATAGGTAAATTTATAAGTTGATTGACTATGTGAAAAATCAACGTAAGAAGATATTCCAATATTATCGGTTATGTGATAAGTCAAACTTAGTCCTGGTGTATATTGTATAGTGTTTTTAGGCTTATAATTAGCAATAATTATATCTTCAGTTATTGTAGTAGTATCAGTATTTCGGACGATTATCTCTCCTTGAGCGCCAATAGTGTATCCGATCAATGCTTTTGCAGTTAAACTCCATTTTTCAGAAAGATTTAAATTGTAATATGGCCCTGCAGAAAATGTTAAATAACCTGGTGCATCTGTATATAAAATAGCATCTCTTCCTTCTTCAGATAAATCTAAATCATTTAGATTTATAGATTTAATAGGAAAGCTAGTTACTACAAATTCTCCACCAACACCCCAGTTTTTATGAAAGAAATAGGCCCCTTCTAAGCCAGCTTCCCAACCAACTTTAGCTAAACTACCTTCTTTATTACTTTCTAGTAAGCTTTCTGATGATGCTGCAAATCCAATTTTTAAACTTAAAAAAGAGGGATTTTCGTGACTATCTAAGCCAGATAATAAGCTTAAATTATCTCCTTTGTTTCCATAAATTTTATCAATAAAAAAATAGGCTAATTGAGTAGAAAGAATACCAATACCAGCACCGGCAAAAATATCCGATACCCAATGTCTATTATTTAAACCTCTTCCTACCCCTGTCATTGTAGCTGCTCCATATCCAGCTATTGAATAACCAGCATTAACTAAACCGTATTCTTTGTCTAAAAATGTTGCATTAGCAAAAGCTACAGCTGTATGTCCTGAAGGGAAAGAATTTCTTTTAGAACCGTCAGGCCTTTCTACTTTAGCTGAATATTTTATTCCGTTTACTAAAACAGTCATAATTCCCATACTTGTCATATACGTGATAGCTGAACGTTTAAAATCGTTTCGTCCTTTAACTCCTGCTGCTTTTAATCCAAAGGTTGTAGCTGCAGGAACGTATTGTAAATAGTCATCAAACGTATATTTAAACGTTGGAATATAACGGTTTCTAACATCTTTTATGTCTTTTCTAGTTCTCCAAGTCAATGCAGATCCAGTAAACAATAAGGTGGGTGTGAAACCTATTTTCACATATTCTTTTTCGAAAAAATGTTTAGGTTTATAATTTTTATGGGGATTTATTTCTAAAGTAGAGGTATCTAAATTCTCTGTCTTTTGAGAATAACAAACACTTGTCATAACACTAAATAGAAAAATTGAAATAAAATTACATTTCATTATAACTTAGCTTTATTGAATTACTAAATTAATATTTTTTTAAAAAAATGTTAACTCCACAATTTAAACACATTAATTTAAACATTTTACTTATATGTTAAATATTTACACTTCTAATTTAATGAAATAAACTGGAATGTTTTTTTGCACAATTAAGTAGAAAAGAAATATTAATAAAATATATAATGGATAAATTTGTTAAATGGATGATAGGATTAATTACATTAACTTTAATACTAGATTTATTTAACGTTTTTAGATTTTATCGGGTTGATCTTATTTGTTACTTTCTTCTTTTATTAAGTATTTTTTACTTGTACTTATTAATAGTTTACCATTGAGTGATAAATATTTACAAATAAAAATAAGTACTGATAATTGTGAATAATACAAAAAAGCCAAAGCAATGTGCTTTGGCTTTTTTGTATTATTATTTCTTCTGTTCAGCTATATGTTGACTAACAGTTTTTATTTCTTGTTCTTTTTTCTTCGGATAAATCAACAAAACATCTTCTTTATCTACAATAATATAATCGTTTAAACCATCAATTACAACCAATTTCCCTTTATCAGATCTAACAATATTGTTTGTTGCATTATTAAAATAGGTATCTGCGTTTACAATTGCATTATCATACTGGTCTTTTGGCAGTTTTTCATACAGTGACCCCCACGTCCCTAAATCATTCCAATCAAATGTTGCTGATAAAACATATACATTACTTGCTTTTTCCATTACTGCATAATCAATAGAAATATTTTCTGCTTTGCAATAATTTTTTTCTATAAAAGCTCTTTCTTGGGGTGTATTAAAAGCTTCATAGCCTTTATCGAATAATTCCGTCATCTCCGGCTGAAACTCCGAAAAAGCATCTAAGATTGCTCCTACGCTCCATACAAATATCCCAGAATTCCATAAAAAATGTCGACTTTGAATAAACTTACGAGCTGTAACAAAATCAGGCTTTTCTCTAAATTGCACCACTTTCTTAATTGGTCGAGAATCTAATTTATTAAATTCTATGTATCCATAACCAGTATTTGGAAAGGTTGGTAAAATACCCAAAGTCATCAAAACTTTATCTCTTTCGCAAACATCAAATGTACGTTGTAAATTAGAAATAAATTGCAATTCATCTTCAATCCAATGATCACTTGGTGCAACAATCATTACCGCGTTTTGATTTATTTTTTTTATCTTCATAGCTGCATACAAAATACATGGCGCAGTATTTCGCATTGCGGGCTCTAAAATGATATTTTCTTCTTCAACAACAGGTAATTGTTCTTGAACTATTTTTTGATAGTTTTCATGGGTTAATATTAAAATATTTTCTTTTGGTATTAACTGCGATAATCTTTTAAATGTTTTTTGAATCAGGGTTTCGCCAGATCCAAGCATATCGTGAAACTGTTTTGGAAATTCTGGAGTACTCACTGGCCAAAATCTTGATCCCACTCCTCCTGCCATTATAACAGCGTAATAATTCGAACTCATACTAATATTATTATTTTATAACATAATGTGTCAACATTTCTACCTCTGCATTTGCCTTAAAAGTATAAATTTTTCCGGTTGCTACCTCTAGGCATTCAAACCTTTTGACGCGAATTGGACCTCGCTTAAAAACCCTTCCGTTGTGTGTTTTAAAATGACTTCCCAAAGGTATTTCATAAACATAACACTGATTGCTATTTTTTTCAACTTTGTCGTACATTTTCATGGCTATTGACAATCTTTCATCAGTATCGCTACTAGCAGAAGGATTTCTAAAATGATTACTCAACAAAGGCAGTAATTGACTAGGAAAAACCTCTGGGCGTAAAAAAGGTATCATCAACAACTGAAAAGTACTTTTCCATTCGTTACCATGAGGTTTTATGCGACCTCCATATTTTTGAAAAGCTACTAAATGAGCAATTTCATGAATCAACGTCATTAAAAAACGATAAGGATTCAGATTGGCATTTACAGTAATAACATGTTTACCGTCTAATCCACGAGTATAATCGCCATGACGAGTTATGCGCTCATTTACAATTTTTAAATGAATACGATAATGTTTTATCAATTCGAAAACTGCATCAACAGATTGTTCAGGTAAATATGGTCTTAAAATATCAATCAAAATACAAAATAACTTTATGGTGTAGTGCTAGACGCCTGTAAAACCTTTCCGTTAAAATATTTATTTCCTGTTAAGGCAAAATCACAAATATAATCGCTAATTTCATTAGGCATCAATGGAGCTAAATAACCAGGAAAAGCCTCTTCTAACATTTCCGTTTGAATGGCTCCTAAAGCAATTACGTTAAATGAAATGCCTTTTTCTTTGTATTCTTCAGCTAACAATTCGCTTAAAATAATTACTGCACCCTTGCTTGAGCTATAAGCAGCCAAACCAGCAAACTTCATAGTTCCTTGTACACCTCCCATGCTACTAATAGTAACCACATGACTATTAACACCAAAATATGGAATGCATAGTTGTATTAATCGAGCTACACCAAAAACATTTACATTGTATACCCTATTAAATTCTTCTTGTGTAATTTCTTCAAATGGTTTGTTTACTAAAGCTCCTGCATTATTAACCAAAATATCTATCTGCTTCCATTCTCTTTTTACAAAAGTTACTATTTGCTGTAAATCTTCTTCTTTTGTGATATCTAAGGACAGACAAGTTACATTTGATAATTCGTTTAATTCTTCAGATATTTTTCTAGAAACAGCCAAAACATTATGTCCTGAGGCTGCAAATTTTTTAACCGTTTCCAAGCCTATACCACGACTTGTTCCCGTTACAATAATATTTTTCATTTTAATTATTTCAATCGAATTTCACCAGGTGGAAAGTTAATCATTTTTTTTACGACAGGTAGCAATTTATTCGTTAGAGATGTCATAAATTCAATATCCATTAAATAAACCTCATCTTTTACATGATGATAATAATTAAAATTAATAAAATCAAAAGAACTAAATGTTTGACTTGGTATGTTAAATTCTTTATAAAACGGATAATTATCAGAACGCATAAATAACCCCATTTTCTCTGCTTCATCTAATTTCCCAACCAGTTTTTCTTTTGCAATTTCGTTTATTTTATCTGCTAAATTACTCTTTTCATAACCAGTTAAATACATAGAATACGAACGATTCATAGGCACACCAAGCATTTCAAAATTCAACATTAAAACAACATTAACCTTATCATCTTTTAAACGTTTAACTAAGTGTTCTGAACCTATCAAACCTTTCTCCTCTGCTGCGAAAAAACAAATTAGTGTAGTTCTTTTCAATTTTTTTTGTTTTAGAATTCTGGCAAGCTCTAAAAGAATACTTACTCCTGTTGCATTGTCATTTGCTCCATTTGCGATTGAATCTCCATCAATAGTTTTAATTATACCTATATGATCGTAATGTGCTCCTAAAACTACTAATTCATTTTTTAGATTATGATCAGTTCCTTGAATTACACCTACTATATTCCAAGTATTTTCAATACTTAACACTGTATCTTTATAAGTAGAAAAATAAGGTTTTATGGCATATTCTTTTAATTCTGTAAGAAGATATATAGCTGCTTTTTCAATACCTTCAGATTGAGCATCCCGTCCCATTAATTTATCAGAAGCTAAATAATTTAA
Organism: uncultured Flavobacterium sp.; assembly: GCA_947626185.1. Lineage (GTDB taxonomy): Bacteria > Bacteroidota > Bacteroidia > Flavobacteriales > Flavobacteriaceae > Flavobacterium. Next base: position 15,715 of record CANQRD010000039.1, read on the forward strand.
ACTAGTTTGGATGTTTTTTACTGACGCTAAACCTGATCTATCATTTACATTTTGAGCAAAATTTGACGAGGAAAACAGAAAAACCCCTATGAATAAAATTAGATACTTCATTACATCTTTAATTAAAATACAAGTAAAATTACTAAACTTTATTTCATAAAAAAAGCCTGCATAATGCAGGCTTTATATTATCTCTCCAATTATTATGCTAGCATTGTAACCGGATTTTCGATATAACTTTTTAAAGTTTGTAAAAACTGTGCTCCAGTAGCGCCATCAACTGTTCTGTGATCGCAAGCTAAAGTAACAGTCATTGTATTACCAACAACAATTTGACCATTTTTAACCACTGGTTTTTCAACAATAGCACCTACGGATAATATTGCCGAATTTGGTTGATTGATGATTGATGTGAAAGACTGAATACCGAACATACCTAAATTAGATACTGTAAATGTACTTCCCTCCATTTCTACAGGAGTTAATTTTTTAGATTTAGCTTTCACTGCTAATTCTTTTACTTTTCCTCCGATAGTTGTTAACGACATTTGGTCTGTAAATGGTAATACGGGTACTACCAAACCTTCGTCAACAGCAACAGCAACACCAATAGCAATATGTTGATTGTATACTGTTACATCATCTTTCCATTGTGTATTTACTTGTGGATGTTTGCGTAAAGCCATTGCACACGCTTTTACAACCATATCATTGAAAGATACTTTCGTATCAGGCAAATCATTGATAATCCTACGAGAGGCCATAGCATTCTCCATGTCAATCTCAATCGTCAAATAATAATGAGGTGCTGTGAACTTAGACTCTGCCAAACGACGAGCAATCGTTTTACGCATTTGAGAATTCTTCACTTCATCGAAAGCAATTTCTCCAGCAGGAACAAATGCTTTCACCTCAGCTACAGCTGTAGTTGTATGATCAACTGGTGAGCTTTGAGCAACTACAGATTGAGTTGATGCAGGTACAAAGTTTTCTACGTCTCTCTTTATAATTCTACCGTTTTCTCCACTTCCTTTAACTTGTGAAAGATTTACACCTTTTTCTTCTGCAATTTTCTTTGCTAAAGGAGAAACAAAAATTCTTCCTGTATTTACTTTTTCAACAACCTGAGCAACTGCTGCTGGAGCTTGTTGTACTGATACTGGAGCACTTTCAACTGGCGCTTCAGTTACCGAAGTTACAGCAACTCCTCCTCCTGCAACAATAGCAGAAACGTCAGTTCCTTCTGGTCCTAAAATAGCAAGAAGTGAATCAACTGGAGCAGCTTCACCTTCGTTTATTCCAACATAAAGTAAAGTTCCAGATTCAAAAGCTTCAAATTCCATTGTAGCTTTATCTGTTTCAATTTCTGCTAAAATATCCCCTTCTTCTACTTTATCTCCAACTTTTTTAATCCAACTTGCTACAGTACCTTCTGCCATCGTATCACTCAAACGAGGCATTGTTATTACTTTTACTCCTGCAGGAATAGTTGCAACTTGTGCTGCAGGTTTTGCTTCTTCAACTTTTGGTGCTACTTCTTCTTCTACTGCTGGGGCAGTTACAGAACCACCATTTAATAAAGTCGAAATATCTTCACCTTCATTTCCAATAATAGCAAGAAGTGAGTCAACTGGAGCAGCTTCTCCTTCTTGTAATCCAATGTATAACAATGTCCCTTCGTAAAAAGATTCGAATTCCATTGTTGCTTTGTCTGTTTCAATTTCAGCCAAGATATCTCCTTCTGAAATTTTATCTCCAACTTTTTTCAACCATGCTGCAACAACACCTTCTGTCATGGTGTCGCTTAAGCGTGGCATTGTAATTACTTCTGCCATATTATTTATTATAATCTATGAGGTAAAAAAGGATAATCTTCTTGATCGTACACTACATCGTACATTACATTTGTTGCTGGGAATGGAGATTCTTCTGCGAATTTCTCACATTCTGCAACTAAATCTTTTACTCTTTGATCAATTACTTCAATTTCAGTTTCTGTTGCATAACCATTTTCTTTGATTATGTTTAAAACTTGAGTAATTGGATCTATTTTCTTATACTCTTCAACCTCTTCTTTTGTTCTATAATTTTGTGCGTCAGACATTGAGTGTCCTCTATATCTGTATGTTTTCATTTCTAATAAAGTTGGTCCATCACCACGACGAGCTCTTTCAATTGCTTCATACATAGCTTCTGCAACTTTTACAGGATTCATTCCATCTACTGGTCCACAAGGCATTTCATAACCTAAACCTAATTTCCAAATATCTGTATGGTTTGCTGTACGTTCTACTGATGTTCCCATTGCATAACCATTGTTTTCAATGATAAATACAACTGGTAACTTCCAGTTCATAGCCATGTTAAATGTTTCATGCAATGATCCCTGACGAGCAGCTCCATCACCAAAATAACACATTGTAACAGCTTTTCTGTCAAAATATTTATCTGCGAATGCCAATCCTGCGCCTAAAGGAATTTGACCTCCTACAATACCATGTCCTCCGTAGAAATTATGCTCTTTCGAGAAAATATGCATAGATCCACCTAACCCTTGAGATGTACCAGTAGCTTTTCCAAGTAACTCAGCCATAACTCTCTTTGGGTCTACTCCTAGACCAATAGGTTGCACGTGATTTCTGTATGCTGTAATCATTTTGTCTTTTGACAAATCCATTGCATGTAAAGCTCCAGCCAAAACTGCTTCTTGCCCGTTATACAAATGTAAGAATCCTCTTACTTTTTGTTGAATATATAAAGCTGCTAGTTTGTCTTCAAACTTTCTCCAAAACAGCATATCTTCATACCACTTTAGATAAACTTCTTTTGTAATTTCTCTCATATGACTTTACTTTTCTTGAATAGTTTCCTATTCTAAATACAGACTTTGCTAAATACCCACATCTCTGCGGAATTGCAAAAATAGCACATCTACTTTAGATTGAAAAATTTATTTAGATGATTTTAAATTATGCTTTAATATTATTATTTTTTTAACAAAAATTAAAAGTATTATTTAAAAAAAAACGAATGCTAAAATAGTAAAACATTACTTTTTTGTCATAATAACTACTATTACTACTCCTATTTCATTGGTTTAACCACTACATTAACACCAAGTATTAATCTATATATCTTTAAAACATCAATATTAACATTAAACAGAGTATATGATTGATTGTCATTAAAATTGCTGATATTTTTTATATTGTAGATGAGTTCTGCAAAGATTTTGAAAAATCAATACAATCATTTCTTTTAGGAAAACCGCCAAAAACATCCAATACGAATGACTAAATTAGCAAACAATTACAATTTATCTTCTGTTTAATTTATATACTATACACCGATCAAAGTTTGTAAATCTAATAGAATCAATA
>CANQRD010000040.1 GCA_947626185.1 uncultured Flavobacterium sp.
TAATTACAAAAAACTTAACTTAGGTACCGTAGAATAATTATTTAATCTTACAATATGTACTTACTCGGGTGCTTACCTTTATAAAACTACAAATTATTAAAAAAGCTGACAATTTAAATTAATAAATAATGCTATAATGAACAAAATTGACATATTTGATTCTGTAAAATCAAAAGCTATTAATGAACTATCTCCAGAAATTTTAGAAATAGCAATCGACTCTGTTACCAAATCAGAAATAATAAAAGATATTCCCATTTTTGGTTTAGCGTTTAAGGGTTATGACCTCTACAAAAATGTTTCTGAATCTTTTTTTACTGAGAAGATACTCAAATTCCTTTATGAGTTAAACAGTATCCCTTTTGTTGAGAGAAAGGCATTTATTGAAAAGTTAGAATCAGATGAAAAAGTAAACAATGCTGGGAAAAAACTTATTGTAATACTTAACAGATTAGATGATATTGATAAGGCAGAAATTATTGGAAAATTATTTAAACATACAATTTTAGAAAGTATTGAATTTAGTGCATTTCAAAGATTAACTCATATTATTAACAACGCCTATATTGATGATTTAAAGTTGCTTAAAAATAATAAGCACTTAAGCTATATTAACCCCGATGTAAAGTCGCATTTACATCAAGTTGGACTTCTAAATCAAAGTATTTCTGATATTGAGAAACAAAGAAAAAGACAGATTAGGACAGCTAGCTCTAGCACTGCTATACCACAACAAATATTTGAATATAATACAAATGAGTATTGTAAAATTTTAATGGAATTTGGTTTTTAAATAGCGACTTATTAAAGTTATGAAAAATAGTTTTTTACATCAAAACGTATAATACAAGTAAAAGTATTGTTATTATTACAATTAAAATGGCATGAAAATTATTAAAGATTTCTAAGAGAAAGTAACATAGTAAATACAAGAAATATGCCCATATATTATACAACTAAAGGAGAATTAATTGCCTGGTATCAAAAAAATACTATTGAAAAATATCGCCCTATAATTTCAGAAGAGTTGATTACTAAATATGGAATAGGGCCTTTTGAGGAAAGTCAAATTAATGAAATACTTTTCTATACTCTTGATTGGTATCAACAAAAATTTCTTGATGTATTACGAAATGAAAATGAGTTGACGTTCTATCTAGGCTTATTTTTATTACATGAATTTTCTTGTCATTTTCAACAGGAAAATCCTAACGTCTCACCAATTATAGAGTTAAATGATAAGGAATTTGCTGTATATCGCAGGATTTTAAAATTATGCTTAGAACAAGCTTGTGAATTTAAATTAGTTTCAGGAAAACTAAGTTCAAAAGAATACTTAAAGGAGAAGGAAGATATAATAGACGAATTACTTTACTTAGGAGATTTCATATTTGCTTGCTCAAATTTATTAGCGGAACAGCAATTAATCGAAGATTGTGTCGATTTAAAATTTACTAAAGATAACCTGTTTTATTTTGACCGTAAACATCACTACGATTTTTTGATTACAGAACTAATGAATTCACTAAAAAGCCATATTGACATGGCTGTTACAGGAGAAAATGATTTAGATGATTTTAAGAAGGCCACAAAAAACTGTTTGGGTGTAGAATATGATGCTGCGATTGGAACAATTCAAGCTATTCATCAACATTTCGAAAGTGGAAAATTTACGTTAGATGAATGGTGGATATATCCAAAAAATCTTGAGAATTTATATGGAGTTCCTTTTGAACAAGCCTGCACGTTTTTTAAAGGACTAACGTTATCTATAGATAATAAAATGTCTTTGAAAGATGCTGTCTACAGACCGCATAATCTAAACAAATATTTGTATCGTCCTTTTCTTATCTGGAATGTTGATGGAAAAGATTTAACACTAGTAGGCGATCGTTCATTTGTCGAAAGTATTATTTCTCTTACTACAAATGCATTTGGTTGGAATAAATATCCAGTTGAATGGGAAAATCCTTGCTTTAAAGAGTTTATAAAAAGTAAAGTCATGTATAATGACAAAATTCTCGAAGATCAAGCAGAAAAGCTATTGAAAGAAAACAATATTATTTTTGATCGAAATATTACTCATTTAAAAAAATGGAATGAACAAAATATAGATATTGATAATGAGAATTGCGGAGAAATAGATTTCCTTTTTATTCATAATAAAAAAATTATCATTGCAGATAGCAAACATCAAATAGCACGCTATGACATGAATAATTTTAAGAATGATCATTCTTATTTTGAAACTAATAAAAAGTCTTATAACAAAACTTTAAAAAGAAAAATATCTTATCTATCAATAAGAATTAAAGAAGTCCAAGAGCATTTCCAAGTACTTACAAATAATAGAGAATTAACAATCGAAAATTTCGCAGTTGAGGGAATATTTATAATCAACACACCTACTTTTATAATGTACAACAATGAATTTAGAATTCACACTTTAAAGGAATTTAAAGATATTCTTAAAAACAAATTCTTTGATGAAACTTTTACAATTTTAATTGATGAAGAAAATCATCAAAAAATTCTCAATATTACTTATCCATATTTTAAAAAGCCAAAATATAGAGTCATAGAATTTAATTCTACAGAAGATGAAAAAGATTTAACATAATGTAAAATAATTTATTCAATTACAAATAGAACTGGATCCTAGAAACATTTCGAGATTTTTTTATGCTTATGAGGAAACCCGTAAAGTGATCTCATCGAAAAAATTTAAATTTGTGACAAATACAATGCAACGTTGATAGTTAAACACTATTTGTAAAAAGTAACTATTCCGTACGCACTAATGTAATTGTGAAATATGCTATAATTTTTGTTAAATGACATTCATAAGAATTAAAATAAAGTAATTATATTTATAAAAACGATAGATATCATTAAATACGAAGTTAATCAATGGCAACATTAAAGGGAGTCGTACGCTCTTATGGAGCAGCTGTTAGAAGAGCAGAGAGAGATCAGCAAAGAAGATCAAGAGAAGCTGCTAAAAGATTTAAAGAGCAGCAAAAACAGCTTGAATTTGAAAATGCAGCTCAGGCAGTTAAAGATTGGAATAATTATGTTGACATACTAAAATCTTTTCATAAGAAAGCTAGCGCAAAAGTAAACTGGCACGCCATAAGAAATGAAGCTAAACCGACAGCACCTCACTATTCAAGCCTGAATGAAACCATTGCCCAACATAAACTGAACAATTTTAAACCCAGTATTCTTGACAAAGTTTTTGGTTCAACGAGCCGGAAGATAAAAAAATTAGAAAATCAGGTTCAATCAGCTAAAAATAAAGACCAGCTAAACTACCAAACAGCGTTGAACGAATATCATGAAATTTTATCTGATTGGACAGAATTACAAAACATAGCGGAAGGAATCGCAGATCGCGATACAGAAGCTTATTTAGCAGCTGTAAGGTATTTTGATTCATTCTCGGAAATCTCTGAATTAGGCTCACAGATCAAATTCAGATTTTTAGAAAACCATATTGAAGTTGATATAGACATCAACAGTATAGACGTTATTCCCGATTATGAACTAAAACTAACATCGGCAGGAAAACTTTCTAGGAAAAATATGGCTAAAACCAATTTCTACGAATTGTACCAAGACCATATTTGCAGTGTGGTACTGAGAATAAGCAGAGAAGTTTTTGCTTATTTGCCAGTAGATTTTGCTATCATCAATGCTAAAGCTGAAATGGTAGATCCAAAATCAGGACATTTGGAAAAGAAGGTGATATTATCTGTAAAAATTATGCCTGAAACAATTCAAAAATTAAATCTAGACATGATTGATCCTTCTGAAAGTATGAGGAATTTTATTCATAATATGAATTTCAAAAAAACTTCGGGTTTTACTGAAGTTGAGAGAGTATCTTAAAAAAAGCATTCCTAAATAAGCTTCTGATTTTAATTAGAAGCTTCGTTAATTTTAGAAAAAACTGCAATTAATTTTATGCTTTTATCTTAAAACTTTATAATATTTAGTTTTTAATTTATATTTGACTATCAATAAAACACAATTACAATGGATGAGAAAACACTACAAATAATAACTTCAAAATCGCAAGCAGATAAAGCAATTAACTCGCTAAAAGGCATATTACTAGGCATAAACCTGGACAAGGTTGTAAACAGTGACGAAATACACGAATTAAAGAACTGGGTTAAGAAACATCATGACCTAGTATTACGAAACCCATTCAGAGAATTTATGCTGATTATAGATTCGATAGCTGAAGAAGATTTGGGCTTAACGGAAACAATTGAAGATTTATTCTGGCTTTGCCAAAAGTACGAAGGCGACAATTATTACTACAACGCTGTAACAACCGACCTGCAAACCCTACAAGGACTTTGTCACGGTATTTTAGCTGACGGAGAAATTAGCGATAAAGAAATATTTGATTTGGACAACTGGTTAGATGACAATGAGCACTTAAACACCTACTACCCTTACGATGAAATTCGCAGTTTGGTATTATCGATCGTGTCTGACGGAAAAGTTACCGAAGACGAACGTTTAGTGCTAAAAGCATACTTTAGTCAGTTTGTAAGTTTAGCCAACAGCGATATACAGCAAAAGATCAAAGAAGACACTAAGGAGGTTAACATTTCAGGTTTGTGCACAAGTGAACCCGTAGTAAAATTTGACGGAAAAACATTTTGCATTACCGGTGTACTTAAAAATGAAACCAAAGAATCGTTAAAACAAAAAATAACAAACTTAGGGGGTATTACTACAGATTCTGTAACAAAAAGAACAGATTATTTAATTGTTGCAGATAACGGAAATCCAGCATGGGCATTCTCATGTTATGGCAGAAAAGTAGAGAAAGCGGTAAATATGCGAAAAGGCGGACATGTGATTACACTGATACACGAGTTTGACCTGTATGACGCCATTGAAGACTTTGGAGCAAATTAATTTGAACATATAAACTTATGATTGAATTACTTATTATTTGTGTTATCGTTGGCGCTGGGTTCTTTTTTCAGAAAAAATATAAACCGACAACTACAAAATTCGCCAGTACTGCTTACGTACTTTGGTTTTTCAGTATTTTTGGACTGTTAGGTTTCCACAGGCATTATCTGGGGAAGTATGGTACGGGATGTTTATGGATGTTTACTTGCGGTTGTTTTGGTATAGGCGCATTTGTAGATCTTTTAACCTTGTCTAATCAGGTAAACCAGCACAATACTGCTTTAAAAGCAAATTTATTTTCACAAAACCAGAAACAACAGACAAATACTCAGGTTAACTTTCAAGCAACCTGTTTTAATCAAACAACAGCTCAGCAAATAAAACCATTAGTATCACACAACCCTCAAAAAAATGAGCAGTCAATTAAGCAAGAATTAGAAAGTGATATCGTAAAAAATGTAAAAAAAGAAGTAGAAACTGATTCACATACTATTGAGGTTATTGAAAAAAGTAAAATAATTAGTGTATCGGACAAATCTAATGCTATTAAATCACAACCAGTAAAAGACACAGAGAGTGCAGTAACTTCTGAAAAGGTTTCTAATGAAATTGAAGATTCTAAAATTTATGATACCGAAGCATCAATAGTAAAGGAGTTCTATAAGGAAGTTGGTAAGATAACCAAATTATCAGGTAAAATTGGAAATGATTATATTAAACTTTTTATAGCATCAGATGACTGGAAAAAATTACCACTAAATTTATTGCCCAGTTTAGAGATTAAATTTAAAGTTGATGATACTTTAAATTATATTAATGTGCGTTCGTCAAACAAAAATGTTTCAGGATTAAAAAAAGGAGATTTATTAACCATTTGTTTTGAAGACGGAAGCTTTATTGAAAAGAAATTTGAAGTTGGTAGAATACCGGATGGTAAGTTTGTAGAGAATATTATTTTGTTGACTGACGCAGAACTTAATATATTAAGTAAAAATACACTAAGCAGTATTGAAACCTTTAGTACTTTGAGAATAGCTTACGAGTTCACTGAAATTAAAAACGAACAGTATACAAGTTCTGAAGAAGGTAAACAATTGTTTAAGATTGTCTGCGAAAAATTATTAGAGATAAACCTGACCCTTAAGAAACCGAGTAGTAACCATTCGTCACTACAATCTTTTATAGAAGGAAAAAAAGAAACTTTAAATAAAAGTTTATCAGAATATACTATTTTATCATCAACTACTGATAACAATCATAAAGAGATCGGATTGGTTATTCAATCACTTACAGATTCTAAAAAATTAAATACTGTAGAACCAGTTTCTGAAATTCCCCAAGATGATTCCATAATTGATATAACAGATGAAACTTATATAATTAAGACAGATACCGATCTGATAAAATATATGCCCGGTGTACCCTATTGGGCACATCAATATGTTTACTCGTATTCAGAGTTAACGAACGCTACACCGGTCCAAAAACAATTTTATTTCTATTTTAAAAACAGTTTTCTTACTGGCGTTTATTATGATTTAGAAGGCAATAGCAATTATTGCTTTATTCTTTTGTTTAACCTGTTGGATGAGTATGACGACCATAAGAGTATAACTTTATTAGAGAAAAACCTTGAGATTTTAGGTACGTATTATCCAAAAACAAAATCATACGCAGAATTACTCTTACGAGCTAAAAAGGATGTGAAAATTAAAAATACTCACTCATCAAGTTTTACCGGGGAAGAAAGATACAGCTACCACAACAGTTTTGTAGATTACGATACTTTTAATTGGAGAAATAAGTATAAAAAATCACTTAATTTAAGTGACGGTGATATTACACTCTTAAATAAAATTTGGTATCCAAGCAATAACTTCACCAACATAGAATATTGCTGCAAAGAGATTATAAAACTTTACATTGCAACAATAAACAAATTGCAGGAAGCACTTAAAGCAGACGGAACAACTCTTGAAGATGAGTTGTTTAGCATTTCAGATCTTGTAGCAAGAAAACATTACAGATACAGAACTGGAAGCCAAAACTACAAATACGCTATAGAACCAGCTACCAACGAATTATACAATAACATTTTTAAGTTCTGCGAAAATTGCGTGAGAGATGCTTATGGGCATAAACGTAAATTAAATACGGTGCTAAAATATAGCCATGAGGAGGTTAAAGCAGCGTTTGAAGACAAAATAGTTCTGAAATTAGATATTATTTTGCCAACATTGACAACGAGCATTACACCACCTGATGATGCAACAGAACTAGAATTAAATACGCAGAATACCGTACGTTGGAAGTCAAAATTTGCAGAAATTACAGCTAATTTATCAGGTACAGCCGAAGCATTTGTGGAAGCGATAATTGCATTAGGCAATGCAAATAAGAATAACCCATCTGTAGAAAACATCTTTTTTGAAGCATCTAAATTTATAGCAAAACAGAATAAGGAAGCAGCATTGAAACTTTATGTTTACTATCTGTACCATGATTTAAAATCTGCAACTTTTGATAATAAGCAGCTAACAAAAACGGTTCAGAAAAGTTTGTTCAACACAAATGAACAACTACATAGTTTTAAGCAAATTATCAGCGAATTAATCAACGACAAGAATTTAGATAAGGCACTAAATGCTGTTACAAACGTTTATGCGGTAAAACGCAAAAAAATACAGCTTGACAGAACAACAATAAAAGAAGTACAACAACTGCATTCTGGTACGGTTGAACTGTTAAACGAATACCTACGAGACGATTTTGAAGATGATAACAACACTATAAAGGTAGAAGAAATTAGTACGGAAGAAATACAGATTGAGATTACTCAAAAGACTGAAACTGCCCATCATTCCATCTATTTAAGTGAATTACCGTTTACAACCGAACATATTTCTGTATTGGAACTGTTTTCTAAAAACAGCCTTTCTATTTTACAAAGCGAAATGGAAGAGTTTGCAAAATCAAAGGGAATCTTCAAGAATCAAATAATAGAAAGCATCAACGAAACCTGTTACGAAACACTTGATGACGTACTAATTGAAGAAGATGACGATTACTATACAATACTACCTGAATATTATAACAAAATAAAAGCATTATGACAAATAACATAAAACCAAAAGAAGCAACATCGATTATAAATTCATTAATTGGAGGTGTAGTTCCAAAGATCGGCGTTCAGCATATAACTGTAGGTCGTTCTGAAGAAATAAATGCATTAGTATCGGCTCTGGAAGACGTTAAAAACGGACACAGCATGGTTAAGTTCTGGATTGGCGATTTTGGATCGGGTAAATCGTTTATGCTGCACCTGCTTAATACCGTTGCTTTAAAGCAAAAATTTGTAGTAGCCAATGCTGATTTTACACCGGATAACCGCTTATACTCCAACGATGGCAAAGGTGTAGCACTGTATGCAGCCATTATGGACAATGTTGCGATACAGACCAAACCTGAGGGAGGTGCCTTACCTACCCTTTTGGAAAAATGGATTGAAACAATTATTACAAAAACAGCAACAGAAAATAACATTTCGCTTTCTGAGATTCGCAATGAAGAATATCTGCCCATAATACAAAATAACATCATGAAAACCATTAATGAAATAACAGAAGTAGGTGGTTTTGATTTTGGGACCGTTGTGATGAAGTACTATGAAGGATATATTAAAGATGATGAATATTTAAGAAGAAATGCTTTAAAATGGCTTAAGGGTGAATATAAAACCAAAACAGAAGCTAGACAAGATTTAGGAGTTAGGGAAATAATAAATGACCTTAACTACTACGATATGCTTAAAAACTTTTGTAAGCTGTTTGTGAGTATGGGTTACAGCGGCTTTATGATAAACCTTGATGAGGCTATTAATTTATACAAGATTTCAACTTCTGTAATGAGGGAGAAAAATTACGAGAAAATCCTTAGTATTTACAATGACTGTTTTCAAGGAAAAGTATCGAATATCTTCTTCAACTTTGCAGGTACAAAGGAGTTTTTAGAAAACCCACGAAGAGGACTTTTTAGTTATGATGCGTTAAACACCCGACTAGCAACCAATAAATTTGAAACTGCTGAAATAAGAGATTTTGCACAACCTGTTTTAAAACTACTGCCGTTAGATCATAACGAAATATTTGTATTGCTTACAAAGTTGAAAGCTATTTTTGACTTTAATTATAAAACAAATATTGCAATTACCGATGATGAAATTCACCAGTTTATGGAGGAGCTGTTCAACAAACCAGGTGCGTCGGAATTTTTAACTCCAAGAGAAGTAATCAGAGATTTCTTAAATGTTTTAAATATTATAAGACAGAACCCGGAGATAGATAAAAGCAAGCTTTTTGGCGAAATAGAAATTGAAGATGAAAGACCCAACGAACTTTCATTAGACAGCATAGAAGAACTATAAATGGCATTTGAATTACTATCGGAACCCATACGGAAATTTATCCGAGATAAGGGTTGGGAGCAGTTGCGATCAATTCAGACTGCTGCCATACAGCGAATATCAACTTCTGACGACAATTTTATTTTGGTATCAAGGACAGCTTCAGGTAAAACAGAAGCTGCATTTTTACCTTTGCTCTCTAAAATAGACTTTAACCAAACGGGAGTTCAGATTCTTTATATTTCACCTCTGATTGCTTTAATAAACGATCAGTTCTACCGAATTGAAGAACTATGTAAGAACTTGGAAATTCCGGTTACCAAGTGGCATGGAGAAGCTAACAGGACTATAAAAAACAACTTACTAAAAAATCCGAGTGGAATAGTTTTGATTACTCCGGAATCTTTAGAAGCAATGTTTGTAAACAAACCTTATAATGTAAAGCAGTTGTTTGCAAATTTAAAGTATGTTGTTATTGATGAAATACATTCGTTTGTTGGCACAGACAGAGGTACACAGCTAAAATCAATATTAAGCAGGTTACAGAATGTAAACAAATCCTCGTTCAGCATCGTTGGATTGTCTGCTACCATGAGTGAAGAAAACAAATTTATTGAGGTAAAAGAATTTACTGGAAATCCAGAAAAAACAACGATACTGATTGATAGAGCGAGCAAGGAAATCAATACAGCTTTTCGATTTTTTAAAAGCGACACTCAAGAACTGCCTCTGGCTCTTCTTAAAGATTTGTACTTAGAAACAAAAGATGATAAGGTTTTAATTTTTCCCAATAGCAGAGGGCGTGTTGAGGAAGTTGCTGTAAAGCTAAAAAAGATTTCAGATCGTGTGAAAGGACATTCTAACTATTTTTCTCACCATTCATCAGTTGACAGAGAGGTTAGAGAGTACATTGAGTTTTTTGCTAAAAACAACAAGAGAGAAAATTTCTGTATTTCTTGCACCTCCACTTTGGAACTTGGTATTGACATAGGTTCTGTTGATGAAGTAGTACAAATAGATGCGACTCATAGTATTGCTTCGTTAATTCAGCGAGTTGGAAGAAGTGGTCGTAAAGATGGAAAAAACAGCAGTTTATTTTTATACGCGACAGATCAATGGAGCTTGTTGCAAGCGGTTGCATGTTGGCTTTTGTATGAAGAGAAATTTATTGAACCACCAGACAAAAATGAAAAACCTTATGATATTCTAGTACATCAGGCATTATCTATTACTAAAGGACATTCTGGTATATTATTAACCGAACTCCTAAAGCAGTTAAGAGAAAATGCAGCTTTTAAACAAATAGAAGTTTCAGAAATTCAAGAGATCATTGAACATTTAATTGAACTTGATTTTTTAGAGAAACTTCAGAATGAAGTAATTATTGGTGTTGAAGGTGAAAAAATTGTCAACAGTAGAGATTTTTACAGCGTTTTTAAAACGGAAGAAAATTTCAAGGTAGTTCATAAAGGTAATGCAATAGGTGCGATACCAATTTCACCACAGGTTATTGAAGATGAAAATATTTTATTAGCAGCAAAGGTTTGGAAAATATTATTTGTAGATCATAAAGCTAAAAAGATTGAAGTTACACCTGCAAATGATGGTAAGAAACCTATGTTTTTTGGAAGCGGATCAATTGTTTATCATAAAATTAGAGAAAAGATGTTTGAGGTTCTATACTCAAATGCTGAATATGATTTTCTAGATGAAGCAGGATTTCAGGAGATTCAAATGATGCGAAAGGATTTTTCTATTTTTGATGTAAAAAGTACAGAGTCAGACAGACCTTTATTGACTGGTGAAAGGAATTTGGAGTTTTATACTTTTACTGGTACTAAAGTTAATAGAACTATAGCATTATTACTAAATATTGCGGGAATAGGTAATAGAATTGATGAAAACAATAGCTCAATTACAGTTGACATAGGCGGTCAAGATTTTGTGACTAAGTTTCAATATCTACTCGCCCCGCTATCAGACATTGACACTCATTTAGCTTTATTGCTAGACAGTAACCCTACTCTATTAGATTTTTCAAAATGGGGAGCCTATCTGCCTCAAAAGTATAAGGTTAAGCTATTTAAAAATAATTATTACGATTTTGACTATACAGAAAAGATGATAAGGGAATTAAACATTGTTGTGAATAGGTAAAAGCTTTTATTGAAAGCAATACGTCAAATATTATAAAATAATTTTCATAAAAATATTACCATGACTAAGACACAGATTGAAGAATATTTGGTAAAGTTAGAAAACGATTTACTTAATAATTCAGAAAGAATTAAAATAGAATTGTCTAGAAATTGGTCTAGTTCTTTTCCAAATGCTGCTGCAGTTTATTTATTTCGTGAAGACGGAGAAATCTGCTATGTAGGAGAAACAGGAAGTATTAAAGGAAGGATGACGGATGTTTTAAACACCAAAAATCACACGTTAAGAAGGAATTTGGGAAACCACTATTTTTCTGAGTTACCTAATTATGAAAAAGCAAGTTCCAGAAAAGGATTTTGTGAAGAAATTGAAACCTTGCTAAATGAGAAAATCATTACAAACTTAACGGTTTCATTCATTACGGTTGATTTAGGCAGAAAAGAACTTGAAGAAAGACTGTTTGTTAAATTTTCACCCAAATACTCAATAAAAGGCAAGCGTGGAACAAAGAAGGCTTACTCATTGTCTGATAAAAGAATTGACAATACAAATGCATATCTACCATGGTCAGATGAAGATGATAACAAACTGGAAGTGTTTTATTGTGAAGGCAAATCGATTACGGAATTGATGGAAATATTCGGTCGGAATAAGGGGGCTATTGAATCGCGAATAAAAAAATTGGAATTAGAGGAAAAATATAAGAGATTATAAAATTAATTTTTCTCTCAAAATAATATTTAAATATTAGAAATTAAAAAAATGCCCTTAAAAAGAGAACTGATCTATATAGACAACAAAGACGAAACTGACCGTATTGCCCGATACTACGAGCAAGGCGATAAACTGGTGGTTATTTTTAAGAACAGTTCTAAAGAATTTGCTTACAGTAAAAACAGGGCACAAATAATTAAAACCGGAGTAAGTGCCAATAATGCCTTTGATGTATTTAACTATTTAAAAAACGTTGCAGATACAGTTGGAATAATAGGTGATGAAAGCCAGAACACCCTTGCAAAAAGTTATGAGCGTATTGTTCATATTCCAAAAGAATGTGTTCTTTCAGACTTTTTGAACGTTACCTTATCTAAAAAACGAACCAACGACACACAAAATATGATCTTCCCGTTCGGATTTAATATAAGTCAGCAAAAAGCCGTTGATACCGCTTTCAATAACAATTTAAGCGTGATTGAAGGTCCGCCCGGGACAGGCAAAACACAAACCATACTAAACATTATAGCCAATGCCGTTATGAACGGACAAAGCGTAGCGGTAGTATCAAGCAACAATTCCGCAGTAAAGAATGTTTATGAAAAACTGGGGAAAGCAGGCTTGGAGTTTATTGCTGCGGTGTTGGGGAGTAATGAAAACAAGCAGGCTTTTATTGATTCTCAAAAAGGGTTTCCCGATTTATCGAGCTTTAAACTAAGCAGTGAAGAAAAAGAAAAACTGCAATTAAAAACCGAAGAGCTTGTAACTGCCCTATCTGAAAATCTAGATAAAAAGAACCAGCTGGCACAGCACCGACTTGAAATTGAAAACACAAAAACAGAATACCGCCATTTTAAAGAAAGCTATAAAAGCGAACTTACAAAAGATGTCGATCTAAGAAGAAACCTAAAAGCCGACAGCATACTGCGGTTTTGGCTATCGATTGAAAAATTGACAGAAAAACAGCGAACGATCGGTTTTATTAAGAAACTTATCTACCGTGTAAAGTACGGGATCAAAGATCAATCATTCTATCTGAATACATACGACGAAATGATTTTGAGTTTGCAGCTGAAGTATTATCCTGCTAAAATATCGGAACTGGAAAAAAGCATCGCATCGTTAGAAGCATCATTACAGCATTTTTCGTTTGACACAAAAATGAAAGAGTATACCGATGCAGCGATGCAGCTATTTAAGGCAGCACTGTACCAAAGCTATTACAACAAAAAACGTGATACCTATACGATACAGGATCTTAAACAGAAATCACAACCATTTATTACCGATTATCCAGTTATCATGAGTACCACCTACTCGTTAAAACGCTGTTTAGATAAAGATATCCTGTATGATTATGTGATCATAGACGAATCGTCACAGGTTGATCTGGCAACGGGAGCCCTGGCGTTATCATGTGCAAAACGTGCTGTAATAGTGGGTGATATAAAGCAGCTACCCAATGTGGTTACCAATAATGTAAAATTTAAGACAGATGAGATTTTTAATGCTTACAAACTGAACGAGGCTTACCGTTATTCCAACAACAGCCTATTGTCAGCGTTACTGGAACTGTTTCCTGCAATGCCGAAAACACTGTTAAGGGAACACTACCGCTGCCATCCTAAGATCATAGAATTCTGTAATCAGAAATTTTACGACAACCAGCTGATTGTTTTATCGGAATATACCGATAACCGACAACCGCTTATGGTATATAAAACCACAGCTGGCAATCATGCAAGGCAGCTGATGAACCAACGACAGATAGATGTTATAAGGGAAGAGATCATTGTAAATGAACAGCTTACAGATACTGATTTAGGAATTGTTACACCCTACCGCAACCAGACGAATGCCCTTCAACATGCTTTTAGAGGAAGCACCGTAAAAGCAGACACGGTAGACAAGTTTCAAGGCAGGGAGAACGAAGTGATTATACTATCGACTGTTGATAATGAAATTTCGGAATTTACGGACAACCCTAACAGATTGAACGTTGCTGTATCGCGTGCACAGGAACAGTTGACTTTGGTAGTTAACGGAAACGAAAGCGGAAACGACGGAAACATTGCCGACCTGATACAGTATATAGAATACAACAACTTCTCGATTATTGAAAGTGAAATAAACTCGGTGTTTGATTTGCTGTACAAGGGTTATGAGAACGAACGCGCTAAAAGTATTCAGAAATCGGGTAAAGTGTCGGAATATCAGAGACTTTTCGAAACTTACGGAAGCGGAAATTAAATACGCTAAGAACCCACTGACGCATTTGGATTTTATTATTTACAACAAACTGGGGAAAGTCCCGTTATTGGGTATTGAAGTGGATGGATATGAGTTTCATAAAGAAGGGAGGCCTCAAAACAAACGGGATAAAATGAAGGATACAATTCTTGGTAAGTACCACTTCCCTATTCTGCGGTTTGGAACTAATGAAAGTAATGAGAAGCTAAAGTTGGTTAAGGTATTGGAAAACTTACTGGGAAATAATAATATTTAAGATGACAAATCCTATAAACTACTGATTACTAATATATACTTTAATTTTACACAGTATTTATCATTTGGTTTGCTGAATCAACTTTTTAATTGTTTTACGGATACTTCCCTTATTAAAGCCTATCTCTCTTTTAACAATTTCTCCGTTCTGATTAATGATGATGAATGTTGGAAATACATTAACTTTTAGTCTTTTCGAAATATTTGACGATGTCTTATAAGTTGAAAGATAATTGGTATTCTTTTTATAGGCATAATAATTACTTATATCTTCTTTATTATCAATATCATTTATTCCAATAACTACCAAATCGTTCTTAAACTCTTCTTGCAGTTTAATTAAATCCGGTGTTGCTTTTAAGCACGGCAAACATCCCCGATACCAAAAATCCAGCAAAATTACTTTTCCTTTTAAATCCTTCAATTGAACTGTATTTCCGTTGTTTAGAAGAAACGCTGTGGGCGGATTTATACTTGATTGCGCAATTGCTGATTTTGTAAAAAAAGCAAAAATAAAAAGTAGCAAGGTATATCTAAGTATTTGTTTCATTTTAATTGTTGATTTGATTTTGAAAGATTTCATACAGGTCTACAGCATTTAAAGGTTTATTTTCGTCAATTTTAAAATCATCGATAGAAATTTTATTGTTAATCGCTAAATAATCAACTTCATAATAATTGTACTGTTCCATATTCTCCCAACGTAAAAAAGAATAGTAGGCAATTGGTAAAAAATCTGTTTTTCTAAAATAATGTTTTTCTACACGATCCCTTGTAGTATCTTTTTCATCTTTATGATAAATATTTAAAACATAAACAGGTGTATTGTGTAATTGTTCTTCGGTCACATTAATGTCTTTATAAAATGCTTGTAAAAGCCTTGTTCCGTATGCATGAAAATTGTCTCTTTTACCAAAATATTTCTTTAAAAGAAAATTACTATATCCGTCGACAACAGAATTCTTCATTTTTTTTTCGCTATATATTTCTGGTTTTGCATTGTTTGTTAACGAATCAATTACTTTATTATACCAAAGTACTTTATCTCCATTATATCTTCTTTGACCGAAATACTTTTTACCATCTTTTTTAGTCTCAAATTCTAAATCAATATTATGATATGATTTCATTTTATCTTTGGGAACAATTATTAAAGAACAAATTGCTGTTGCATGGACAGTATCATTTTTGGCTAGATATTTATTAAAATAATCTACTTTATACGTCACAGTATTTATTTTGTTTAGTGATTCATCCACTTTCTGCAGCAGATCTTTTAATTCTAAAGACTGTGCAGCCGAATTAACGGTAAATAATAGAGTAATTAATGGAAGTATATGACAGATTTTTCTCATTATCGATTTTTAAATGTTGTTTTATTGTTACTGTGTAATTTTTTTTAAAATATAATTTGTTTTGACTCGCTTTTATCAAAAATATATTTTTAAAATAGATATATCGGGATCTATAACTTACATCATTATTTGGGGCTTATAAATCGCCTTATGTTAAATACCAACCTAAATATTGTTTAATAATATTTAGGCTGGTATTTAATAAGTGATTATTTGAATAAACCTACAACCTTTACAGCAATCTCCAGTACGTCTTTAACTG
This sequence comes from uncultured Flavobacterium sp., assembly GCA_947626185.1. Lineage (GTDB taxonomy): Bacteria > Bacteroidota > Bacteroidia > Flavobacteriales > Flavobacteriaceae > Flavobacterium. The sequence continues at coordinate 16,334 of CANQRD010000040.1, forward strand.
TATCAGCCACATCTTGCCCCGATTTTGTATGATTACAAGTTCCGTCGCCATTACACGCACATCCCGTTATCTTAGATAGAGAACCACCTTTTCTTGTAAAGTCGCATGACGAGCAGCCATTTCCTGCACATGTATGTTTTGCAAATGTTGTCACGGGTAAGTCTGGATCATTTGGATTGGGAAAATATAACTCATTACCATCTTTAATTAATTCTGTCTGAAAAGCGCTTAACGAATAGTCTTTTACATCTTTTCCTATAATAGTTAATAAGTTTTCACCAACTTCAATACTTTCAACTTCTGCAAACAGTCCTTCCTCAACTAAATCTAATTTAAGCTGTTTACTATCAAATAATAAAATCGCACTGCTTTCAGATACTTGGCGAGCAATAAGTACGTTAGTTTCTGATTTACTTTGTAATGTATTATTTTGTTCAGAGTTTTCTTGTTTTGAATTAGTTGTTTCGTCATTGCTACATGCATACAAACCTAATGATAAAATTGCTGCTCCTAAAAGTCCTAATGTAATTTTTTTGAAATTCTTCATTTAAAAATAAAATTTATGCAGTTTCAGTGTTATTGTTTTATAAAACTGCAGTTAAAAAATGTTTTAGAGGTATATCGCTGCAATCGGTTAATAGAATTTGAATAAGAAAACTAGTATTCGCGACTACCAGTATTCAAAACAAATTGTATATATGGTTTTGGTTATTCTATAATTTTGCTGGCTTCATTTAGAATGTTTAATTGTTATAACTTAATTTTGTAGCTCCTGCATAGGGTATTGCATTCTTTATATTAAATTGAGAACAATTATGGTTTGATATAATTCATTAAGAGTTTATTTTGTATCTAAACAAAATGAAGAAATTTGTAAGTAGATGATTATACATGTAGCTTCTTTTTATTATGTAGCGCAAAAATAGCTCAAACCAAAATTCTGTCTGGGTATCTGAGCTACCCTGTTTCATAAAAAAAGTATTTTAGTGTACATTAGTTAAATAATAAATATAAAAACAGCTATTTTTGTTTAAGTTTTGTGATTAAAAATAGAGAAACAACCGCATTTTTAACAATGTATTACTAAGGTTGATTTTCCAACTATCGCTAGAACTTTAAAAAAATATTGAGTTATTATACGAAGGCTTATCTAAATTTTAAAATATAGTTCTGTATAAACTGTCACCTATATATTTTAGAAAATAAAAGATTTTAAATGTAATCTATCGTGCATTATATATTTATAGGTCATAAACTGAAAAAAATAGTTGTTTTTTACACATAGGTTATATTTAATGTGAAGTACATTTTAGGTTACATCGATTTTTCAAATTACAAAATAAACATAGTTTGACTATGTACTTCAGTGATAAGAACTTTTATACCCTTTTGTTATTTGTAACTTAAATCCGTAAATAACTATGTTTTGTATTGTGGCATAAAATATATAATTCTGTATCAGTGAATATTTTATAACGCACTATGGGTATATGTAGTTAATATTATTATATTTGCAGCTCATAAGTGTTTTTTTTGGTTATAAAGAGGTTGTAAGTTTTTTTAAGCTTCAACCTCTTTTTTAATTGTACTTATTACCACTGGTTGATATTTTTTTTGATTTCTGCTACGGAAATGATTACATTTATAAAAAGAATTAAACAAACCGTGCTACCTGACAAAGCCTATACTTTATCTGTTATTATGAACCGCATCAAGCAGCTGTTTGATGAACGGATGAACGAAGTTTATTTTTGGATGAAAGTAGAACTCATGCACGTTAAAACAGACCGTAACGGGCATTATTATCTGGATATTGTAGAAACCGAAGAAGGTAAAGTTATTGCCCGAAGCAGCGCACAAATTTGGAATTATACTGCAGTTTATCTTAGAGAAACATTGGGGAACGATTTCGATGCAGTTATCAAACAAGGCAGTGAAATTATGTGTTACTGCAAAGCTGTTTTTCATACCATTTACGGTTTGTCTTTCATTGTAACCAAAGTAGATTTATATTACAACCTGGGAGCTTTGGAACACAGAAAACTTGCGACCATTGAACATCTCAAAAAAGAAGGTTTATTAGAAACAAATAAAAAACATTACCTGCCAAAAGTTCTTCAGCGAATTGCCCTAGTAGCATCGCCCAATACTTCGGGGTTTGAAGACTTTATGAAGCAATTGTATCAGAACAGTTTTGGTTTTGATTTTTATGTGGAAACCTTTGCGGTGAAAGTTCAGGGAGATCTGGCTGTGACAGAGATTGTAAACCAATTACAACAAATTCCGAATGCCGGCTTTGATGCAGTGGTTTTATTACGGGGTGGCGGTTCAAAGTTTGATTTAGAACCTTTTAACGCCCTTGAATTAGCAAAAGCAATAGCTTTTTGTCCCTTACCCGTTTTAACAGGAATCGGACATGAAACGGATACAAGTGTTGCCGACTTAACTGCACACACCTCCTTGAAAACACCAAGTGCCGTGGGAGCTTTTATAGTGGAACGAACTGCTGGCTTTACTCATAACATACACCTTTTATATGACGGTATTAAACGTATTTATGATCAGAAAATGCTACAACTGAATAAAGATCTAAAACATCAGATTACTGAATTTGCATCTTTAAGCAAGTCTAAAACACGGATACAACGCGGCGA
>CANQRD010000041.1 GCA_947626185.1 uncultured Flavobacterium sp.
AATGTGGTATAATAAAAAACGTAGACACTCCTACTTAAACTATCAGACAATCAACGAATTTAATCAAATAATAAATAGTAATAAAGCTGCTTAACTAATTGTCCAGATTTCATTAGGATATCCAACAATTAGATTTATTTGAGAGTGCCAATATTGAGTTAAGTACTCCTAAAAGAAAAAATCAACTTGATTATAAGCCCCAATTCTTTTTATACCAGAAAGCAAGAAAAAGAATTGAGACCTTATTCTCTCAATTATGTGATCAATTTATGATTAAACGTAATTATGCTAAATCCTTTGATGGATATAGAACTAGAATATTATCCAAGATAACTGCCTTGACTACAATTCAATATATTAATAAATTTTTACTCAACAGAAATCTAAATACTTTAAAGAAGCCTATTATTTAAAATGCACAACGGGTTAATTTTATAAATCAAACACTGTCTTATTTTCTACTAGAAAGTGTCCAAATTAGTTTGAAGACATACATAAATTGGAATTGAGTAGTCAATATCACTGGAATTTGCAATATCTTATTTTTTGAACAATAAAGAAGGTTTAATAGTAAATTTTACCTGCTGCATATCTTGTCTTTTATCACGTATCGTTTTACTTACTTTTAGAATTTTTTCAGACAGATGAGCTAACCATGATAGTTGCTGAATTACCATCGTAGATTCTTCCATTAAACTTTTAATTTCTAGATCGTCTGAATAAGATTTTTTTAGCTCATATTCTCTTACATTCTCTAAATAATCAATACTAACTCTGAAGCTTTCTACGTCTTCAGCTGTTAAAATATCTTCTTCAGAGGGAGTGTTATTCAATAAATTAATGGTAATTAAAAGGTTTTTATTAATATAACTCATCACAATATTAAATGCTTCTGACGCTTTTGTTGTATGATGTGACTGTACATAAACTCCGATAGAGGCAGCAGTAGATAAAAAAGTATGGTTTAATACAGTTAATTCATAAATATCTGTTCTAAGAAATTGTTTTGATTTTGGTTCTTGAATCATACGTTGAAATGATGCCATAAAGTTACCAATTTCAATAAAAGCATTTTTACGAGCTAATTTATAGGAAACTGTAGGAGCTAATTTTTTGTTGTACAGAATGTTGATTTCGTTTACATAAACTCGGTTAGCCTCTACGGATTTCGACATGTGTGTTTTAATATTTAGAAATTCCCAAGAAGGCCATAATAAATAGTTGGCAGCTAATGCAAGTAGTGCACCAATAACAGTATCAATTACTCTGTAGATTAATAAATCGGTGAAGTTGGGAGTTAGTATAGCATAGATAAATACTACATACATAGTGATGAATGTTACCCCAATTTTATAATCAGTATGTGAAAGCCAATACCCCAATATCATTGATAATATCGTTAGATAAGCAATAACTTGAGTGTTGAATTGAACAAGATAGATCAATCCAAAAGCAATTAAACCACCAATAAGTGTACCGATAACTCGCTCAAAAGAACGTTGCTTGGTTAGTCCAAAGCCAGGACGCATTATGACTACAATTGTAAGTAAAATCCAATATCCGTTTAAGAGGTTAAAAATTTCACTAATCAACAACCCAATTAAAATTGTAAGAGTTAAACGAGCTGCATGCCTAAATATGGTAGAATTATAGTTAATATTTTCTACTAATGTTCCCCAGCGATAATGTACAGGTGTAAGAAATTTTTCTAATTCTTTAAAGCGCTCTTCCACGTTTTCGCTATTAAATATTTTTTCAGTTAAAATGCGTTCTAAGGAGTGTATTTTATCGATCTGATTTTGTGCATAGTGCAATACATTAGAAAATAGTAAAACTGCCTCTAATTTATCTAAAGAAATGTTTTTTTGAGTAAAAGTGTCTAGTTTTGCACGTAAGTTTTTAATTCTACTATTTAATTGATTATTTGGCTTGTAATTAAGCCCCATGTTTAAAGATTCTCCTAGTTCTTTAATAGTATCTGAAAGCTCATAGGCTAAACTTTGATAATCTTTGATGATAGAAGGATCTTCCTGGAGTAATTTACGCAATTTATGGTGATCAAATGAAGTAGAAACAGCAATTTCTAAAATTTCTACTAAAGTAGAAAAGGCAACCAATAATCTTCTATTGTTTGATGAGTTTCCAGCATTTGCTTTATTTAATACTAAAAACTCTCTTAAATTTTCGTGTACTTCATTTAATCGAATTTGTATTTTTAACTGTTCTCCTACAATCGTATCTGTGTCGGCATTTTCTGACCATAAATCAGCTCGGTATTTTAAATAATCAGCTGTCAACCCCATACATTCAGAAGCTTGTAGTATTCCGTAGCGTCGAGGACGGATAAAATAAAATAGCAATGATACTAAAAGATAAATAAAACCACCAATTAACAACATTAAGCAATTAATCAAGAGTTCTTTTCCTTGATAGATATGCGCCAAACCAAGTGTGGTAGAAAGCAACCCTATAAAGGAAATCATATTTGCACGATGACCATAAACGGCAATCATACCCAAGGCAAAAACAATAAAAATAAATAACGGATAAAAAAACCAATAAGGATGTGCCAATGATAAAATTAATGTAAGAGCTGGTACTAAAATTGCCCCAATGGAAATTCCTGTAACTTTATCTTTTAAATTACTGGGAATATCAGCTAAAGCAGTAATTAATGCCCCTATAGCCATAGCAAATGCCCATTGAAATTGCTGTGTTGGAATGAAAAAAAGGAAAGGTATTACTGCTGAAATAGTAATTTTTAGTGAATCTACTAAATGGTTATTATCAGTATATTTTCTTGCTTTTTGAAGCATAGTTAATTTTTTATTTTAAATTATCACTGAAAAATTAGCTAATTATGGTTTTTCACTGTTTTCAGTTGATGTTAATTTCATTTTTGTTTTTAAGATTAAATATGATAAATTAATCCTACTTATAATTTATACTTAAATGTAAGGATAACTAATAAGAATTACTTATCAAGAAAGTAAATTAATAAAAATTTAAATTTTAAGCAATAATTAAACTTAAAGGGTAACTAAGAATAAAAAAATAGAGCGATGAGTTCGGACTTTTTCGGTTATTCTAAAATTTCATTTTTTGAATTCGTATAGCATTTAAAATAGCTAATAAAGCTACCCCAACGTCGGCAAATACAGCTTCCCACATATTTGCTAAACCACCAGCTCCTAATATTAAAACAGCAACTTTGATTGTAAGTGCCAATACAATATTTTGTATAACAATTTTTCTTGTTTCTTTTCCAATTTTAATTGCTGTTGCTATTTTAGAAGGTTGATCTGTTTGTATTACTAAATCGGCAGTTTCTATTGCGGCATCACTTCCCAATGATCCCATTGCTATTCCAATATCACTAAATGCTAAAGCTGGCGCATCATTAATTCCGTCTCCAACAAATGCAATTGTAGATTCTGGGTGAGCTACTTTGAGCAGTTTAATTTGAGTTAACTTATCTTCTGGTAATAAATCACCAATAGCAAGATCAACATTGTTTTCTTTTGCTATTTTTTGTGTAATTGCTGTTTTATCTCCACTTAATACTACAGTTTGTTTTACGCCTAATTTTTTTAATTCGGCAATTGCTTCTTTGGTATCTGGCTTTATTTTATCTGCAATAATTACATATCCGGCAAATTGATTATCTATTGCCAATAGAATTGTTGTTTCTGGAATTGAATTAATAATTGAGGGAAAATCAATTTCATATTGGTTTAATAATGTAGCATTTCCTGCTAAAATGGTTTTACTATTTACAATTCCAACTAATCCTTTTCCTGCAATTTCACTTACTTCTGTTGCTATATATTCTGATGTAAAATAGTTTGTAATTGCTTTTGCAATTGGATGTGTTGATTGTTGTTCTATGGCTGATAAGTAGTTTAAAAAATCATTTTTATTTTGCAATGTTTCTACTTTTTGTACTTCAAAAACTCCTTCGGTTAATGTTCCAGTTTTATCCATTACAACACGATCTAATTTAGCCATTAGCTCAAGGTAATTAGAACCCTTAAATAAAATTCCATTTTTTGATGCAGCACCAATTCCTCCAAAATATCCTAATGGAACAGATATTACTAATGCACACGGACAAGAAATTACTAAAAATACCAAAGAGCGCTCTACCCATTGAGTAAATACATAGTTTTCTTGTAAAATAAAATAAGGAATAATGGTTAATAAAACAGCCAAACCAAATACAATTGGTGTGTATATTTTTGCAAATTTTCTAATGTATAATTCTGTTGGTGCTTTGTGTGTACTAGCTTCTTGTACAAGTTTTAATATTTTTGATATAGATGTATCTTCATACAGTTTTGTAGTTCTAATTTCGATAACATTATCAAGATTTATCATTCCTGCCAAAACAATTTCCCCTTTTCTATAAGTTGATGGCTTGCTTTCTCCTGTTAATGCCGCTGTATTAAAGCTTCCTTTTCCTGTAATTAATTCTCCATCTAAAGGAATTTTTTCTCCAACTTTAACCTGAACAACTTCTCCAATAAATACTTCTTTTGGATTTACTTCAGTAAATTGATTATCTCTCCAAACATTTGCTGTGTTTGGACGAATGTCTAGTAATGCTTTGATGTTGTTTCGAGCACGAGTAACAGCAGTATCTTGAAAAATTTCGCCAACAGTATAAAATATCATTACGGCAACTCCTTCCGGATATTCACCAATTAAAAATGCGCCTATTGTTGCAATTGCCATTAGTGTAAATTCGGTAAAAAAACTACCTTTTTTTATTAATATAAAAGCTTGTTTTATTACTGGAAAACCAACAGGTATATAAGCAATAATATACCATAATAAACGAATGGTAGTATTTTGAGAAAACCATTCGGCGTGAAGAACTGAATTTAGTATAAACCCAATAATTAATAGCATTAAACTAAAAGCTACTTTATAATTGACTGTGTTTTTTTGAACTGTTGGAGTACTACTTGTAGAAGAACATCCACAGCTATTTTCTTCTATAGTTGTATTTGTATTGCAATTTTTATTTTGCGTTTTCATATATCTAATGTCTTTAATTTTACTCAAAATTAACTAGATAAGTTTTAAAAGCATAATTTAAACTCATCTTTGCAACACTGCTACATTTACCGATTGTTTACATAATTCTTTTTGAAAGAATAAATTAGTGGAAAACTTCGAAGGCACATCCAAATAGCAAAAGCTAACCAAACACTATATAATTTTAAGTCAAAATAGTTCCCAATTAATAAACCAGGAATGAAACCACAGAATGTTGCCATTATTAAATTATTTCGCAAAAATTTGGCATCGCCCATTCCTTTAAATAATCCATCAAAAATATAAGCTAACGAGTTGATTGGTTGCACTAATAAAATGATCCAAAATACATTATTAAAAATTTGAATTACATCAGTGTTTTTATTAAAAAAAGCTCCAATATAATTGTAAAATGAAAAACATAAAACAATTAAAATTAAGGATACAGTTATTGCGTATTTACTGATTGATTTACTCATTTTCCAAAGTGCAGAATAGTTTTTTTCGCCCAATAATTTTCCTGCCATTGCATTTCCTGCTGTTGCATATCCATCAATAAAAAAGGAAAAGAACAGCCAAATATTCATCAAAATACTTTGAGCGGCAATATAGTTTTTGCCATAATCTGTTGCGTACGCATTGGCTAGGTAAATGGCTAAATTTAGTGTTGCTGTACGTATGATGAAATTAAAACTCATAATAATAAATGGACGCAATGATGGATTTATTTTTTTTCGAATAATTAAACCAAATGGAGTGTATTTAAAATAATAATAGAATGCCATTGCAAGCATAATACACTGAGATATAATACTTGCATAAGCAGCACCTTTTATATGCATTGGCTGTAAACGGCCATCAATCCCTTGTACAAAAAAATAAGTAAGAAAAACATTAATTATAGCTCCTGTAAGGCTACATTTCATTGCCCAGATTGTATTCTGTAAACCTCTAAAAATTCCGTATAAAGCAAAAGTTATTAAAGTTAACGGAAAGCCCCAAGCTCTTATTAAATAATATTCTTTGGCATAATCTAGTAATAAACCGCTTGCATTATAAGCCTTAAAAATTTCATGTACAAAAATTGATGTAATAAAAAATAAAACAAGACTCAACAAGAAATTGAATAGAATTGCTTGCGGAACTAATGTTTTTATAGCATTTAATCGTTTTGAACCTAAATGCTGTGAAACAGTTGCTGAAAGTGATGTTTTTGTTTGTGCAATTACCCAAATAATAGCCGATAGAAAAGAGCCTACTAAACCAACAGCTCCTAAAGCTTCTACACTATTTTCTTTTACATTTCCTACAATAGCTATATCAGTAAGTGTTATAATTGATTCTGAAATACCCGAAAAGATTGCTGGAATTGCAAGAGCATTTATATTTTTGAAGTTTATTTTTGTTTGCATTTTACTTTACAATAATCAGTTGCAAAGGTCGAAGAAAAAAGAGCAATAAAAAAAACCTCTTCAGTACTATAACAATAAAAGCTCTGAAGTTTCACGCCATTCAGCTAGAAAGTGTGGTGTTAAATCTATTGAGTAAATAACTAAAGCTATCTTACCAAGTATTCGTTCTTTCGATTGCATATCTTTCTTTGTATAGTTGTTCATCAAATAAATACCTTCATCATATTCCCCATTTCTTTATTAATTAATAAACTGATGTATTTAGCAATTATTGAAAATAAAAAGTGTTTTTATGACCTACTTTTGGAAGGTCTAAAATGTAGAGAAACACGTGAATACTTTATTGTTAAAATTCAATGTTAGGTGATGTTAGAGAATAAAAATGTTAAATTTACTTCTATATATTATACAAAATGATATTAAAGAGCATAAATTATCTCATAATGCTATAAGTGGAAAATGTGAATTTAAAGATTTTCAAGGCCTCCCTAATGTAATATTCGGGGCTAATTTTGAGAATGCTGTAGCGTTAACACGGGAAGAGGTTAATTATTTATTAAAAAAATAGTATAAATTGAGATTTTTTAAATAAATAAGATTTTTTTTTAGTATTATTGTACTGAAATAAAGATTAGAACTAAGATAAATAATTGATTTATGAGTAAGTTTCGTTTAGATGAAATCGATCACCAAATTTTAGATATGTTGATTGATAATACGAGAGTGCCTTTTACAGATATTGCTAAGAAATTGTTAATTTCTGCTGGTACTGTTCACGTGAGAGTTAAAAAAATGGAGGATGCTGGAATTATCCAAGGTTCGTCATTAACTCTTGATTACGAGAAGTTAGGATATGCATTTATTGCTTACATTGGTATTTTCTTGCATAATACATCTCAAACTAAATTCGTTTTAGAACGAATTAATGAAATTCCTTTTGTAACTGTTGCACACGTAACAACAGGCAAGTTTAATGTTTTCTGTAAAATTAGAGCAAAAAATACACGTCATGCAAAAGAGGTTATTTATATGATCGATGACATTGAAGGAGTTTACAGAACAGAATCAATGATTTCTTTAGAGGAGAGCATCAATGATAAAAAACGATTAATGCATACAATATTCAAAGAATTGTAGTCATTGACTTAAAAAATAGAAGAAAAACTGCCTTTGCGCAGTTTTTTTTATTCTTATTAAATTCATATATAAAATAAGATGGATTCATTAACTCAAATCGTTTTAGGTGGTGCTATTGGCAATGCTTTATTAGGTAAAAAAATAAAGAATAGGGCAGTATTGTATGGTGCTATTGCTGGCACAATACCTGATCTAGATATTTTTGCTTCTTTATTTACAGATCCTATCAGTGCTTTAGAAATTCATCGTACTATTACTCATTCCTTACTTTTTGCATTTTTATCTTCCTTACTTTTTGGTTATTTTCTTTTTAAAATTGAAAATAAAAATGGAATTACTTATAAAGAGTCGTATTGGTTGTTTTTCTGGGGATTCATTACTCATGCAATTTTAGATGTTTTTACAACTTGGGGAACACAAGTGCTATGGCCTTTTAATTATTCATTTGCTTTCAAATCTATCTTTGTGATAGATCCATTATATACTTTGCCTTTTATATACTTTTTAGTTCGCTCGATGCGAGAAAAAAAAGATATGCAAAAACGTATGTATTTCAACAATTTAGGATTATATGTTAGTTCGTCATATTTAGTCCTTACTCTACTTTTAAAAGCCTTTGCTTTTTATAAATTTACAGATACATTAACTGAAAAAAATATTACTTACAAATCTATTTCAGTTAAGCCTACATTAATGAATACAGTAATGTGGAAAGCTATTGTAGAAACTGAAGAAGAGTTTTTAATTGGAGATCATTCCCTTTTGAGTAATCAGCCAATAACATTTAAAGTTTATCAAAAAAATGCGTACTTAGCCAAGAGTTTAGAAGAAAATCTTTTGCTACAACGATTATTAAAACTAACAGAACATACTTATACATTTAGTAAAAATGGAGATGATCTTTATTTAAATGATTTGCGTTTTGGTGTATTAAAAGAAACCGAAAATGAAATTCAATTTGCCTTTAGTTATAGGTTTTATACTGGTAAAGATGGAGAGTGGCAAGTAGAGGAAGTGAAAAAAGAAAAGCGAGATGGTATTGTTTTACTAAAAAATGTTTGGAATAGGATACTCAGAAATGATTGAGAATACTAATCATATTACTTATATTTGGAAAAAATAAAAATGAAAATATTATTGTCACCGGCCAAAAGCCTTGATTATAAAACAGATGTTCCTTTTGCAACACTGACTGAGCCACTTTTTATCAAAGAAAGTAAAGTCGTAAATGATATATTGAAGAAGAAAAGTCCTCAAGAATTAATGGAATTAATGAAGATTTCCAGTAACTTAGCAGAACTAAACTGGAAAAGAAATCAAAGCAGAACATTTAAGTTTTCAGAAAAAAGAACGACAGAATTTAAACAAGCAGTTTATGCTTTTAATGGAGATGTTTATACAGGTTTAGACGCTTATTCTTTGTCAGAAGAGGCTACTTTGGCAATGCAGGAAAAATTATTGATTCTATCTGGATTATATGGGATTTTACGTCCAACGGATAGCATTGAGCCTTATCGATTAGAAATGGGAACAAAAATGCCAATCGCTGAAGCAAAAAATCTTCATGACTATTGGAAGCCAATCGTGTCTAAGTACCTAAATAAAGAGGTGTCCCGAGAGGATATTATTGTCAATTTGGCAAGTAATGAATATTTTAGAGCTGTTGACACTAAAAAGATTAATGCAATAATTATTACTCCTGACTTTAAGGAGTTAAGAGATGGAAAGCTTAAAGTAGTTAGTTTTTTTGCAAAAAAGGCAAGAGGACTAATGACTCGTTTTATTTTAGAAAATAATATAAACGATATTGAAGGGTTAAAGCAGTTTAATGCCGAAGGATATGCTTGGAGCGAAACAGAATCAAAGGAGAATAATTTAATATTTACACGATAAAATTAAGATCAAAGACGACTATAAAATTATGGAAACAGTACATTATATAAGTTCAGATGTATTTACAATTGAAAAATTAAATGAGATAATTACTCAAAATCAGAAGTTAGATATTTCAGAAGAAGCAAGAGCAAATATTATTAATTGCCGTGCTTATTTAGATGAAAAGATGGCTACGCACAAAGATCCTATTTACGGAATTAACACTGGGTTTGGTTCGTTGTGTAATGTGAAAATTGAAGCAAATGATTTGTCAAAATTACAAGAGAACTTAATGAAATCGCATGCTTGTGGAACTGGAGATTTAGTTCCTGAAGAAGTGGTTAAAATAATGTTACTGTTAAAAATTAAATCATTAAGTTATGGAAATTCAGGTGTTCAACTTGAAACAGTAGAACGTTTAGTTGATTTCTATAATAATGATGTATTACCTATCGTTTATACACAAGGATCTTTAGGTGCATCTGGTGATTTATCACCTTTAGCACATTTAACTTTACCGTTAATTGGAGAAGGAGAGGTAATGTTTGAAGGATTTAGACAGCCATCTATTAAAGTATTAGAAAAAATGGGATGGCAGCCAATTCAATTAAAGTCAAAAGAAGGATTAGCATTATTAAATGGAACTCAATTTATGAGTGCTTATGGTTGTTATATATTGATTAAAGCTAGAAAGATGTCCTATTTAGCAGATTTAATTGGGGCGGTTTCTTTAGAAGCTTTTGACGGAAGAATTGAACCTTTTAATGAGTTAATTCACCATGTTCGTCCACATCGTGGGCAAATTGAAACAGCTTTGTTTTTTAATGAAGTTTTAGAAGGTTCGGAGTTAATCAGTCGTCCAAAAGAACACGTGCAAGATCCTTATTCTTTCAGATGTATTCCTCAAGTACATGGAGCATCAAAAGATACTATTGAATACGTAAGTAAAATTTTCAAAACAGAAATTAACTCGGTAACTGATAATCCGAATGTTTTTTATAAGGATGATCTTATAATTTCTGGAGGAAATTTTCACGGGCAACCATTAGCTTTAGCTTTTGACTTTTTAGGAATTGCTTTAGCAGAACTAGGGAATATTTCTGAAAGAAGAACTTATCAATTAATTTCTGGACTTAGAGGTTTACCTGCATTTTTGGTTTCTAATCCTGGATTAAATTCTGGGTTTATGATACCTCAATATACAGCAGCAAGCATTGTTAGTCAGAATAAGCAACTAGCTACTCCAGCAAGTATTGACAGTATTGTTTCTAGTAATGGGCAAGAAGATCACGTAAGTATGGGAGCAAATGGTGCAACAAAAACATTGTCAATAGTAAAAAACTTAGAGCGAATTTTAGCCATTGAGTTATTAAATGCTGCACAAGCTATTGAATTTAGACGTCCTGCAAAGTCTAGCGATTTTATAGAGGCTTTTATAAAAACGTATAGAGAAGAGGTGTCATTTGTGTCAGAAGATAGAATTTTACATTATGATATTGAGAAAACAATTAGTTTTTTAGAAAGCTTTCAGATTGAATTAGAAGATTAATTTATATTTTTAATTGTTTTTTAGATAGAAGCTATATCTTTTTATTATAAAAAAGATATAGCTTTTTTATTATTGCTATATTTGTTTTTAATATTCTTTAAAATCATAATTTATTTCCATTGGCAACAGTAAATAAACTAAAAATACTCAATGACCCAATTTATGGATTTATTTCCATTCCAAATTCATTATTATACGATTTAATAGAGCATCCTTATTTTCAGCGATTGAGAAGAATTACTCAAATGGGTATTTCTTACTTAGTTTATCCAGGTGCACATCACACTCGTTTTCATCATGCAATTGGTTGTATGCACCTAATGCAAAAAGCTGTGCAAGTTTTGCGTTTTAAAAATGTAGAAATATCAACTGAAGAAGAAAATGCGTTATATATAGCAATTTTGTTGCACGATATAGGTCATGGCCCTTTTTCTCATGCTATGGAAGAAAGTATTGTGGAAGGTGTACATCATGAAGAAATTTCTCTTTTTTTCATGAATCGATTAAATAAAGAGTTTGATAGAAAGCTCGATTTAGCTATTCAAATATTTCAAGGAAAATATCATCGTAAATTTATGCTTCAATTGATTTCTAGTCAGTTGGATATGGATCGTATGGATTACTTAAAGCGTGATAGTTTTTACAGTGGAGTTGCAGAAGGAAATATTAATTCAGAAAGATTAATTCAGATGTTGAATGTAGTAAATGATGAATTAGTGGTTGAAGAAAAGGGAATCTATTCGGTAGAAATGTTTTTGGTAGGTCGTCGATTAATGTATTGGCAAGTTTATTTACACAAAACAAGCGTTTGTGCAGAGCACATTCTAGTTCGAATATTGAAACGGGCAAAAGAATTAGTGCAAAACGGAGAAAAACTATGGTGTAGCGAACCATTGCAGTATTTTTTGTCTAATCAAATAAAATTTAATGACTTTGATGGGGAGCCTTTGGATAAATTTGCATTGTTAGATGATTCAGATATTGTTAGCGCAATGAAAGCTTGGCAGTTCCATGATGATTTTATTTTATCTCAACTCAGTAAAATGATTGTGAATAGAAATCTCTTGAGAATAAAAGTGTCAGAAGATGAACAAAAAGTAAACGAATTGATGTTTAGTGAATTAGAAGTTCTTAAGCAAAATACAGGGTTGACTGAACAAGAAATTGCTTATTTTGTATTTACTGGACAAATTAGTAATCAAGCTTATAGCAAAAGCAAAGAACCTATTATGATTTTGAAAAAAGATGGAAGGGTAAAAGATGTTTTATCTGTTTCCGATCAATTAAACTTAAAAGCGCTTACAAAACCAGTAACAAAGTATTACACTTGTTATCCAAAAAGTGCTTTTGAAAGTTAAATTTCAATTATATTTTATATTTTTGCGGTGATGAAAATAACAGCAGAACAAATAGCGGCAGTATTAGAAGGAGAGATTATAGGAAATCCTTTGGAAGAAGTAAAAACATTAGCTAAAATTGAAGAAGGAACAAAAGGTTCTATTTCTTTTTTAGCTAATCCGAAATATGAGCATTTTATTTACACAACTGAAGCTTCAGTTGTTATTGTTAATAAATCATTTGAGCCTGATCAAACTGTAAGAGCTACATTAATTAAAGTAGATGATGCTTATACGTCATTTTCAAAATTATTAGAATATTACAATCAAGTAAAGTTAATGAAATCTGGTATTGAGCAACCAAGCGTAATATCTGATGGAGTAGAGTATGGAGATGATTTATATTTAGGTAGTTTTTGCTATGTTGGAAAAAATACAAAAATTGGTAACAATGTAAAGATTTATCCTAATACTTTTATTGGTGATAATGTAATTATTGGTAATAATACCGTTTTATTTTCAGGAGTAAGAATTTATTCTGAAACAGAAATTGGTGAAAACTGTACAATTCACGCAGGCACAATTATAGGGTCAGACGGATTTGGTTTTGCACCAAATACAGATGGTACATATAATAAAGTGCCTCAAATAGGGAATGTTATAATTGAAGATAATGTTGAAATAGGAGCAGGAACAACAATTGACAGAGCAACTTTAGGATCAACTATAATAAGAAAAGGAGTAAAGCTAGATAATCAAATACAAATTGCTCATAATGTTGAGATTGGTGAAAATACCGTAATTGCTGCGCAAAGTGGAATAGCAGGTTCTACAAAAGTGGGTAAAAACTGTATGATTGGTGGTCAGGTTGGTATTGTTGGTCATTTAGTTATTGGAGATTATGTAAAAATACAAGCACAGTCAGGAGTTACAAAAAACATCGAATCTAATAAAGCTGTACAAGGCACGCCTGCTTTAGGATATACGGAGTTTTTAAAATCTTATAGTCATTTTAGAAATTTCTCTAAAATTGTTGATGATTTAGAAAAGCTTAAAAAAGATAAATAATCTAATAAAGATAAAAAGAATTATTATGGTTAAACAAAAAACCATCAAAAATGAAGTAACCTTATCAGGTGTAGGGCTCCATA
Source organism: uncultured Flavobacterium sp. (assembly GCA_947626185.1). Taxonomy (GTDB): domain Bacteria; phylum Bacteroidota; class Bacteroidia; order Flavobacteriales; family Flavobacteriaceae; genus Flavobacterium. Next base: position 13,502 of record CANQRD010000041.1, read on the forward strand.
CAGGACAAAATGTTGTAATGACATTTAAACCTGCACCAGTTAATAATGGATTTGCTTTTGTTAGAGTGGATTTAGAAGGGCATCCTATTATTGAAGCTGATGCTAACTATGTTGTTAATACGCAACGTGGAACTAATTTAGAGAAAAAAGGTGTAAAAGTTCAAACAACAGAACATGTATTAGCCGCTTTTGTTGGATGTGATCTTGATAACGTAATAATCGAATTAAATGCATCTGAGCCTCCAATTATGGACGGGTCTTCTAAGTATTTTGTGGAAGCAATTGAAAAAGCTGGTATTGTAGAACAAGAGGCTGAAAGAGAAGAATATATTGTAAAAGAAGTAATTTCTTATGTTGATGAAGCTACAGGTAGCGAAATAATCATTATGCCTGCAGATAACTATCAAGTTACTACAATGGTTGATTTTGGTACTAAAGTTTTGGGTACACAAAATGCAACTTTAAAAGATTTAAAAGATTTCAAGGCAGAAATTTCTCAAGCAAGAACATTTAGCTTCTTGCATGAATTAGAAAATTTGTTAGCTAATGGATTAATTAAAGGTGGAGATTTAAATAATGCTATTGTTTATGTTGATAAAGAAATATCACCTGAAACGATGGAGCATTTGAAAAAAGCTTTTGACAAAGAAGAAATTAGCGTTAAACCTAATGGAGTACTAGATAATTTAACTCTTCATTTTCCAAACGAAGCAGCAAGACATAAATTGCTTGACGTAATTGGTGATTTAGCTTTAATTGGAACAAGAATTAGAGGAAAAGTAATTGCAAATAAACCTGGACATGGCGTAAACACAAGTTTTGCAAAAAAAATGTCTAAAATTATTCGCAATGAAAAGCGTAACCAAGTACCTACCTATGATTTAACAAAAGAACCTTTGATGGACGTTGTTAAGGTAATGGAGTTATTACCACATAGACCACCATTTTTATTAGTTGATAAGATTTTGGAAATGTCTGACACACATGTTGTAGGAGTTAAAAATGTAACTATGAATGAATCTTTCTTTGTAGGACATTTTCCAGGTGCGCCAGTAATGCCAGGAGTTTTAATTTGTGAAGCAATGGCACAATCTGGGGGAATCTTAATTCTAAGTACTGTGCCAGATCCAGAAAATTATTTAACTTATTTCATGAAAATGGATAATGTTAAGTTTAAAAATAAAGTTGTTCCGGGTGATACCTTGGTGTTTAAATTAGATTTATTATCACCAATTCGCAGAGGAATTTGTCATATGCAAGGTTATGCATATGCAAATGGAAAACTTGTAGCAGAAGCAGAGCTAATGGCTCAAATATCTAAAGTAAAAAACTAAAAAGGAGTAATATGAATCAGCCTTTAGCATACGTTCATCCAGGAGCTAAAATAGCAAGAAATGTAGTAATTGAACCTTTTACTACTATTCATAATAATGTTGAAATTGGCGAAGGAACTTGGATTGGATCTAATGTGACTATAATGGAAGGAGCTAGAATTGGAAAAAACTGTAAGATTTTTCCTGGAGCTGTAATTTCTGCTGAACCTCAAGATTTAAAATTTGACGGTGAAATAACTACTGTTGAAATTGGAGATAATACTACAATTCGAGAATGCGTTACAATCAATAGAGGAACTAGAGATAGATATAAAACAATCATAGGGAAAAACTGTTTGATTCAAGCTTATAGTCATATTGCTCATGATTGTATTGTTGGAGATAATTGTATTTTTTCGAATTCAAGTACATTAGCAGGACATGTTACTGTAGGGGATTATGTAGTATTAGCTGGACTAGTTGCGGTACATCAGTTTTGTACAATTGGTTCACATTCTTTTGTAACAGGAGGAACACTTGTGCGTAAAGATGTACCACCTTATATTAAAGCAGCAAGAGAACCTATTTCTTATGCTGGTATTAACTCTGTTGGATTGAGAAGAAGAGGTTATGAGCCTGAGAAAATTAGAGAAATTCAGGAAATTTATCGAATTCTGTACCAAAAGAATTATAATACAAGTCAAGCACTTGAAATTATAGAAACAGAAATGGAAGCAACACCAGAAAGAGATGAAATTATCATGTTTATTCGTAGTAGTTCAAGAGGAATTATGCGTGGATATTCAGGTATGTATTAATAGTATAAAAAATAAAATAAATTACAATGGCAACAACTGCGGATATTAGAAATGGATTATGTATTCGTTATAATAACGATATTTATAAAATTATTGAGTTTTTACACGTAAAACCAGGAAAAGGCCCAGCTTTCGTTAGAACAAAAATGAAAAGCTTAACAAACGGAAAAGTTTTAGAAAATACTTTTTCTGCAGGTCATAAAATTGATACTGTTCGTGTTGAAACGCATAAATTTCAATATTTATATCCAGAAGGAGATCAATTCCACTTTATGAATGTTGAATCTTATGAGCAGATTACTTTGTTAAAAGATATTTTAGATGCGCCTGAATTATTAAAAGAAGGTGAAATGGTAATGGTTCAAATTAATACAGATACGGAATTACCTTTAGCAGTAGATATGCCAGCTTCAGTTATTTTAGAAGTAACTTATACAGAGCCTGGAGTAAAAGGTAATACGGCTACAAACGCTACAAAGCCTGCAACAGTAGAAACTGGAGCATCAATTAATGTACCTTTATTCATTAATGAAGGAGATAAAATTAAAATTGATACAGCTACAAGTTCATACATGGAACGTATAAAAGAATAGTTGTAAATAAACGAAGAATGAGATTCTCAAAAGTTCAAAATTTACAAACTATAGCAGATATTATAGGATGTAGTTATGTGGGTAGCGATGATTTTCCAGTGTATGGAATGAATGAAATACACGTTGTACAAGAAGGAGAAATCGTTTTTGTAGATCATCCAAAGTATTATGATAAAGCACTTAATTCAAATGCAACTATTATTTTAATTAATAAAGATGTTGAATGTCCTGAAGGTAAAGCTTTATTAATTTCTGATGACCCATTTAGAGATTTCAATAAATTATCTAAGTTTTTTAATCCATTTAAACCTGCTACTGAATTACAGGCGAAAGATGCAATTATTGGTGAGGGTACTATAATTCAGCCTGGAGTTTTCATTGGAAATAATGTTACCATTGGTAAAAACTGTATTATTCATCCAAATGTTGTAATATATGATAGTACAGTAATAGGTGATAATGTAATTATTCATGCAGGAGCAATTTTAGGAGCTGATGCATTCTATTACAAAAAACGCCCTGAAGGATTTGATCCATTAGTTTCTTGCGGAAGAGTAGTTATTGAAGATAATGTTGGAATTGGTGCTGCTTGTACTATAGATAGAGGAGTAACTGGAGATACATTAATTAAGGAAGGTGCAAAAATTGACAATCAAGTTCATATTGGACATGATACAGTAATTGGAAGCCGATCTCTAATTGCTGCACAATGTGGTATTGCAGGATGTGTAGTAATAGAAGATGAAGTAACACTTTGGGGACAAGTAGGTACAACAAGTGGAATTACAATTGGTTCAAAGGCAGTTATTTTAGCACAATCTGGTATTTCAAAGTCTTTAGAAGGGAACAAAGTATATTTTGGATATCCTGCTGAAGAGTCAAGAGAAAAGTTAAAACAATTAGCTAATACAAAAAAAATACCTGAAATATTAGAAAGTTTAAAAAAACTTAATAATAAATAAAAAACTCTAAAGTAAATTAAATATTAATTCTGATTCGTATTTATCAAATATTGATAATTAAAAGTTTTATAACTTAGTATTATTGCTTATTTTTGTGTAAGTATGTTTTATAAAAATAAATAAAAACAAGATCATGAGTGTTTTAGTAAATAAAGATTCAAAAATCATCGTTCAAGGTTTTACAGGAAGTGAAGGTACTTTCCACGCTTCTCAGATGATTGAATATGGAACAAATGTTGTTGGTGGTGTTACTCCAGGAAAAGGGGGATCATTACATTTAGATCGTCCAGTATTTAATACAGTATCAGATGCTGTTGAAAAAACTGGAGCAGATACTTCAATTATTTTCGTTCCACCTGCATTTGCTGCTGATGCTATTATGGAAGCTGCTGATGCTGGTATTAAAGTAATTATCTGTATTACAGAAGGAATTCCTGTTGCAGATATGATTAAAGCTTATGATTATATCCAAACAAGAGACTGTAGATTAGTTGGACCTAACTGTCCTGGAGTAATTACTCCAGGTGAAGCTAAAGTTGGTATTATGCCAGGATTTGTTTTCAAAAAAGGAACAGTAGGTATTGTATCAAAATCAGGAACTTTAACATATGAGGCTGCAGATCAAGTGGTTAAAGAAGGGTTGGGAATAACAACGGCTATTGGTATTGGTGGAGATCCAATTATTGGAACTACTACAAAGGAAGCTGTTCAGTTATTAATGGCAGATCCAGAAACAGAAGCAATCATTATGATTGGTGAAATTGGAGGTCAATTAGAGGCAGATGCTGCAAAATGGATTAAAGAAGATGGTAATAAAAAACCAGTAATTGGGTTTATCGCAGGAGAAACTGCTCCAAAAGGAAGAACAATGGGACACGCGGGTGCAATTGTGGGAGGTGCAGATGATACAGCAGAAGCTAAAAAGAGAATTATGAGAGAATGTGGAATCCACGTTGTTGATTCTCCAGCTGAAATTGGTAAAAAAGTAAAAGAAGTATTAGGATAATCTTTGATTACTCAATATATATAAAAGCGCAAGTCATTAATAATGACTTGCGCTTTTTTTAAATAAAAAAACAGATCTTCAAAAAAGAAGATCTGTTCTAAGATAATAATTGTTTTTTCGGTGAAGAAAAGAAAAATTATCTTATCTGTGTAAACAAAAAGTAAAATTATTATATTAATAATCTAATTTGAATTAGATTTTTCAATTCTATAATAATAAGAAGATTTCTTTCCAAAAATAAATTTAGAAGTAATTTTTTCTTCTTTTTTAATAATAAAGCCCTCTTCAATTAATTTACTATGAAGATAGTGAGGTATTTTTTTTAAAGAAACATATTTTTTT
>CANQRD010000042.1 GCA_947626185.1 uncultured Flavobacterium sp.
TAGGGGCAGACTAAACTAAACCTGTTTTTAATAGTAAAATTCAGGGTTGAATCTGTAGGTCTTGTCATTCTTGACGACCATCCTTTTGTTTTCCAAAAAAGTTTTTAATTGTTTGGCTTTGTTGATTCCGAAATTGAATCCTTTTGATAAATAAGCATCCCTTAATTTGGTTATATACTCTTCGTAGGTACAGTTTATCTCGCTATCCTTGAACATTTCCTGCAGTACTTCGCGGTGATTTTCTTCGGAAAGCTCCTGATAACTGAATCCTTTTCTAGATTTGAGATTTGTTGTGTCAAAATTCTCGTCCAGTACGGGTATTCCATCATCTATAAAAAAGGTGAAAGGTTCAAATTCTATATCCCTGATAAATTTTGGTGCTACTGTACTATAATTTGCATCTAGATCACTTTTAGTTATCTGGAGAATTGATTCGGCTTTGTTATTCAATTCTGTTCCTAAATGCCCTCTAGTGTTATCATCTCCCTTGTTTAAGTGTAATACGGTGTGAATATGGATATTGAGTTCCTGTGACCACTTCATAAGTTTATTAGTGATTTCAGTCGCTTCGGTAGCGTTATTGATATCGTAAACCAAATCCCTAATTCCATCTATGATGACCAGTCCGATCCTATCTGCATATTTGAAAAGTGCATATTCGATGATATTTATACGTTCCTTCGTCGGGTATTCCCTTAAGGAGATGAACTTTAAATTATCGTGGACTTCTGTGGTAGGGTAGTCGATGAGCTTGTATATTCTTGAAAGTAGCCTGTGGCAATGGAATTTACTCTGCTCTGTATCACAATACAGTATAACTGGACGGGTTGGAGGAACTTTAACTTTATATTGTAATATCTGCTTTCCACTCAATGCGGCTGCGACCAATGAAATTACATTGAATGTTTTTCTGCTTTTTGCCTTCCCAGTGGACGCACTGAAATTGCCCAGTGTACCAATGACAGAGTCGGATTTGTTGATGGTTATCATGATAGGTGGTTCTAAGAAATTATCTGTTATCTCTACTATGGCTTTTCCGAGTGCGTTTACCGTTTCTTGATTGAATGGGATCATTATTTACCTCCTTTTTTATGATTGAAGTTTGCCATAGAATTAACAACTTCATTTTTTTTGAAATAAATACGTTTACCCATACGCATGTAAGGAATTTTACCTTGTTTCATCCATTCGGTTAGGCTGACAAGTGAAATGTCGAGTTCGTCCGCCATTTCTTTTTTTGTTAATAGTTTTTCGGACGATGTACTTGCTGTATTATCTACAGTACTTCGGATACCTGAAATAAAAATGTGAAGTTCTTCCTTAATTGCATCTCGGATACAATCTCTAAGGGCATTTTGATCTAATTGAATCATACTTTGCTCATGTTAATAAGTTTAAAATGTCGAAGTCGTGGCCACTTTCTTCGGTTAACTCTACATGAGCAAAGATGGTTATCAAACCATTTTTATATGCCATTATAGGAGGAATGGCAAAATAAGTTTGTAAGAAACTGTAAATCAGTTGTTTTGCTTTATTCTTTTGTTGATTTTTATTTCAAATATTCTATCCTTTTCTTTAATATCAGTTGTTTTATCAAAGTAATTTAAGGCAGTTTGTAAGGGAATATCTTCATTATTAACTTTGAAGTGATTTGAAACTATCTTAGCCCAGGTCTTATTTGGCTTTTCTGAGAACATAGTTGTTATTTCTGATGATTCATTGGTTAAATCTGGGATTGAAAGAATAGCTTCAAAAAGGTTAAAAAAATGCTTTTTATCTTTACAAGTAACCTTAATTTTATAATTAGGCAATACTAAGAAGTCTTCTACTTGTTGTTTTAAATTTATGATTTCTTTCTTTAGCTTTTCTATTTGTTCGTTTTCAGATAATATAATTCCCCATTTATCGCGCGCTTTGAGTTTGTTTATAAAACTTTCAACAGTTTCTATGAATCCCTCATATTTTTTCTTGTTATCCCAGATGAATGATTTTATTTTTGCTCGATACTTAAAATCTTCTAACTCATCTTGGCATACGGAGATTACTTTTTTTAAAAACTGTTCTTCATTTTTACTATCATTTCTTTCGAAAAAATAATGTAAGTGATAATCATATAAGGGTAAGAATCTGTCAGGATGAAGGACAAGAACTTTATTAATGAAGTGCTTATCGGACATTGATCGAGTTGTGAAAAATCGAGGTAAAGGGATTCCTAAATCAAATATACTTCGATGAGAATCATTAAATTTTTTGAATTTGAAATATTTGTCTCTCATAATTTTAGAATTTATTTAGTGCTGCGATTAAAGAATCTGTTCCTGCAGACTCATACTTCATAAGTGTTCTTATATCTGAATGTGCTGTAAGTTTTTGAATGAGTGTAATAGGGACATTTCGATTTAATAAATTCGTTACCATTGATCTTCGTCCCGTATGACTTGACAAGAAGAGATATTTCTCTTTTTTTATAATTAGTTTATCCTTTCCAGAATATCGAGTAATTTGAATTTCCTCGTTTAATCCAGCTAAATTTCCAACCTCTTTTATGTAATCATTAAATTTCTGATTTGAAATCTTTGGAACTTTATAGTCTAATTTCTTAAAAAGATCTAAAGCTGGAGCTATATAACCTTCAAATGGTACGATAATACGCTTTTTGACTTTATTAGATATAAAATCCCAAGTGTTATGTTTAATTGTACTTTTGTCAAATTCAATGATATCACTATACCTCTGTCCAGTCCATAGAAGTAGTAAAAATATATCACGTGTTTTTTCTAATCTCGGATTATTCGATAAATCAAGATTTTTAAAAAGTTCAATCTCATTTTCATTTAAGGAAACTACCTCATTGTAAGCTTTTTTCTTAAAATTTGTCTTCTGTGTTTTGAAAACATCTGGATGAACTAGATGGTCATTATCATTACACCATTTAAGAAAGACTTTTAATGTGGATATATATTTATGTATAGTATCATTTAATAGTCCTTTCTTACTCGAATCTCTTGAATTCGGCTTTTTACTCAAAAAAACTTCAAACTTATCAAAGAAGCTGTTGTCTAGTTCTCTAAGTATTAATTTTGAACCTGTTTTACTTTCATACCCTTCCAATCCTTTGAAAACTGTTCTGTACTCTTTCATAGTTCCTTCTTTTACAAATGAACTTTTATAAGAAAGAAATTTAGAAGCTAAATGAAAAAGTGAGACTTCATTGTTTATAGCATTATCCCTGTCTATACATTCTTGAATGATGATTTTGTAATCATTTTTTGAGAGGTATTGATTTTTTTCCTTCTTGATTCTTGCTTCTTTTAAACAAGTTGCCTCTAGATCGTTTAAGTCAAGATTGAACTCTAGCGCACCGGTTGCTGATGACTTTAATCTTTCTTTGTCAAAGTCCCAATTCTTCGCAAGAATTTTATAATTGGTTCTGTATTTAATTCTACAAGACTTATCAGGAGAGAAGAAAAGATATAATGAAGTAGGATTTGGATTAAAGAACTTGTTTGGTAAATTCTTTTTATTATTTCCAACTTTTGCTAACTCCTTCTTAATGATATCAGGCTTGATATCGTTGTTATAAGGCTTATCTAAATAAAAATTTATCTTCATGATTATCGGACATATTTCGGACAAATTATCTTAATAATAGTCGCTATTACCTTAACTAAGATAAGCAAAGTTTTTCAATAAATACGTTAAATAATTGATAATCAGATATTTTTTTATAAAATAATGTTAAGTTGGATTAATGGTTCGAATCCTGCCACCCCGACTTTTTTGGCATGAGAATATGTCTAAATCCGTAAGTATTAGTTATTTACGGATTTTTTATTTTTGAATATATCATAATAATCCCTTGTAAATCAATCTAAATGTGAGCTATTAGGTGAGCTATTTTTAAAAGGTAAAATAGCTCACTGAATCGAGTTTAACTAAATGTATTTCAATAAATTAAATGCAATTATCTTAGTTTAATTCGGTGCTTTTAGTATTGTTTACTAAATGAAATCGTTTTAGCCGTAATGCTGGGGACGCTTATCAAATGATAAATATGTTAACCAAACTTGGTGTTAACTCTCAGGCTATTGAACAACCATTAGATTTAACTATCCCAGAGAATAAGATGATGTTAGCTATTTATTTAGCTGCTCCAGAGGTTGAAAATGACAGAAGAGCTCTTAATACTTTTTATGGAATGCGTAGAGCTAAGAAAGAAGGTAGAGTTATGGGGAATGCACCTTTTGGTTATGCAAATAAAAGTAAAGAAGATGGAAAGAAGTATATCGCTTTAATTCCAGAACAGAGTAGAGCAATGAAATGGGCATTTACTGAATTAGCTAAAGGTATTCTCTCTGCTAATCAAATAAGATTAGAGATGAATAGAATGAATGCAGGAAAATTAAGTAGCACAGCGTTTCATGTAGCGATACGAAATCCAATTTATTGTGGCAAAATCTTTATTCCAAAATATAAAGACGAGGAGGCATATTTTGTAACTGGATTACATGAGGCTTTAATAAGCGAGGCTTTATTTGACAAGGTGCAAATGGTCTTGGATGTAAATGTTCGTAAGGAAAGACCTAATACAAAGATTCTTTCGGATGAAAACCTCCCACTTAGAGGTTTTTTAGTTTGCCCAAATTGTAATAGGAATTTGACAGGTAGTGCCTCTACAGGAAGGAATAATAGGTATTATTACTATCATTGTTTAGCAAGTTGTGGTTTTAGACAAAAAGCTTGTGTAGCAAATAAGATTTTTGAAAATGGATTAAAACAACTTCAGATTAATAAAGTTGTGCAAAATTTTACAAAGAAGCTACTTATAGATAGTTATAATCAAGTCTTTGGAAATCCAGTAAGTCAGAAGAAAAGTATATTAGAAAACATTGATAAGGTTAATCATAAACTGTCAATAGCTCGAAATAAATTGTTAGAAGGAACTTTAGAGGAGGATGATTATTTAGCAATAAAGAAGGAGTGTAAAATTGAAATAGAAAAATTAGAAAAGCAATTAATTGAGAAAGAAGGAAATAAAAAGATAGATATAAAAAGTATGCTTGATAGAGCATTAGATAAAGTCATAAACCTTGGTGTACTCTACGCTGAGGGAGGTATTCAAACCAAAAGAGAAATTATTGGTTCGATATTTCCAGAAAAATTAGAGTTTGATGGAAAAATTTATCGAACCACACGAATTAATACTTTAGTGAAGTGTATCTTTCAGATTAACAATGAGTTGGCTGAAAATAAAAACAGGATATATGAGAATTTTCTCGATATATCCTGTGTAGTAGCGAAGACGGGAGTTGAACCCGTGACCTCAGGGTTATGAATCCTGCGCTCTAACCGACTGAGCTACCTCGCCATTTATTGGCTCTATTACAATTGTAATTCGGGTGCAAATATAATACAAAAAATAGAGTAAGCAATAGTTCTATGGTATTTTTTACTGCTAAAAAATGACTTTAAGAGGGGGTGTGTGTTATTTATTTGATATTAAAATAGTTATGTTATTTAAAGTGTGGTCAATTTAGAAATTATTATTTTTAAATTTAGCCTTATTGTAAAATTTAAAAAGTTTACCTCTAAAATAGAGGTGAACTTTTTTAATCTAATTGTTCTAATAACTGTTCTAAAGCCATTCCTCTAGATCCTTTTACTAAAATAGAGTGATTTTGTAATTCTTTAGCTAAATTGCTATTGTTATTTAAGAACGATTCAACGTCGGTATAATAACTAATTTTATTATTATCATCTTTTTTAGCCTTGAAAAATTCTTTTCCAATAAAAAACACTTTGTCGTAATTTGTTTTTTCTATAAGGTTAATTATTGCTCGGTGTTCTTTATAGCTTTCTTTTCCAAGTTCAAACATATCGCCTAAAATATAAGTTTTTGGTAGATGACTTTGAATACTATTGAAGTTAAAAATTGCAACTTCCATACTTGATGGATTGGCATTATAAGCATCTAATAAGATTGTGTATTTATCTTTTTTAATCCACTGAGAACGATTGTTTGTCGGCACATAGCTTTCTATCGCTTTTTTTACCTCATTAATATCAATGCCAAAATATAAGCCTACGGTAGCCGCCGCAGAAATATTATAGCTATTGTATTTTCCTGTTAAATTGGAAAGTATTGTGTGATTATTTACTGTTATAGAAGCATTTTCGGATTCTTCGTTAATTGAAATAACCACATCAGGTGTATTGTCAATATCATCAATACCAAAAGTATAACGGGTGAATGTCATTGTTTTGGCATCTTGGCGTGGATCTTCCAAATTAACAAAAGCAACTTTATGATTGTCTTCTAAATAATCGTACAATTCACTTTTACCTTTTATAACTCCTTCAAAACTTCCGAAACCTTCAAGATGTGCTTTTCCAAAATTGGTAATATAACCATAATCGGGCTGAGCAATTGAGCAAAGTTGAGCAATTTCATTAAGATGATTTGCCCCCATTTCTACAATTCCAATATCTGTTTCATCATCAAACTGCAATAAAGTTAACGGAACGCCAATATGGTTGTTGTAGTTACCAATGGTGGCTTTTACCTGATATTTCTGAGATAAAACAGTTTTGATTAATTCTTTAGTAGTGGTTTTTCCATTGCTTCCCGTTATAGCAATAATTGGCAAACCTAATTGATTGCGATGATAGTTTCCTAATTGCTGTAAAGTATCTAATGTATTAGTAACTAAAAGCATCTTACTTTTATCTGTAAAGTATTTTGGGTTGTCAATAACAGCAAATAAAGCTCCTTTGTTTAAAGCATCTTGGGCAAACTCATTTGCATCGAAATTCTCTCCTCGTAAGGCAAAAAATAAACTGTTGGGAGTAATGTTTCTAGTATCTATAGACACATTGTCGCATTGTAAAAAACAGCTATATAGTTCTTGTATATTCATAAGGTCAAAAATAAAAAAAAGTCCTAAACGAATTTAGGACTTTTCTTTAAAATTATATTTTTTTAAAATTAATTTTTTGTTTTACGAACTACGTTTTTTTGACCAACTTTTGTCATTGCTAAACGGAATCCGATGAAGTCTGTTGCTTGATCTTCTGGATAGAATCTTCTTGTAGCAGGGTCTAACCAATAAGCTCTATCTTTCCAAGAACCTCCTTTTATCACACGACTTTTTTCGTTGTATAATTTTGAAGAGTTATTTTTATTATTCGGTGTTGAAACTAAAAATTCATCTTCACCTGTTACTTGACCAGCTTTATTTAAATCAGCACCATATTCTAACTGTGCAACCTGTCCAGGTAAATTTCTTAAACGTAATCTACCAGTAGATAAAGTGTCAAATTGAACAGATTGATCAGTTACTATAATTACTTTTCCGTCAGGACCAATTTGGTTTTTGTAATAAACGTTTCCTTTAAAGAAGTTGAAGTCTGTGTCAATTTGATCAATTTGTGGATCGTAAACATCAGCTACCCACTCAGCAACGTTTCCTGCCATATCATATAAACCAAAGTTATTTGGTGGATATGCTTTAACAGGACTTGTAATGTCTGCGTTATCTGTAGCCCAACCTGCAATTCCTCCATAATCTCCACGCCCTTGTTTAAAGTTGGCGTATTGAGATTTTAAGTTATTAGGGCGACCACCTTTTTTCTTATTTGGTTGTTCCCATGGGTAGGTTTTTCTTCCTTGGTAATTGTTATATTCTCTGTTTCCAGCCATTCCAATTGCTGCATATTCCCATTCAGCTTCTGTTGGTAGTCTGTATTCTGCTGTAAATAAACCGTAGTTCATTGTGGCATAGATATTTTTGTTATCTCCTTTTGCTTTGTTGCCTACACCACGGTAGACAATATCACTGTTTCCACCATATACAGATTCAGGATTTGCTAAATAAGCTTCAGTACTAAAATGTGCGTCAGCATATGCTTCCATGATTTTAGCATTTTTCTTTAAGTATCCAGCTTTTTCTAGAGTTAATTCATTAACTCTATCAGTTCTCCATTTAGCATAGTCATTCGCTTGTAGCCAAGTAACTCCAACTACTGGGTAGTTTGCGTAAGCAGGGTGTCTTAAATAACTAGAAATTAAGGTTTCATTAAAACCTGTAGCACTTCTCCAAACTGTTGTATCTGGTAACGCACTTTTATAAATCTCCGCATAAACTTGGTTTGTTGGAGGGAAAACACTTTTTAACCAATATAAATACTCATTATACATAATATTGGTAGTTTCAGTCTCATCTAAATAGAATGACTGTACATATTGTTGTTTAGGGTTGTTGTTCCAATCACCCATAATGTCTTCTTGGACTCTTCCCATTGTAAAGGCACCTCCTTCTATAGATACCATACCCTGAGGAGTATGCTGTTCAAAATTAGTGTTGTACTGAAAGCCTCCTTTTTTATCATTTATTTTCCAACCAGTTGCAGAAGAAACTCCATTATTAGTGTTACTGCAACTTGTTAAACCAACCGAAGCTACCAAACCAGCAAGCAGTTGTAAAGTCATAAGTCTATTAATCTTCATGTTAAAAACGGGTAAATAATTTGACGCAATATATGAATTAACGATTAATTAGCAATATCTAACGTAATAATAATTTAAAAAAAACTTAAATTTTTAGATTGATTAGCCTTTTAATCGATTAGATAACGTATTTTATAGAAGAGTATTGTGTAAGATAAAAATAAGTATTTTTGTCTTCATAAAATTCTTCTGCGAACAAATATATATGAAAAAAATTATTATTACACTACTGATTTTTACTTGCTTTGCTGTTTTTTCTCAGGCGAAAAAAATTAGTTTAGATTGGAACAACGACAGACTGAAACAGTGCTTGACTTTGGAGGATTTTGACCCTACAACAATAGATAAAAATTTAACATTTACAAATGTTAATAAAAGGTTAAATTATAATTTTTTGATAGATTTTGATCTTCCTTTTTTTGTTAAATCTGCAAAAATTACAAAAGTGAACTATGACGATTTAGGAGAGGTTTTTATTGATGAAGGACTAAGAAGTAGTTTGTCAGCTGAAATTGAAGTAGAAATTAGTCAGGTTCAAACAAATGAAAAAAAGCAATTTGTTTTGAGTTTTACACCAATAATTATACAAAATGGAAGAATAAAAAGAGTGAAAAATATAGAATTTGAATTTGATAAGGAAGCTATTTCAGCTACTAAAACACTATTGGCTAATAAATCAGTAAATGTTTTTCAATCAAATTCACTATTAAAAACTGGAAAATGGTTCCAGTTTACGATTGATAAAACAGGAATTTATAAAATCGATAAATCTTTTTTGCAACAACTAGGGGTGCCAGATAATATTGATCCGCGTACAATACAAATTTTTGGACAAGGTGGTACAATGTTATCAATTATTAATCATGTTGATTTTGTTACTGATCCAATTGAAAATAGTATTTATGTTTTTGGTGAAGAGGACGGACGCTTAGATGCTTCAGATTATATTTTGTTTTACGGAGTAGGTACCGACCAGTGGAATAATGAAAGTTTAACTTTTAATAATCTATTTTCAGATAAAGCAGTTTATTTTCTTACTTATGGAAATCAAAATGGTTTGAGAATTCAACCTGCCGTTCAACCTCAAGGAAATCCGTCTACTGTGATATCTACTTTTGACGGCTTAGTTTTTCATGAAAAAGATTTAGTAAATATTGCGAAAGTGGGAAGGAAATGGTTTGGAGAAGATTTTGGAATAGTAAATGAACGTACTTTTTCTTTTTATTTAATGCACTTTAACAAGCAGTTTCCTGTCACATTTGGTATTAATACAGCCTCTAGTTCATTTGGCAATAGTGGTTTTTACTTTAATGTAAATCAAAGAAATATCGGAGGAGTATCTTTTTTTCCTATACGCAATTCAACAACAAAAGCCTACGAAACATTTTTTGGATCAACTGAGTATTTAGCTTCTTCAAACGTACAAGTAACTTTAAATTATCAAAATGGAGGTGTACCAACTTCAATAGGTTACTTAGATTATATTGAAATTACTTATACGGGTAATTTAATTGGCGGAAATAAACAATATTTTTTTACTAATAAAGAAACTACAAGTTTGTCAGGTATTGTACAGTGGAATGTTGCTGAAACTGATAAGGTTAGTAAAATTTGGGAGATTTCCAATTCCAATGATATTACATTTTTTGACGTAAATTTTAGTTCTAACTATAGTTTTAAAACGATTGGAAAAGAGGATGCTAAATTTATTATGGATCTGCCATCTGATTACTACGTACCAGCTTTTGCTGAAAATAATTCTATTAGAAATCAAGATGTTAAAGGCCAAGTAAATGCAAAACAAGCAATAGATTATTTGGTAATTACTACTAACTCATTTAAATCTGCTGCCAATAAGTTGGCTCGGTTTCATCAACAACGCGGATTAAAACCCTATGTTGTTAGTGTGGAAGATATTTATAATGAATTTTCTCACGGTCAACAAGATGGTTCAGCCATTCGCAACTTTGTGCGTTATGTGTACAATCTTTCTTTGCAAAAAGGAGAGCTTTTAAAATATGTAAATATACTTGGTTCTGGGTCGTATGATTATAAAAACAGAATAAGTAACAATGCCAACATTGTTCCTTTATATTATGGTATGAGCAGTGTGAAAAAAGCACAGAATAGTAGTTCTAATTTTTCTATGTATACCACTTTTATGTCTGATGATTTTTATGGATTAATGGATTTGAATGAAGGAGATATGACACAATTGCCCTTTGGAATTGATGTAACTGTTGGTCGTATGTTGGCGAAAAATAACGATGAAGCCAATAAAGCTGTTGACAGAGTAATTAATTATTATAGTAACGAATCTAGAGGAAGATGGAAAAATAATATTATTGGTTTGGCAGATGACGTTGAAAGGGAATCTGATTTTGTTTTACAAGTAGATTCAGACGAAATAATGAATTTTATTACCACACATAATCCCTTTTTTAATAGTAATAAAATTTATATGGATGCTTATGTAAAAGAAACTTCGGCTGGAGGTAAGCGTTATCCACAAGTACAAAAAGATTTTATTGAGTCAATTAATAAAGGTGCACTGTTTATCAATTATCTAGGTCATGGTGGGGGAGATGCATTGTCGCAAGAAAGAGTCTTTACCATTGATAATGCAAAGAACTTGAAAAACGAGAATAAACTAGGTGTTTTTTCGATTATTACTTGTGAGTTTAGTAGGTTCGACGATCCTAATTATTTAAGCGGAGGTGAAGCTTTATATTCAAATAATATTGGCGGAGCAGTGGCTTTGGTAGGTACTACTAGGGAAATTGGAATTGATAGCGGAAGATTGCTAAACAAAAGTTTTGCAGAAATTTTATTTGAAAAACCTGATAATTATTCTGTGGCAGATGCATTGCGTGAGGCTAAAAATAGATCAGTAAATAGAGATAAAAGTGTAGTCTCTTTTATTGGAGATCCAGCATTAAAATTGGCTTTACCTCAATTAAAAATAGTATTAACAAAAAAGAATAATGAAGATATAACAATTGATACATTGCCGATTAAAGCACTGGATTATGTGAAATTTAATGGTGAGATTCAAGATGAAAGTAATCAATTAATAGAAAGTTTTTCCGGAAATTTAGCAGTAGAGGTATTTGATAAATACATCGAAAAAAACACATTAGGGAATGATAATATTACAAGTAATGGTGAATTAATGGTAATGGATTTTAAAACACTTGGTGAGGTAGCTTTTAGAGGAAATGCAAGTGTACAAAATGGATTGTTTTCGTTTGATTTTATTATGCCAAAAGATATTAGACTTAATGAAGGAAAAGGAAAGGTAAGTTTATATTCATCCAATAATAAAAAAGAATTTACAGGAAGTAATACCGATATTATTATAGGAGGTTTTAATGAAAATGCTCCAAAAGATGTGGCGCCACCACAAGTAAAATTGTTTATGAATAATGAATCTTTTGTTTCTGGAGGAATAACAAACAATAAACCTGTTTTTATTGCGTTTATAGAAGATGCAAGTGGTATTAATACAGCTAGTGGTATTGGGCATGACATTGTATTAACTATTGACGATAATAATGATCAAAGCATTGTGCTAAATGATTATTATGAAACAGACGTTGATAGTTTTCAAAAAGGAAAAATAACTTATCCACTAAATGAATTATCCCCAGGGATGCATACCATTCAATTTAAAGTATGGGATGTTTATAACAATTTAACAACATCAGAAATTCAATTTCTGGTACAAGAACAAAATGATTTAAAAATAGAAAAGGTACTAAATTATCCTAATCCATTTGTTAATTACACAGAGTTTTGGTTTACACATAACCGTCCGTTAGAGCCCTTAGATGTACAAGTGCAAATAATGACAATTACAGGGCGTATTGTAAAAACTATTAATCAACAGATTGTAACAGAAGGAAATTTGTGTAGAACAATTCAGTGGGACGGACGTGATGACTTTGGTGATAAATTAGCAAAAGGCGTATATATTTATCGATTACAAGTTAAATCTTCAGTGTCTGGTAAAAAAAGTGATAAAATAGAAAAATTAGTTATACTTTAGGAACCTATTAAATAAACATAATTTTAATTACCAATTTAATGAGAAATGTAACTGCATTAGTTTTAGCAATGATTGGAGGTACAAGTATGTATGCTCAAACTCAAATGCACCCTATAACTACAGGTGTACCATTTCTAACAATTGCTGCCGATGCAAGGTCTGCAGGAATGGGAGATATGGGAGTAGCAACCTCTACGGATGCTTTTTCACAACAATATAATGCTGCTAAATACGCATTTGCTAATCAAGATCAAGGTTTTGCTTTGAGCTATACACCTTATATGTCAAAAATTACAAGCGATATGTCATTAGGACAATTAAACTATTACAATCGCTTCAATGAAAGAAGTTCATTTGCTGTAGGTTTTAGATACTTTGGTATGGGAGAGGTAACTTTTAGAGATGATTATAATAGTTTAGGTACAACAAGAAAACCTAATGAATTTTCAATCGACGGATCTTATGCATTAAAAATGAGCGATAATTATGCGATGTCAGTTACTGGACGTTTTATCAATTCAAGTTTAAAATACCCTGAAATGGGAGGAGATGATGCGTCAAATGCATCAACTTTTGCAGTAGATATTGCTGGTTTTTATGAATCAGATCGTATGTCATTTACTGATTTTGACGGACGTTGGAGATTTGGTTTTAACTTTCAGAACTTAGGGCCTAAGATTAAATATTCGGATGAACAATACGGTAATTTTATTCCAGCAAATTTAAAGTTAGGAGCAGGTTTTGATTTCATTTTAGATGATTATAATACACTTACTGTTACTACAGAATTTAATAAATTGCTAGTTCCAACTCCACCAGAAAACATGAAAGATGCCGATGAGATGAGAAAATACAATGACATTGGTTGGTTTAAAGGTGTATTTAAGTCATTTGGTGATGCTCCAGGTGGTATGAGTGAAGAGATGAAAGAAATAGCTTGGTCTGTTGGAGCAGAATATTGGTATGACAACGCTTTTGCTTTTCGTACAGGTTATTTTCATGAAAGTAAATATAAAGGAGCTAGACAATACGCTACTATTGGAGCAGGATTTAAATACAGTATGATAACGGTAGATTTATCTTATCTATTCTCAACGTCTAAGATAAATAACCCTTTAGAAAATACTTTGCGCTTTTCTCTTACTTTTGATTTAGGTAAAAAGAAATACACTAAAAGTTAAAAAAAATAGTACATTTGTAACACAATCCAAACCATTGACAAAAATGTGTTTGGATTTTTTATCTCTCATAGTTTCAACATGAAGAAAGTAGAAATAATAACATCTTTTACTGAATATACATCAATTAGTGAGTTAACAGAAAAGGATCAAGCACTGATGCAACAAGCCATTGAGATTAGAAAAAATGCTTATGCACCTTACTCCAAATTTAGAGTAGGAGCAGCATTATTATTGGAAGATGATATTGTAGTACTAGGTTCAAATCAAGAAAATGCTGCGTTTCCATCAGGATTGTGTGCAGAACGAACTGCTATTTTTCAGGCAGGAGCTTTATATCCAGGTAAACAAATAATAAAAATTGCTATTTCTGCTTCCTCTGATTTAAAAGTTACTAATCATCCAATTCCTCCTTGTGGGGCATGTCGACAAAGTATTTTAGAATATGAAATGAAGCAAAAACAACCAATAGAAATGTTTTTTATGGGAGCTGAAGGTGTTGTTTGCTACTCTCCTTCGTTAATTAATTTATTGCCATTTCATTTTGACGCATCATCAATGTAATGCTATTAGTTTTATTATGAAGTTAATCTTTAATTAAACCATTATAGATTGTTAATAACAATAAAAATATAAGGAAGACATACGTATTATATCAAATAAATTATTAATTTTGATACAATACGATGAAATTAAACCTTTGTCTAAAGGTCCTTAAAAAACTATGAACAAGGATCTCATTAATTTTTAAAATGGAAATATACCCCCAGATCGTAACAACATTAGCAAGTGTTAATGTTGTTACTGAAGAAATCTCAGTAGGTAAATTATTACTTACATTATTTTTAGTTTTTTTAAATGGCTTCTTTGTTGCAGCTGAGTTTGCAATAGTTAAGGTACGTACTTCTCAGATTGAAGTACACCAAGAATTAAATTCAAAAGTAGCAGGTATTGCAAAAAAAATTGTAAACAATTTAGATGCATACTTAGCCGCTACCCAATTAGGAATTACTTTAGCATCTTTAGGTTTGGGTTGGGTTGGAGAAAGTTCACTGACTCCTATAATAATGAAAACATTTGAATTGTTTGGACTTACAGGACCAGAGTGGCTTACCATTGCCAAAAATGTTTCTTTCCCATTAGCGTTTGCTATTATTACCATTTTACATATAGTATTTGGAGAATTGGCACCAAAATCATTAGCTATTCATTTTCCAACAAAAACAACATTCTCAATTGCATTGCCATTAAGAGTTTTCTATTTCGTTTTTAGACCTATTATTTGGTTAATGAACGGACTGGCAAACGGAATGCTAAGAATGTTTGGAATACAGCCACTACATGGTGCAGATATTCATACCGAAGAAGAACTTAAAATGATTATTACAGAAAGCCAAGTAGGTGGAGCAATTGAGGAAACAGAGCGATTATTATTGCAAAATGTTTTTGACTTTGACGATAGACGTGTAATTAATATTCAAACTTTGCGTAAAAATGTGTCTGCAATTGAAATTAATACTAGTGTAAAGGAAGCCATTGATTTTGTTATTTTAGAAGGATATTCTCGTTATCCAGTTTATGTTGAATCATTAGACAACATAAAAGGGGTAATATATGCGAAAGATTTAATGAAAGCAATGATTCAAGATAAGGATAATGCTACCATTGAAGAGTTAATGCGCGAGCCTATTTATATTTCTGAAAATGCTTTGATTAAAAATGTATTAAAACAGTTTCAAGCTAAACATTTACAAATGGCAATTGCTACAAATGAGGTAGGGGAAGTTTCTGGAATTATTACCATGGAAGATATTTTGGAAGAATTAGTTGGTGAAATTCAGGACGAATACGACAATGAAGAACCAGTTGTAGTTTCGGTAGGAGATGGAGAGTATTTAGTAAATGCACATTATAATATATCTGATATCAATAGATTACTGCCTTATAAATTTGATGAAAGCGAGCATTACGATACTTTAGCAGGATTGGTTGCTGAAATATCTGCCGGAGAAGAATTAAAAGAAGGGGATTGTGTAGATTTAAGTCATTACGAAGGAGTAATTATTAATATGTATAGAAACTCAGTAGAGAAGATTAGACTTAAAATTAAAACAGAATATTATACTCCTGAAGAAGAGGAGGAAAATAATTAAAAATAAAAAGGCTTGTATTATACAAGCCTTTTTATTTTATAGGATTAGAATATCAAAATTTTGATTGAGTGGGTTTAATTTGTCAAATAATTTAGTATATAAATTAGGTCCATAGTCTTGATAAAATTGAGCGAAATTACAATGGCGTTCTTGTAAGCTATTTGAAGGGAATAATTCTTTTTGCAAGTTAATTATTCGGTCTAGCTGTTCTTTGTGTAATTTCTTTTCCGCAATAAAAAAACGTTTTTCTAAATTTTCTAAACCTTTAATTTGCTTTTTTTCTTGCGCATTTACTGCACCAATAAAAGAAGGATGAGTTTTTATTGTTAGTTCTTTTAACGTTTCAAATTGATTGATAAGAAATTGTTTTTGCTTTTTAAAATCAAACGAATTGCTAGATAATTCTAGTGCTTTTTTATCGATTAAACTTTGTTGTTTTAAAAATAAATCTTGCCAAGATAATTGAAGTTTTTGTCGTTTCTCATTTTGTTTATTAGAAACTAGAATAGCTGAATTTCTTAATAATAATATTGGAAAAGGAGTTTTGTGTGCTTCAAATACTTTCTTTAATTCAAACCAATAAGCCAATTCACCTCCACCACCAATATAGCAAAGGTTGGGTAGTATTTGCTCTTGGTATAATGGACGAAGAATTACATTTGGACTAAAATTTTCGGGATGTTTATGTAATTCTTCAACAATTTCATCTTTTGTAAATTGAATTGAAGTATTATTTATTTTGTATAAATCATCTTCAAAAACTATACGCTCTCTAAGATTGTCTTTTATATAAAATAAATTAATTTCTCTTGGTGTTACTTGTATAAAGTAATCATTCAAAATATTATACGATTTTTCTACTTCAATTATTGCATTTTGTTTCAATAATTCGTCTTGTACTGAAGGAACAAATAATTCTTTTAAAGCTTTGTTATCTCCATCGATGATGACAAGTCCCGTATCTTTAAATAATTCGTTTACCAAATAACGTGTGGCATCAGCCAAATTATTGTGCTGCAAATAACTTTGCGCAAAAAGTTGTTTTAAAAAATCAGCATTTACACCACTGTTTAATTGTGTTTTAAAAACGTCTAATACATTGTTTAAACTTTGCGTTGAAAGTCGACCAACAGGACCTTTCGCGTCATTGTTCCAACATATTTTTTTATCGTCGAGATAGAAATGATTTATTTCTTCAAAATCGTGATCTTCTGTTGCCATCCAGTAAACAGGAACAAAATTATATTCTGGATATTGTAGTTTTAATTGCTTAGTTAAGTTTACAACAGAAATAATTTTATAAATAAAATAAAGCGGACCAGTAAACAAGTTTAATTGATGCCCAGTGGTAATAGTAAAAGTATTGGCTTCTTTTAATTTTTCTATATTGTTTAAAGTACTTTTCGAAGCATTGATAAAACGATATTGCTGTTTTAAAGCTTGATGTAATACAATTCGTTTATCGTTAGAAAAATAACGTTGTTTTTCTTCAACTTGCAACTTGAAATTTTCTATTGTGGGAAAGCGATTATATAGTGAATGTAATTTTTCATCTTGATTGAGATAATCAACAATTAGTTTAGAAAAATAGCCAGAATTTTGAAAAGTAATTTTACTTATTTCCATAAAAATAATACTGAGTTTATTTGTAAAACAAAAATACTTTTAATGTTTGTATAAAAATACAACATTAAAAGTATTTTAAGGAAAGTAAGTGTTTTTATAACATTAGTACATCAATTCTATCCAACCTGTAAATTGCCCTTTTACACTTTCAAAATAGTACATATAAGTTCCAACAGGTAAAAGTTTGTTGTTGTTATTTTGCCCATGCCATTCATCAATATAATTTGATTTTGAATAAACTTCTGTACCATATCTATTGAAAATACTAAGCTTAATGACACCATAAGATTTTAGATCAAAGTAATCATTAATATTATCTCCATTGGGAGAAATACCTCTAGAAATCATACATCCATTTGTAGCAATAGTAAAGCTTGTTTCAAAAAAACAATTATTTAATGCTGGTAGACCATAATTGTCTTCTCCATAAATATATAGTTCTTTCGGTCCATATAAAATTGATTCTAGAGTAGAAGGAATAATCTTATTTCCTTTTTTATTAGGTTCTGTATAATAATCATATTCTTTTGGCAGCTCTGGCAATAAAAAGGGCTCACATTTTTCGTTTACCTGATCCTCTAATCTAAAACGTGGTTTGGAATGTAATTGAATTGTTGAAATTACATAACATCCATTTTTATCACTTATTCTTACATAAATAGTTTGATTAGTGTTGTAAGTAAGTAAAAAATCTGTTGAATCTTGTATTTTATTTTCCTCATCTTTTGCATCTTTACTCGTCAAATAATAATCTATAGTATATGGTTCTTTCGATTTATTTTGTAATAAAATATTTAGGGTGTTTTCGAGATTATAAATTAATCCAGTTT
>CANQRD010000043.1 GCA_947626185.1 uncultured Flavobacterium sp.
TCATTAGATTTTATACCTGAATTTCTAGCTTGATGGCGTTGAAATTCATAGTTTTCATTGTTATAGGTTTGAAAAAATTCTACAAAAATAAAAAGTCAAGATGACTTCGATGTGAATATTAGAATTATTTCAATTTTTCAAATAGATATGTTGTTAATATATTATCTTGTAGACCTCTTTTTTAAAGTAATATAATTTTGTTGCTTTTTTAGTCAACAAGAGATAAAATAAAATTATTATAAAATGAAATCAAAATCATTTTCTGCGGCCATAACAATCGGTTTTGCACTTTTTGCCATGTTTTTTGGTGCAGGTAACACAATTTTACCACCAATTATAGGGCTATTTACTGGTGAAGACTGGGAATGGGCTTTGTCTGGATTTTCAATTACTGCTATTATAGCTCCTTTTTTAGGTATTGTAGCTGTATTATTTTCGGGTGATAACTTTACTGATTTAGCAAATAGAATTAATGGAAAGTTAGGACTTATTTTAGCAACAGCTATTATTCTTAGTATTGGTCCTTTAGTTGCAATTCCGCGTACTGCAGCAACCACATTTGAAGTTGGTATTGTGCCAGTTTGGTCAGATTTTAGTCCAGTGGTTTCTTCAATATTATTTTTTTCCATAACCTTAGTTTTATCTATATCTCCTTCAAAAGTAGTAGATATTATAGGTATGTATTTAACTCCTTTGTTGCTTTTAATATTAAGTGTATTAGTAGTAATGGGAATTCTCAGTCCAATTGATAATATTGTAGATACAAACATTGGAGGTAATGAAGCATTTAGGAGGGGTTTTTCTGAAGGATATCAAACAATGGATGTTTTAGCTTCGGTTATTTATGCTGGAATTATTATAACAGCCGTAAAGGCAAAAGGTTTTAATAATCTTAAAGATAAAACAAAAGTCACCTTTATGTCTGGAGCTGTAGCGGGTATTTGTTTGTTATTTATCTATGGAGGTTTAGTTTACCTTGGCGCTACATCAGGATATGAAATAAGTGGAGATTTAAAGCGGACAGAATTATTGTTGTATATCTCGAATAGCATAATAGGTAGTTATGGCACTATTGCTTTATCATTATGTATAGCATTAGCATGTCTTACAACTGCTATTGCTTTGGTTTGTGCAACTGGTACTTTTTTTAGAGATCTTACAAAAGGATTTTTATCTTATCAACTGATAGTGGTAATTACTTGTGTGTTTTCTGCATTTTTAGCAGTAAATGGAGTGGATAGCATAATTGAATATGCTGGGCCGTTTTTAGGAATAATTTATCCTATTACACTTACCTTAATATTGTATATAATAATATTTGGAAAAATTGTAATAGAAAAAGTACCTTATATAACTGCAATTACCATTAGTACAGTTATTACATTAATTCAGTTTTATTTAGCTTTAGTGTTAGATACATCTACACCAAAAGGATTTATAACTAGTTTAAACGACACATTAATGGGTATTCCATTGTATAATTATGAAGTACCTTGGTTATTACCATCTTTTGGAGGATTTTTAATAGCATTATTATTCTGTAAAATAAAAAAATAAAAGAGAAAAACCTTTCGTAAAATCTACGAAAGGTTTTTTTATAATTTGATTTTTTCACCCTGTACCGGAAAAATATAATTCACTTCTAAAGTATTTGATGTAGCTAATTCTTTTTTAATAGTTTCTATGGCTTGTCCTGATGGTTTTAAATGAGTAACCACAATATTCAGTCCTTTCAGATTTTTCATTCCAACTATTTCTTTTAGTTTAGTCAATTCTTCAACAAGTAGTTTTGGAGTTAAATGTCCAAAAAGTTTATTTTCTGGTTGGCTATTTGGAAAAGAAACTTCTATTAATATAGTTTGTAATTTCTTTTCTTTAATTAATGAAGCAATGCGATTCCATATATTGTTGAGATTATTCGTTCCTTCAACTCTGTCTGCTCCTGTATCTCCAAAATACAAAATATACTCATCATTGTTTTTTACCAATATAGCCGAACTTTTTTGCGGATTAACATGACTCAGTTCAAAAACTTCTCCAATCATAGCTGTTCCTTCAATAGAAAATGGTTTTCCAGATTCAACTCTATTATAAGTATACTTATTTAAAATTGGCAGTTCTCCTTCATTTCCAAAATTTGCCCATGATGCATTGGTGAAATAATTATTTTTAAAAACATCAACAACAAATGGAAGTGAGTAGATTGGTTTCGTAAAATCTTCAGGTGAATTAATGATTAACCCAGACAGATGATCTAAATGTCCATGAGAAATAAAGTACCCTTTTATGTAGTTTCTCAAAATATCTTCTGCAATAATAGTATCAAAAGTTTTTTTTTCAATTGCTTTATTTAGCCCACTTCTCACTGTACCTGCATCTAATGAAAGATAAGAATTACTTTTTTCTACCCCTATTAAGTAGCAAGATAAATTACTTTCATCACCTCCACCATATATTCCAAGAGGAATAATTTCTAATTTTTGGGAGAAACTTGTTGTTAAATTCCCAATAATAAGCCCTAAAGCTAATAATATAGATTTTTTCATGTGTTTATATATAGGTACAAAAGTACGGTAAAATTGATGAAACCGTCTATTAAAGGTAAAGCAAGTCTGTAAATGTATGGTTAAATGAAATTTTAAAAGTAACAAATATAAAAAATCTTTTCCTTGTTAATTATTACTGTAATTTTCTACAAATTCATCTAAGGCTTGAATTAATTCTTCTGGATGATAAAAATGATTTAGTTTAACCACGTTTTTCATTGTTCTGTGATAGCGTTCAATTTTACCTTGAGTTTGCGGATGCATTGGTTTACCGTGAACTTGTTTCATTTTTAATTGATCTTTTAGATACGTTTTTAATTCGTTTGAAACATAGCAAGGGCCATTATCTGATAATAATTTTAAAATAAGTAAAATCAGTCTGCCACATTTGATGAACAAATTGTATTTTATCTTTAAACTTGTTGGATGCAAGCAAGTAAGATGTGATTTGGAGCAGCAATCAATTCGCGTTGCCTTAAGATGCGATAAACACTAGATTCTGATAAATAAATTCCTTGCTTATCAGTAATTTTAAAAGCCAATTCTCTAGAGGATAACTTGTAACTTGCCGAATTATCTCGTATTTCTCACTTGCAGTTAATCTCATATAGCGTTTGAATTGATCTTTTAATCTAACATATCCAAACTTTTTTTTACAATGTCGTAGCGTAAAACCAAATCAGCAACCATCTCTTTTAATCGAGCATTTTCCTTCTTTAGTTCCGTTACTTCACTACTGGTAGCTTCACGCGTTACATCGCCAGATAATCGCTTTTTACCTGCTTCTAGAAACTCTTTATTCCACTTGTAAAATTGAGATTGGTTAATGCTGTATTTTCTACACAACTCAGCAATGGAAGTCTCTGCTAATAAGGCTTCCATAACGATTAAAATCTTTTGTTCTGCAGTGAAAATACGACGTGTATTGTTGCGAATGTCTTTTACAAATGATTCTGCGGTATTTTCTTCGGTATTCCCATAATTAAAGTTACATTTTTTTAGGAAACACTATCTTAAATTATAGCTCTTAAACGTCCACTTTTTGCTGAAGATTTACATTCTAGGAGAAAACTACTTTTGAAGGTAGTTTTTTATCGTAGGTATAGTTTCTTAACTAATGATTTTCTATTAACTGTAAAATTCTTCGTGCCACAATTCCCCATATGAGTGTTAAATTACCTTAACATAACATAGTGTTCTAAAGAGGTTAATTCAGTATTGTCTTAACATATTATTGATGATTTAGGGGAGTTTATATCATTTTGAGATAAGCTTAATACAACATCTGACTTTTACTTTTGTCGAAATTAAAATACACAACAACATGAATTTAAAGTACTTTAAAATAGGCTTATTAAGCGTAGGTTTATTTTTTTATGGCACTACAAATGCAGCAGAGAAAAAACAACGCAAAGCTGTATTTATTATTGTAGATGGGATATCGGACGATATGTTGTCTAAAACAGCTACTCCTTTTATGGATTACATTGCTAATAAAGGTGGATTAATTCCTGCTTATATTGGTGGAGGGAAAGGCACTTACTCTCAAACGCCAACTATTTCGGCTGTGGGATACAACAGTTTACTTACTGGGACATGGGTAAACAAACACAATGTATTTGGCAATGGAATAGAGGCGCCTAATTACAATTATCCAACTTTATTTCGCTTAATTGAATCAGCTAATCCAGAATTTAAAACAGCTATTTTTTCTACCTGGGAAGACAATCGTACCAAATTAGTTGGTGAAGGATTACCAGAAACTAATAATATAGTATTGGATTATGCTTTTGATGGGCTAGAATTAGATAAACGAAAATATCCACACGATAACAACAGTGAATACATTAAAGAGATTGACCAAGCGGTAGCTAATCGTGCTGCAGAATATATTGGAAAATATGGACCAGATATTTCTTGGGTGTATTTACAATATACGGATGATATGGGACATAGGTATGGTGATTCTAAGCAATTATATGAAGCTATTACTTTTGAAGACGCACTAATAGGGCAAGTATATAAAGCGGTAGAAGAAAGAGAAAAGAACTTTGATGAAGAATGGTTGTTTGTAGTTACGACAGATCATGGGCGTTCGGCAGAAACAGGAAAAGGGCATGGTGGGCAATCAGATCGCGAACGCAGTATCTGGATTTTATCTAATCAGAAAGATTGGGCAAAGAACACGCAAAACTTTAAACCATCGGTAGTAGATATTGCTCCTTCAATTACAGAGTTTATGCAAATTAATGTTCCCGTAGAAAATCAAATGGAATGGGATGGTAACTCGATGTATAAAGAAGTGAAAGTTGAAGGCTTAACCGGAATAGTGAAAGGAAATAAACTATCGTTGAACTGGAATCAAAAAAAACTAGCACCAAAAACAATGGGTGAAGTTTGGGTAGCAACGACCAATAATTTAAAAGAAGGCGGAAAGGATGAATATGTGCTTTTAGAGACAGTAGATTTAAGCAAAGGAAAATCATCAATAAAAGTAAAACCATCTGAGAACGACTTTTATAAAGTGTATATCAAATCAAACGTAGGAAATTTAAGTACTTGGATATTTTAAGATGAAATCAATTAAATATAGTATAGCAACATTGCTATTGTGTTCTTCTATTGCTATGGCGCAAGAAAAGAGAACGGGTAAAGTAGTAGATGCTCAAACAGGAGAAGCCTTAATAGGCGTAACAGTTGTAATACAAGGAACACAACAAGGAACATTAACCGATGTTGATGGGAACTTCTCAATTAATGCGTATAACGATCAAGTGTTAGAGTTAAGCTATATTGATTATAAAAACAGTATTGTACCAATAGGTACACAAACTAATATGCATATTGGAATGCAGGTATCGGCTAATGGTTTGAATGAAATTGTTATTACTGCTTTGGGGATCAAGAAAGAGAAACAAGCTTTAGGATATTCAGTACAAGATTTAGGTGGTGAAAAACTAGAAAAAGTAAAACAATCAAACGCTCTTACTTCTTTAACAGGTAAAATTGCTGGTTTGACAATTAAGAATAATGGTGATTTATTCCAAAATCCAGAATTGAGTTTAAGAGGTGAAACTCCATTGATTGTTGTGGATGGTATTCCTGACCGTACAGCAGATATTTGGAGAGTAAACTCAGACGATATTGAAAACATCAGTGTTTTAAAAGGAGCAACGGCTTCTGCTTTATATGGTTCGGTCGGTAGATCTGGAGCAATTATGATTACGACTAAAAAGGGAAAAGAAGGCAAGTTAACAGTTACTTTTAACAACTCAACAATGTTTCAGACCTCTTTTTTGCGTACTCCTGATAGACAAACTACTTATGGCAATGGTAACCAAGGAGTATATGCTTATGTAGATGGTTCTGGTGGTGGAACTGAAGGTGGTGGATGGATTTGGGGACCTAAGCTAGATCAATTAGATCCCTCAACACCAAGTGGTTATGTAGAAACTACTCAGTATAATAGCCCAGTAGATCCTGCTACAGGAAAATTAATTCCTATTCCATTGCTGTCAAGAGGAAAAGATAATGTGAAGAACTTTTTTAGAACAGGAGTTATTCAAGCGAATAACGTAGCTGTTGATTGGGGGAATGACAAGGCAAGTTATCGTCTTTCATTAGCTAACCAATACCAAAAGGGAACAGTACCAAACACAGATTTGAATAATACTTCTTTTTCAATTGGTGGAACATTAACGCCTAGTGATAAGTTTAGATTGTCTTCTAATTTAACGTACAATAGACAATATACAGACAATTTTCCTGAAGTAGGATACGGACCTACAAACTACCTGTATAATTTATTATTATGGACAGGTTCTGATGTGGATATCAGAGATCTGAGAAATTATTGGGTGCCTGGTAAAGAAGGAATACAGCAAAGAAACTACAATGTGTCTTACTATAATAATCCTTATTTTCAGGCTTACGAGTATTTGAGAGGATACGATAAAAACAATGTATTTGGAAACTATAATTTAAGTTATGAGTTTTTAGAAGGTATTAGCTTTAAAGCAACTGGAGGGATTAACTATTACGGCTTGAATCGTACGTATAAAGAACCAAAATCTTATATTGGATACGGAGCCAAATCGAGAGGAAACTTTACAGTAACTAATGAAAGCTTTTTTGATATTACCAATGATTTTGGTTTTAAAGTGGAGCGTGAGTTAACTGATGGTTTATTGTTGAGTGGAGAAGTAGCTTATTCTAAATATAGAAGGAATTATAACTATATGAGAAGTGCTACTGACGGTTTGACAATTCCAGGATTTTATAACTTAGACAATAATGCTGGACCTACATTAACGGGATCTAACCGCGAAGAAAAAGAAGGAATTGACAGTTTTTACGGATTTGTAGATTTGAGCTACGACAGTACTTATTTCTTATCGTTAACTGGGCGTAATGACAAAGTATCTACTTTGCCAACTCAAAACAATTCTTTCTTTTATCCTTCAGTTTCTACCTCTGTCGTTTTATCGAATATTGTGGAAATGCCACAGTGGATTGATTTTGGAAAGGTAAGAGGATCTTGGGCGAGAGTATCAGAAGGAAAGATTGGTACTAATCCGTACAGTCATATTCAAGGATATGAAAAAGGTACAACTTGGGATGGATATCCTTCGACATACTTTGGAAACACCTTAATATCACCTGATTTAAAGCCTCAAACTTCTGATTCATGGGAGGTAGGTACTTACTTTAGATTTTTAAATCACAGAATTGGAGTTGATTTAACCTACTACCAAACAAAAGATTACAACAACCTTATTTATATGCCAGTGTCTTCAACTACCGGATATGCTAATATGTTAGTAAACGGAGATGAGTTTAAGCGCAAAGGATTTGAAGTTGTATTAGATGTAACACCTGTTAAAACAGAAGACTGGAAATGGGTATCGTCAATCAACTTAAGTAAGTACAATAAATACTTAACAAAATTGTCGAACGGACGTACCCAAACAGATGGATATATAAAAGAAGGCGATAGAAACGACGGAATCTATATTTCTCAGTATCAAAAAGATGGAGAAGGAAATGTAGTGTACGACAATGGATATCCTGTTTGGGATCCGCACTTGAGATTTATTGGGCACAGTAATTCAAATTGGACTTATGGTTGGACAAATACAGTTACTTACAAAGACTTTACTTTAAACTTTACTTTAGATGGAAGAATAGGTGGGGTAATGTTCTCCCAAACTAACCAAAAAATGTGGTGGGGTGGCGTAGACCCAGGTACTGTTACTTCTTGGAGAGATGATGCAAATGCTGGTTTAGCTACTTATATTGCCCCAGGGGTTAAAGTAATTTCAGGAGAAATCACCTATGATGTTGGTGGCAATATTCTGGAAGATACACGTGTTTTTGCAGCCAATGATGTTGCGGTAAACTACAACTCTTATATGCAAACTACGAGTAATAATCCTCTTAAAAATTACCATTACTACAAACAAGATTTTATTAAGCTAAGAGACGTTACATTAACATACCAGTTAAGAAAAGAAAAATTAGAAAAAACACCTTTTAGTAGTTTAAGTTTTTCTTTTATTGGAAGTAACCTTTGGTTAGCATCAAAAATTAAAAACATAGATCCAGATTCAGGTAAAGATGCTTTACAAACACCAACAATGAGGAGTATAGGATTTAACATTAATGCGAAGTTTTAAGTATGAAAAAGATAATATATAGTGTTGTAGTCGCAGTTATTTTTATAGGCTGTGAACGTTTAGATAAAATTCAGGATGATCCAAATAGAGTAAATAGCTCTACACCAGATTTATTATTAACTAATATAGAAATTAGTATTGCTAAAAATATTGATTTAGGTGCCTCAATGGCAAGTCGTCAGTTGACGAATACTGATGGAGTAAGCGCAACGCAATATTACAACTGGCAAAGAGGTAGTTTTGATAACTTTTACAAGCTAAAGCAAGTACAAAAAATGCAAGAAGAAGCAGAGCGTTATAATGAGCCAGTATATCATGCGTTGGCAAAGTTCATTAACTCGTACTTAATTGTTGAAACCACAATGGTTTTTGGCGATGTTCCTTATAGCGATGCTCTAAAAGTGAAAGAAGGAATAAGTCAACCAAAGTATGAAGCTCAGAAAAATATTTTCTTACGCGTTTTAGCTGACTTGGAAGCCGCTAACCTAGACTTAGCTGCTTCTACTAACGTAATTAAAGGAGACTTGATTTACAAAGGAGATGTTCTAAAATGGAGAAAATTAGTAAACTCTTATACATTAAAAGTATTGATGGATTTATCACATCACGAAAATGATACAGATTTAGAAGTAAAATCTCGTTTTCAAGCAATTGTAAATAATCCAGCACAATACCCAATTTTCAATCATTTAAATGAATCTGCTTTCTTGCATTTCGTAGATAGTAAAGGAAATCAGTATCCGAATTTCAACAATAATTCAATGCAAACGGCTTATTATTTAGAAGAATCTTTTGTAAACAGATTGGCAGATTTAAAAGATACTCGTTTATTTCGTTTTGCAGCAATGAAAAATAACCGACCAGACAATGATGTTAATAATTTTGAAAATTATGGCGGACTATATGGTAGTGCGTTAATGAATCAAAATACACAAAAGGCGGTAAATGGATTAGCATCTCGTGTAAATAGCCGTTATTATCTAGATCCGATTAATGAGCCAGGAGTATTGTTAAGTTATTGGTCTATACAATTTGTATTGGCAGAAGCAGCAGAAAGAGGATGGATAGCAGCAAATCCTACTCCTTTTTATGAAGAAGGAATAAGAGCTTCATTTGCTTTTTTCAATGCTCAAATGCCTGAAGGATATTTAACGCAAGAAAAAGTGGTTTTAGGCGGTACGAATAATATAGAACGAATTTTAACGCAAAAACATATTGCTAGTTTTATGAATTCAGGTTGGCAAATATTCTATGATAATAGACGTACTGGTTTTCCAAAGTTTAATATTGATGGAGGAGGGGTTTTAAACCAAGGTCGATTACCTAAACGTTGGATGTACCCAGCTAGTGAAGCTACAAATAATAATACCAATTTAGAAGAAGCTGTTAATCGTCAATTTAATGATGGTGATACAATAAACGGTGAAATGTGGTTAATTAAGTAACCTTTATTTTGATTACTTTTATAAAAAGCTACTAACGGCAATGTTAGTGGCTTTTTGTTTGAAGACATACAGTTTGTTACGCAATAGATATATTAACTATCATAAGAAAAACTTTGTATTTGTTGAACTATTCAATAAAGAAGGATGAAAGTAACAAAAGTGAAGTTACAGCAAATAGTTATAATTGCTGATTGTTGTTTTTTGGTATGGATTGGTATTAGAGGACATCGATAAGAGGAATAAGGAAGCTACTAAAAACATCTGTTGAGACAATAGAAAGTAAAACACTATGAAATGAGCGATCAGTTAAATACAAGTAAATCACTATTAATCAATTATTTGACACTCATTTTGTTGATTATCCACAAGTTGTAATTCGTAGTAATAACTTTGGAAAAGTTATCAATAAAAACGAAGTTGGATACTTGGGCTATTGCTGAAACTAATTTTTTGAAAATAAAAATAAAGGAATAATTAGTGTCGAATCAGAAACCGAAAGTTATATTGATTTACCTTAAGACTCCTTTATTTAGATTAATTTAAAATATAGAGATTTGCTTTAAAAACAAAACGCTATCTTATTCAGTCTACATAAATATAAAATACAACAAAAAATTACTTTAATGCAGATTATTCAAAATAATAAATTTAAGTAAACCCATTTAAAAAAGTAGTTTTTATATAATTATTTTTTTAGGATGCCGTATAACCATAAAAATATATAATAATATTGCGCATATTTGTACAGAATAATCAACCAAAAACAACTATGGATATTTCTTTTATACTAAATAGTAAAGAATTAAAAGCTAAAGAAAAAGTAAGTCAACTTGCCGAAGGTATTTTACAAAAACAAATTTTGGTAAACGAAATTATAGAACATATGCATAATGCAAAAGACCCTATTAAAGGTAGTTGTATTGAAGCGTTGGAATATGCTACGGAAAAGCAATCTGATTTATTAGATATTGAAACTTTTCTTTATATAACATCATGCCTAAAATCTAAAGCACCTAGAATAAAATGGGAAAGTGCAAAAGTATTAGGCAATACTGCCAATCATTTCCCAGAACTAATACAAGATACAATTAGCAAGCTATTAGAAAATGCTAAACATGAAGGTACGGTTGTACGATGGAGCGTTGCTTATGCTTTAAAATCTATACTGGAAAATTCGGGAGAGCAAAAACAACAATGGAAGGAACAAATTACACTTTTGATGGACGAAGAAGAAAAAAACAGCATCAAAAAAATGTATAAAGAAGCTTTAAAATAATATACAAATCAAAAAGGTCGCAAATGCGACCTTTTTGATTAATCATATTTTATTGCCTTTATTGGCGAAATTTTAGTAACAAGATAAGATGGAACAAATAATACCAACATTGCTATTAGCACTACCCCTAAATTTAGTAACATAACATCTGAAAAACGAATCAACACAGGTGCTTCTCTTACATAATATGAAGTTGGATCGAGCTTTACAAAACCAGTATATTTCTGTATAAACAACAATCCTAGTCCTATTAAGTTTCCATATAAAAGACCTTTACCAATTAAATAGAGCGCATTGTACATAAATATTTTTCGAACCGACCAGTTATTTGCTCCTAATGCTTTTAGCATACCAATCATTTGTGTACGTTCAAGTATTAAAACCAATAGTGCTACAATCATATTTATTGATGCTACTACAATCATAATGATAATGATTACTTTGATATTAAAATCAAACATATCCAACCAGCTAAATATACTAGCATATTTTTCTACAATGGTTTTACTGTCAATAGTAGATGGCAGACTCAAATAAACATCTGCTCCGATAGATTCTATATTGTCAAAATCATTTACAATCACTTCAAATCCTCCAACCTCATCTACTCCCCACCTATTCAAACGCTGCACATGACGCAAATCACCAATAACAATATTTTCATCAAATTGTTGTAATCCAGAATTATATAAACCTACAATTTCAAACTGTCGTACATTAGGTACTTTATTTCCCCAATCTTTCATAAAATAAGTAGTTACCTTATCGCCAAGTTTTAAATTTAATCGATTGGCAACATAGGTAGACATTAATATCTCATTACTAGTTTCGTCTGTATATTCGGGCAATCTTCCTTCATCCAAATAATCCAATATTTCATCTAAATGATACGTTTTATCTACTCCCTTATAAACAATTCCTTCAAAAGCATCGTCTGTTCTAATGATTCCCGCCTTTGTAGCAAAAGGTTGTACCTTCTCTATTCCGTTTACATCGTCAAAATTGGGATAAAACTTTTGATTCAAATCTAACGGTTGTAAAGTAACTTCACTTGCATTTGAATTATAAGCCGTAATTACAATATGTCCGCTAAAAGCTGAAATTTTATCTCTAATTTTGTACTTTAATCCTAAGCCTGTCGCAACAGAAACCAACATCATAATAATGCCCAAAGCAATTGCCGTTACAGCAATTTTAATAATTGGTGTAGAAACACTACTTTTATGATTCTTTGTAGTAACTAATCGTTTAGCTATAAAATATTCTAATTTCAATTGTATATGATATCTAATTCAACATTCAAAAATACATTATTATTCTCAGTCTTTGTTATGCTTTTTGTAGGAATTACAAATACATATGCAGATCGTACAATTGCTAGAATAAATACAGCCATCCAACCAGGAGCGCAACGTTATGACCATTACCTTGATTTATTAAACAACAAAAAAGTAGGTATTCTTACCAATCAAACTGGAATGGTAGTAAATGGTGACAATGAAATTACTTCTATTGTGGATGAGTTATTAAATTATGGCGTTAATCTACAAAAAATTTACGCACCAGAACATGGGTTTAGAGGAACAGCAGATGCAGGAGAGTTAGTAAAAGATGGCAAAGACATCAAAACGAACTTACCTATTATCTCGCTTTATGGAAACAATAAAAAACCAACCAAAGAACAATTAAAAGATATTGATATAATGCTTTTTGACCTACAAGATGTTGGCGCTCGTTTTTATACTTATATTTCTTCTTTACATTATTTAATGGAAGCTTGCGCAGAAAACAATATTCCTTTAATTGTATTAGATCGTCCAAATCCTAATATTTCAATTATTGATGGACCAACTTTAGAAATGAAAAACAAAAGCTTTGTTGGAATGCATCCAATTCCTGTAATGCACGGAATGACAACTGGCGAATATGCAAAAATGATTAATGGCGAAAAATGGCTGGCTAATGGTATTCAGTGTGATTTAACGGTGGTTCCCTGTAATCGATATACACGTTATAGAACTTACAGTTTGCTTGTTCCGCCTTCGCCTAACTTACCCAATGATCAAGCAATTAATTTGTATGCAAGTTTATGTTTTTTTGAAGGAACAAATGTAAGCTCTGGTCGTGGAACCGATTTACAATTTCAAATTTATGGCTCACCTTTCTTAAAAAATATGCCTTACCAGTTTACTCCAAAACCTAACTTTGGTGCAAAAGACCCAATGAACAAAGGAAAATTATGTTATGGTGAAGATCTTTCTAAAATAGAAAAGGTAAATAAGTTAGAATTAAAATGGCTAATAAAAGCGTATCAGAATTCAGAGAATAAAGACAACTTCTTCAACAACTTCTTTATTAAATTAGCTGGAACTGATGAGTTACAAAAACAGATTGTTGCAAATAAATCTGAAGAAGAAATAAGAGCAAGTTGGCAACCAGGAATTGAAAAATTCCTAGAAATACGAAAACCTTATCTTATTTACCAGTAAAGTATACCTAAACAAAAGCGCGAAGTGATATTCATTTCGCGCTTTTGTTTTATTTCAAAATTATCTTCTTTTTCATTTGTTCTACAACTTCATAAGCTGCTGGACAAATTTCAACATTCTTCAACGTTAAGTTAGCTATTTGCTGAAATTTCTTTCGATCTGTATGCGGATATTCTCTGCAAGCTTTTGGTCGAACATCGTAAATCAAACAATAATTTTCTGCATCCAAAAAATGGCAAGGCAAACTTTTCAATACATGATCATTATCCTCATCAACACGCAAATACTGATCTATAAACTGCTGTGATTTTAATCGTAAATGCTTACTTATCCTTTCTATATCGGCGCTTGTAAATAATGGTCCTGTCGTTTTACAACAATTGGCACACGACAAACAATCTGTCTTTTTAAACACTTGATCGTGTATTTCCTGCATCTGATAATCTAAATCTTTGGGCGGCTTCTTTTGAAGCTTACCTAGATATTTTTTATTTTCATTATGCTTATCTTTGGCCAACTTTTGAAGTTGCTGTAAAGCTATACTCATTTGCTACAATTTGAAATGCAAATTTACAACAACTCGCATTTTTATTTACGAGAAAAAACAAAAAAATGAAAGACCTTATTGGTAAAGCCATATTAGATTATCAGCTTACAAAAAAGCCAAACGTAATAATTACAGAAACAGATATTTCTGAAGATGAAGAAATGGAGATTTCTTACTGGTTTAGATCATATAACGAAATGCCCGAATTAGAACAAATAGCATTAAAAGCCTGCAAAGGAAAAATTTTAGATGTTGGTTGTGGCGCGGGTTCGCATACTTTGTATTTAGAAAGTAAAAATTTTGATGTAAAAGCCATTGATATTTCACCAAATGCAATTGAAGCCTGTAAATTACGTGGAATTAAAAAAGCAGAAGTAAGTAATATTTTAGATCTAAAAAACGAAAAGTTTGATACTATTTTATTGTTGATGAATGGAACAGGAATTTTTGGTCGATTAAAAAATATCACACAATATTTAGAACATCTAAGTACATTACTTACTGAAGAAGGACAAATACTTATTGATAGTTCTGACCTAATTTATATGTTTGATGAAGATGAAGATGGTGGAAAATGGATTCCAATGGAAAATAAAGACTATTATGGCGAGTTAGTTTTCTCAGTTTCTTATAACGGCGAAAAGGAAAACGATTTTGATTGGTTGTATTTAGATTACAACACACTGCAAAATGCTTCTTTAGGTAATAATTTAACTTGCGAACTTTTATACGAAGGAGAAAACTTTGATTATTTAGCTAGAATAACAAAAAAAGGAAGCTAGTGCTTCCTTTTTTAATTATTAAGATATTTCATCATAATTGCTTGTAACTGCGCTCCCCATTCCTGACCAATAACTTGACTTTTTTCATAAATAACGTCATACTTACTTGTCAGTTTTTTTCCTACAGGAGATTCGTAAAACTTAATCATTTCTTTTAAATCTGCTGGTGTAAACTCTGTCATATACATCTTAGCAAATTCTTCTTTTAATCCAACTAAGCTTTTATTCAAATCTTCTTTAAAAGCTGGTCTGCTTGCCTCTGGAACGTTTAATGAAAGTTCATTAGTTAAATATTCAAATGCTTTCATTTGTCCGCTAAGCTCCATATACTTAATTGCATCTTGCTTAAAAGTATCCTGAGCCATAGCTATGCTTCCAAACAACATAAGCGAAACTATAATAACAATTTTTTTCATAATATTACTATTTTTAGTATTTAGTAAATATAGAAATATGCTACGGAATATCCAAAAACTTATGAGTTTGTAACGAAATTTTCCATTTCGGATTTTTCTTTACATACTCAATAATCAATGGCATCATCTCCTCTTTCTTGCTCCACTCTGTTTGTAACAATAACAAAGCATTTTCATTTACTTTTTCAGCTTGTTCTTCTGCAAAAATAAAATCGTGCTTATTATAAATAATAATCTTTAATTCATTTGCAGCTTTATACGCACTACTTGTTGGTAATTTTGCTTTTTTGGGCGATAAACAAACCCAATCAAAATCTCCAGACATCTCATATGCACCAGAAGTTTCAATATTAGTTTGTAATCCTGCTTCTTTTAACTTAAGTGTTAGATAATCTAAATTATACATCAAAGGTTCTCCTCCAGTTATTACAGCTAGATTGGCAATAGAAGCAGCTTGATCAACAATACTTTCCACCTTAGTTAACGGATGCAGAGCCGCATCCCAACTTTCTTTTACATCGCACCAATGGCATCCTACATCACATCCGCCTAATCGTATAAAATAAGCAGCATTACCAGAGTAAAATCCCTCTCCTTGAATGGTGTAAAACTGCTCCATAATAGGCAGTATTTTTCCTTCTGCTAATGCTACTTTATTGTATTCTATCATATTTGATATGTTTTATACTTTTACAAAACGTATTATATTTTATTTCTCTTACGATCTGTTTCTTTTAGGAAAATCTTACGTAAACGCAATGATTTTGGCGTTACCTCAACGTATTCATCTTTTTGGATATACTCTAAAGCTTCTTCTAATGAAAACTTAATTGCCGGAACAATTCTTGCTTTATCATCAGACCCAGATGCACGAACGTTGGTTAACTTTTTAGTTTTAGTTACGTTCACTGTCATATCATCTCCTCTTGAATTTTCTCCGATTACTTGTCCTTCGTAAATATCTTCGTTAGGATCTACAAAGAATCTACCACGATCTTGTAATTTATCAATAGAATAAGGAATTGCTTTACCATTTTCCATAGAAATTAATGATCCGTTTATACGTCCAGGAATTTCTCCTTTGTATGGTTGATATTCTAAGAAACGGTGAGACATAATTGCTTCTCCAGCGGTAGCTGTTAGCAACTGATTTCTCAATCCTATAATACCTCTTGAAGGCACTAAGAATTTCATAATCATACGTTCACCTTTTGGCTCCATACTTAACATTTCACCTTTTCTTAAGGTAACGTATTCTACTCCACGTCCAGATAAATTTTCTGGAATATCAATCGTCAACTCCTCCACTGGCTCACATTTCACTCCATCAATTTCTTTGATAATTACTTGCGGTTGACCAATTTGAATTTCATATCCTTCACGTCTCATTGTCTCAATTAGTACTGATAAGTGTAATACACCACGACCAAACACCATAAATTTATCAGCACTATCAGTTTCATGCACTCGCAACGCAAGGTTTTTCTCTAACTCTTTGTTTAAACGATCTTTAATATGACGAGAAGTTACAAATTTACCTTCTTTTCCAAAAAATGGAGAGTCATTAATGGTAAACAACATACTCATTGTTGGCTCATCAATTGTAATTGTTGGTAATGCTTCTGGATTTTCATAATCAGCAATAACGTCTCCAATCTCAAATCCTTCAATACCAACTACTGCACAAATATCTCCTGCTTTTACCTCTGCTACTTTTTTACGTCCTAATCCTTCAAAAGTATGTAATTCTTTAATTTTAGACTTTACAATAGTACCATCTCTTTTTATTAAAGAAATATTCATTCCTTCTTTTAAAACACCTCGATGTAAACGTCCAATAGCAATACGTCCAGTGAATGTAGAATAATCTAAAGAAGTAATTAACATTTGTGGAGAACCTTCTCTTACTTCAGCAGTAGGAATATGCTCTAAAACCATGTCTAAAAGTGGTTCAAAAGAATCCGTTGGTTGCTTCCAATCATTAGACATCCAATTGTTTTTTGCCGAACCATAAACTGCTGGAAAATCCATTTGCCACTCTTCTGCACCTAATTCAAACATTAAGTCAAAAACTTTTTCATGTACTTCTTCAGGAGTACAGTTTTCTTTATCAACTTTATTAACAACTACACATGGTTTTAAACCCAAGCTAATTGCCTTTTGTAATACAAAACGAGTTTGTGGCATCGGTCCTTCAAAAGCATCAACTATTAAAAGTACACCATCAGCCATATTTAATACACGCTCTACTTCACCACCAAAATCGGCGTGTCCAGGAGTATCGATAATATTTATTTTAGTACCCTTATAGCTTACCGATACGTTCTTAGATACGATCGTAATCCCTCTCTCTCTCTCAATATCTTCGTTATCTAATATTAATTCTCCTGAAGTTTCGCTTTCACGAAATGATTGACAGTGATGTAAGATTTTATCAACCATAGTTGTTTTACCATGGTCAACGTGTGCAATAATTGCAATATTTCTAATTTGTGTCATATAAGGACTTTATAAATTATTGTATTTTATTTGATTTTTTTAGTATAAACAAAAAAAGCTCTCATGTTATTGAGAGCTTAGTGTATATCTTCTTAAACACAACATATTGCTTATTATAAAGCAGCAACGTGTTTTGTTAATTTAGATTTTAAATTAGAAGCCTTATTAGCGTGAATAATGTTTTTCTTAGCTAATTTGTCAATCATTGCAACTACTACTGGCAATTTCTCTGCTGCATCTTTCTGATCTTCGATCAAACGTAGAGCTTTTATTGCATTACGAGTAGTTTTGTGCTGATATCTGTTTAAAACTCTCTTTTTTTCGTTACTTCTAATTCTTTTTAAAGCTGACTTATGATTTGCCATTTTTTAAATATTTTATTAAGTCTATACTATTTTTTTTCTTGTAGTCCGTAGGGGAATCGAACCCCTGTTACCAGGATGAAAACCTGGCGTCCTAACCCCTAGACGAACGGACCATCATTTTGAAGGTATGATAGAAACCTTGTAGTCCGTAGGGGAATCGAACCCCTGTTACCAGGATGAAAACCTGGCGTCCTAACCCCTAGACGAACGGACCAT
>CANQRD010000044.1 GCA_947626185.1 uncultured Flavobacterium sp.
TGCACGGGTGGAGGGATTCGAACCCCCATCAACGGTTTTGGAGACCGCTATTCTACCCTTGAACTACACCCGTTTCTGTTTCAAGTGGCGCAAAGATAGTCACTTTTTTTTATAAACCTACTCTTTTTTATAAAAGATGTTTAACCAAATTATTCTTGAGATTCTATAGTTGAACGTCCATAAACCAAATAGTATAATTACAATTGGTATAAAAAGTTGATTAAGAGTAATATTCGTGTCAAATAGTCCATTTATTATTAATCTTAGTACCATTACAGTAATCATTTCTGCTACTGTAATACCATAACTAACATACATTGAACCGAAGTAAAAACCAGTTTCTCGGTGAAAATTATAATGGCAGTTTGGACATTCCTTAATCATTTTAGGCATGCGAAGAGTGATGGGATTTCCTTTATCGTAAAAAATTTTTGTTTTACCACAGTTTGGACACGTGCCTGTTATTACTTTTTGTATATAAGACATTGTATATTTCTTTTGTGCAAAGTAAAGTAAAATTACTGAAAAGATTATTAGAATAATAACACCATAAAATGTATTATTCGGACATTGTTCTAATAGTTAGCAACTTGAAAAATAAACAATAAAAAAGGTATTGAATTTTCAATACCTTTTTTATTGTTTATTAATTACTATTTTCTTCATAAATTTCTTCTTCGTAAATCTCTTGCACAGGTTCGTTAACATTTAAGTATTTTAATGGACTAGAGCTTTCTACTTCATCAAATTCCTTAACAAGATTTGCAATCTCTTCTAAAGACATTACATCATGTTCTTTATCAGATATATTGTAATAATTTACAAGTGCTTTATAGTCATTGTTAAATTTATATCTTAAACTATTTGTTTGTGCTCTATAAATCTTCTTGTCAGATTTATATTTGCGATAAATTTCTTTGTGATCTGCTTTGAAGTTTTCATACAAGCGCTTTGTTTCTTTTTTGAAATCCTCGTTATTACTTGCTGCTAAGGCAAGATTAACTTTTATTTGCGTCCACTTATCTATTTGTTCATCGTTTAAATTTCTTTCGATAAATAAATTATAATCTTCTTTAAGTTTTTTATTTGTGTTAATTTTCGCAATCTGTAACATATCAGTACGTTCGTTTAGCGTAAGCATATCACGTTTGATATATTCATTTTTTATTGTAAAAATTGCTTCTTGTTTAGGTGTTAAACCTAATTCTTGTTTATTAGAAAGAATATTTTCAATGTCTGAATAAGTAAAAGGTTCAGAATTGTTAATAATCATAGGTTTTTTTTGACCGTATGATAAAACACTTATAAACATTAGAGAGAGAAATAATAACTTTTTCATTTTTTTCATTTTTCGTTGCAAATCTAATACAAAACAGTTGCTTTACTAGTAGTCTTAAATAAAATAATTATTATCTTTTAGCTACTAAGCTTTACTGCTATTCATCAGAGTAACTTATAAAGCTTTATTTAAATTATGGATTAAATAGTTCAAAGCTTTTATCTTTATCTTTTGACGATTAATTTCGTGTTAAAATTAAGTATTTTTTTTAGATAAATGATCGTTTTGTATGGATTATTGTTGATGTTTAGGTTTTAAATTGATAAATTATAATTGTTTTAGTTTTTTTTTAAATAAAATTTATGAAAAAGTGATGGGTGATTTGTTTTTAGTATAATAATTGTGTTTTTTGCTAAAAATAAATAAATATGAATTTTCTAATAATTCGTCATAATAATAGAAAAATAAAGTTGCTTTTTCTTCTTAAAAAGCAAGTGCTAAGATTCACTTGTTTAAAAGTGATTATTTATTTAGGAAGCTTGTTGTCGCTTCCCTTAGTTTTCGCACAAAACTCTCCTTCGATACTTAAAGTTATCAAACAAGGCAGTTCTGTTGATTCAATTTTAGCCTATCCAGCTACAAAAGGGAAAGTGTTTTTATCTGTAAAAACATATTTTTCAGAGTACAGTTTAGTAAAGCCTGCATTAATTGTTCAATTTGTGTTCGATAAAATAGACAACAAAGGGAATATTCAAACTACTTATAAATATACCAATAATCTTATCGACTTTAAAGTAAATACAAATATTGAATTAGTAACAAACAAACCGTTATTATTGCATTTGGACGATGATCG
Organism: uncultured Flavobacterium sp.; assembly: GCA_947626185.1. Lineage (GTDB taxonomy): Bacteria > Bacteroidota > Bacteroidia > Flavobacteriales > Flavobacteriaceae > Flavobacterium. Next base: position 2,136 of record CANQRD010000044.1, read on the forward strand.
CCGTAATCCATTTCGCTTTACTTATCAAATCATATATAGAAAAGACGTTTTGATTGTTGAACCATTATAGTTGGTTATTTTTAATTAAGTTAAAATTTAGATTTAGTTAACTGTTTTTTTGAATGTGGTTGTTTTTTTTGCTACTTTGGCACCCATTGAAATATATGCAAATAACCAAAAACAGTTGTATGATGAAAATAAAGCCGGTAATTTTATTGCTTTTATTATGTGCGATGAGTAATACTGGTGCATTTGCTCAAATGGCACTAGATCGCATCGAAAAAAATGCTAACTTAAAACAGTATGATCATTTTTTAGAACAAGATGCGAAAAGTATTTATCCAAATGATTGGATTGAATATGAATTGAAAGATGGTGTTATCTCTAGCTATCGATTAAACTATAAAGATGAGTTAGGAAAATTAATTGATGTTTTTTACGATAAATACGGTAGAGTAGAGAAGGAAATGCTGATGTATGATGCTGATAAAGGGCATACAAGAGAAGTTGTTTTCGAATCAACTTTTACTTACGACGATAAGGGAATGTTAGTTGATGACGGTGAGTATGCTTATAGTAAGTTTGTAAAAGGACGTCCAATGTTGGTAGTTTCTAGAGAGTTTTCGGAAGATTATAAACGAGGATCAAGTACAATTATGAATTATAATGAAAATGGTACAATTCGTTTAACTAAAACTACTTTTTTTGATACTGAAGGGAAAAAAATAAAAATAAGTAATTATAAATACGATAATTGTGGAAACATAGCGGAGATTACTTCTAGAACAACAATTGCACCTTCTATAGAAAAAACAAAAAAGAAAAAGAAAAATGCAGTCCCTCCAAGAAAACCAGTGATTGAGAAGATAGAATATATCTATGAGTACAATAATGATTGCTTATGGATAGAAAAATATGAGGTACTTAATGGGGTAAAAACATTAATGAGTCAACGAAAATTTGTAAAATAACCAATCAACTATATTTATTTATTAAAGCTCAATAAGTCTTTGATTTATTTGAGCTTTTTATTTTACAAAAAAACGCCTTGAATTAATCAAGGCATTTTGTATTTATTTTAATGATTGCAGTTTTTTCCTTCATAATGAATCATCCAGCAAATGCCGTATTGATCTTGAAAAGAGGCGTATAACTCAGCCCAAAATTGCTCACCCAATGGCATGTCAATTCTTTTTGCGTTTACAGATAATCGATCGTACAAACGATGTGCTTCTTCTGCCGATTCTACATCAAGCATAATATACATATTGTTACCAGCTGTACCTTCTTGCCCATATTCTTTTATAAAGTCAGATCCCATTAACATTGTCGATTCGTTAATCATCAACGCAGTGTGCATTACTCTGTTTTTCGATTCTTCAGATAGAGGCACTTCTTCGTTTGACGGTAAATCACCAAAATAGTGCATTCCTACATTTTTAGTATCAAATACAGTTTCATAAAATGTAAACGCTTTTTCACAATCGCCATTAAAGTTTAAATACGCATGAATTTTTGCCATAATAGTTTAAATTTATTGAGTTAGTTAATAAAGGTATAGCTATAAGCTTATTGCATAAAATCAAAAGCTCCTTTTCTGAGGTTGATATTCTATTCTAAAAAAAGCTTTTAGGTAAGCTAAAAACTTGCCCAGCCTTCTTTTGTTGTAACGCATTTTGTTCATCTTAAACTCTTTTTCTTTAATACGGACCACTGTAGATGTCTCAAAAAAAGGTTCGAGAATAATTGCTATTTTACTATTAGGGACGGAAGGGGTCCAGGTAAAGGTAGTTTTTTGATTAGGAATTATTTCTGTGATTGTTACTGGAAGTTCTGTTTTAAATTCAGGAAATTTCCAAAATATAACACTCTTTGCAGTTATTGGTGCAGATGCTCGTTCAATAAAATAATGGCTAATTTTTTCTGGAGAAATAATAGCGTTAAATATTCCATTGGGTAAATGCGATATTTGAATGTTAGCTTTAGCACTTATTGTCATAACGATTTCTATTTAAAGCTAATATAAGCAAAAGTATGTGATTAAAGAGGTAATCTATTAGTTTGCTGAAAAAAGAAACCCCTCATACACCGCGTGTTGAGGGGTTTTTGTGTGGTCCCACCCGGGCTCGAACCGGGGACTTACTGATTATGAGTCAGTTACTCTAACCAACTGAGTTATAGGACCGCTCCTAATGAGCATAAATTTGAGTAGTGGTCTAACCTGGGCTCGAACCAGGGACTTGCTGATTATGAGTCAGCTACTCTAACCAGCTGAGTTATTAGACCAAAACCTAATGGTTTTAACGGTTGCAATATTACGTTGTAATATTGATTTTTGCAAGTAATAATTGTAAAAATTATTTAATTTCCTGACATAGCTCTATCAATACTCCATTGGTGCTTTTAGGATGTAAAAAGGCAACTAATTTATTGTCAGCACCTTTTTTCGGAATTTCGTTCAATATAACAAAGCCTTCTTCTTTTAATCTTTTTATTTCTCCCACAATATCTTCTACATCAAAAGCAATGTGATGAATACCTTCTCCCTTTTTTTCGATAAATTTAGCAATTGGACTATCTGGATTTGTAGCTTCAAGCAATTCAATTTTATTCGGTCCATTCATAAAAAAAGAGGTTTTTACTCCTTCAGTTTCTACATGTTCTTCTTTGTAGGCTGGCGCTCCAAATAATTTTTCAAAAAGTAAGTTTGATTCGGCAAGATCTTTTACCGCAATTCCAATATGCTCTATTTTTCGCATAATATTTAATTTTAGGTTGCTTTATGAGCAAATATAAAAAACTTTGCTATCTAAAAAATTGTATTTTTGCACCATGGAGACAAATAGACAAAAGAAGATGGGAGCACTTCTTCAAAATGATCTTGTAGATATTCTGCAAGGTGAAGTGCGTAAGAATGGAATAACTAATTTAATTATTTCAGTTTCTAAAGTTAGTATAACATCAGATCTTTCAATTGCGAAAGTATTCTTGAGTATTTTTCCTGCAGAAAAAGCAAAAGAACTTTTGAAAGCAATACAATCAAACGCGCCACTGATTAAACATGATTTGGCACAACGTGTTAAAAATCAAATGAGAAAAGTACCAGATTTACTTTTTTATGTTGATGATAGCTTAGAGTACATTGAGCAAATTGATAAGGCATTAAAGGGAGAAGAAAATCCGATTGTAAGTCCAGAGTTATTAGCAAAGAGACAGAAGAAATAAAAAGTGAAAATTTCGTTCTACATAGCAAAACGCTATGCTTTTAGTAAAAGTAAAAGCAAAGCAATTAATATTATAACAAGCATTGCATCCATCGGAATAGTGGTGAGTGCAATGGCTATGTTTATTGTATTAGCTGTGTTTAGCGGGCTTCGTACGTTTAGTTTATCTTTTGCCAATGATCTCGATCCAGAGTTGAAGGTATTTAGTGCAAAAGGCAAAAGTATTGTTGTAAATGAACAACAGTTTCAGCAATTAGAAGAATCTCCGTTTTTTGAAGGTGTTGCTAAGGTGGTAGAAGATCGTTTGTTGTTTACTTATAATGAAAAACAAACGGTAGCTATTCTTAAAGGAGTAGATGAAAATTTTAAAAAAGTAAGTCAATTTGAAGATAAGGTAGAATTGGGCGAATGGATTAGTCCTAACAGCGATGATGCCGTAGTAGGGCTTGGAATGGCTTATTATCTTTCTATGGGATTATTTGATGTAGAGAATAGTTTTCAAGTAATGTCTATAAAACCAGGATCAGGTGTAATTAACAATCCAGAAGAAGCTTTTATCCAAACTCATTTGATACCTACAGGAATATATTCGTTAGTTAATGATGATATAGACAGTAAATATGTGTTTGTCGATCTTCCATTGGCACAGTATTTATTAAGCCTAAAAGACAACGAATATACTTCTATAGAATTTACTTTAGCGAAAGGAGTATCAGAAAAACAGGCAATTAATTTTATTCAATCTGTTTTTGGTGATTCAGTAGTTATAAAAAATAGAATGCAACTAAACGATAGTTTATATCGAATGCTAAATACAGAAAATGCAGTGGTGTATTTTATCTTTTTATTGGTGGTGATTATTGCTCTTTTTAACTTAGTAGGAGCGTTGTTAATGATTATCTTAGAAAAGAAAACTAATCTAAAAACATTAAATGACATGGGAGTTTCTTTACAGCAATTGAGAAGAATATTCTTGTTTCAAGGAATGATTATTAGTACGTTGGGTGGATTTATTGGTATAGCACTTGGTGCAATTGCAGTTGTGCTGCAAGAATATTTTGGCTTTATCGAAATTCGACCAGATTTTCCTTATCCTGTTCGTTTTGATGTAATAAATATTGTTGTGGTGTTTTTTAGTATTTTTATTCTTGGGTTTGTTGCTTCCTACATAGCTTCTACACGTGTAAATAAAAAATATTTAAACGCTTAGTTTACTTATTTTTCAATAGTTATTTGATACAAATAGCATTTATTTCTTCTATCTTTTTTGACCAAGATGTTTTTTGTAACCGTTTTGTCAATAAGCTTTCTTAAATTTGTTTATATATTAATTTAAAGACATTTTGTCTTTTTCTGAAATTTAAAATATGAACAATTCTTCTGTAATATATCAAAATTATAGCTCAACTTTTTCTGTGCAAAAAGACGAGTTAGCACAAATAGCTCAAACACTTTTTACGACAAATAATTATGCTCAGCCAGAAAATTGGTTTAAAGCAAGTGCATTGTGTTTTGTAGCATTAACAAATGATTTTGACAACGAAGTTTTTTATAAATTATACGAGCAAATCAACGAAAAATCACATAGAGAGTTTTCTAGTTTTTTATTAAATGATACCGATTATGCACAATGGTTTGCAGATGTTGAGGCAACGCATCAATTATTTGTAACAAAAGATTATTACAAAGCATATTCGTTTTTGCACGAAATGTACTTAAATGCACGTTTTGGATTTAAAGATGAGCAAAAAGCAATTCAGTATCTAAAGCAAGGTGAAGAACATAAAGATGCTACATCAATATCATTTGTTGGATATAATACTTATTATGGCAATTTTGGTTTTGTTGAAGATAAAGCAAAAGGCTTACAAATGATAGAATCGTCTTATTCAAACGATAATCACATTGGTAAATTATTTGCCTTAAATATCGAATTTAATGCATGTACTTCTGAAGAAGAAGGAAGAAATGTAATTGAAAAATACAAAGATTTTTTTGAGCAAGAAAAAAGAGGATTGTATATAAAAGCTGAATATTACTTAAGGGAAGAACAAGAAGTAAAAGCTGCCGAAGCATTGCAAGAAGGTATTGCAAACGGTTGCGGATATTCTAATTATTTAATGGGAATGTTGATTGCAAATGGCCGTTTTGATGCATTAAACTTTTCTAAAGAAAAAGGTATTGCTTATCTAGAGTATGGTTTTGCGTGTGGTATAGCTTATTCGGGCTTTGTATTAGGCTATTATTATTTATATCCAACAGATGGTTCTGAGCCTAATTTTTTGGATGCAATTCCAGTTTTAGAAAAAGCAGCTTTATATGGTTCTAACGAAGCGTTGTTAGAATTGGCTGTTTTGTACTTATATCATTCCGATTATCAAAATATTGCTACAGCTATCGAATATTTAGATCGTGCTATAGCAACAAACTTCACTAAAGCAATGAACGAAAAAGCCGTTGCTTTATTAGAACATCCAAATGTTTTACAAGATGTTGCAGCAGCAAAAGAATTATTGGAAAAAGCTACTGAATTAGGGGATGATTATGCGCCGTATCGTTTAGGGTTGGCATATCAGTATGAAGAAATTGAGGTAGAAAATGCAGATCAATTGGCTATTCAATATTTTGAAATTGCTGCCAATAGAGATAATGTAAAAGGAATTGAAGCTGCAGGAAGATATTATCGCTACAAACAAGAACCAGAAATAAACAAAGCATTAGAATTTTATCGAAAAGGTATTGATTTATTTCAATCCAATTATTGTAAGGTAGAATTAGCCATGTTGTTAGAAAATGGATTTGTTGTAGAAAAAAATGTACAAATTGCAAAAAGTATTTATGAAGATGCATTGCAGTCAAATTATCCGTATGCGGCAATTCGCTTAGGTTTTATGCATGAAGATGGTGTGTTGGGAGAAAGAAATTACGAAGCAGCAAGAGAATATTTTTCCATTGCAGCTGAAGCAGATATGCCAGAAGGAATCTATCAGTTGGCGCGTTTTTATAGATACGGAATTGGAGGAGAAGAAAATCATCAAATAGCATTTGAATTGTTTGAAAAAGCACTGCAATTGGGCTATTCTGATGCCAATGTAGATTTAGCTTTGGCTTACGAAGAAGGAGCAGGAGTAGAACATCAGCCTCAACAAGCTTTTGATTATATGGCAAAAGCAGCCGAATTAGGATATGGTTTTGCACAATATAAATTGGGTTGTTATTATTTGTACGATTATGGCGTGCAAAAAGATTTACAACAAGCAAAGCATTGGTTGGAGCAAGCGGTAGATAATCAATCTGTTTTAGCTATGCTAACATTGGGCGATTATTATTTGTATGGTTATGAGCAAGATCAACCTTATGAAAAATGTTTTCCGTATTATCAAGCAGCAGAAGAGTTGGGCGGAATTTCAGAAGGAATTGGAGTATGTTATCAATTCGGAATCGGAATCGATCAAAGCGAAGAAAAGGCTTTTCAGTATTATCAAAAAGCCATTGAAAACAATTATGATGCAGCTTATTTCCGATTGGGAATTTGCTATTTCTATGGAATAGGAACGCAAAAAAATGCAAATGAAGCATTGGTAAATTTACGTATTGCTGCCGATAGAGGAAATATGGAAGCAAGTGCTTATACAGGTGTTTTGTTAATGGAGCAACAAGAATGGGAATTGGGTGTTCCGTATTTAGAAGAAGCTGCTCATCAAGGTTTTGATATGGCACAGTACGAATTAGGAAACTGCTATTTAAAAGGAGAAGGTGTACCTCAAAGTGATGAAACAGCGTTACATTGGTATCAGCAAGCGGCAGAAAATGGAAATGAAGATGCACAACGTATTGTTGGCGGACCAAGAAAAAGAAGAAGATAATGGAAGGAAAAGATTTTCAGTTTCAAGTAAATATGAAAGGAATGATAGAATTGTTGAGCGAACATATTTATAGTTCACCAACGGTTTTTATCAGAGAGTTATTGCAAAATGGAGTAGATGCTGTAACGGTAAGAAAAGGAATTGATGAAAGTTTTAGCGGTAAAATAACGTTGTTTTTTAACGAAGATCAATTGATCTTTCAAGACAATGGAGTAGGATTAATGGTTGATGATATGCATCAATTTTTATCGGTAATTGGACAAAGTTCAAAACGAGGAGAATTGGCAGATAAAGATTTAATTGGTCGTTTTGGAATTGGATTATTGTCTTGTTTAGTGGTTTCGGAAGAAATTGTTGTTGAATCGCGCTCGTTGTTCAAAGACGAATCAGTTCGTTGGACCGGAAAAGCAGATGGCACTTATGCAGTAGAAACAATTGCCCTTTTGCCCGAAGTAGGTACAAGAGTAATTTTAAAAGCAAAACCCAACTGGCGTTCGTTGTTTAAAAAAGAAGACATTAAAAAAAATGTACTTTATTTTGGTAGCGCACTTCCCATTGAAATTAAATTAATAGAAAATGATAAGGAAGAAGTTATTGTTGATGGACATCCAATTTGGCTAAATCCAAAAGCATCAAAAACGGAATTGTTAGCCTACGGAAAAGAAGTTTTTAAAACCAATTTTTTAGATGTTTTTCCTATCGCATCAGAAGCAGGAGATATTCAAGGAATGGCATTTGTAATTCCAAATAAGGTAAATACAACAACTTCTAAAGAACATAAAATATTTTTGAAAAGAATGTATTTGTGCGATCAGGCAAATAATTTATTGCCAGAATGGACATCGTTTGTGCGTTGCATTATCAATTCAAATATGTTACAACCAACCGCTTCAAGAGAGTCGTTGATGAATAATGCATTGTTGGCAGAAGCAAAAAAGGAATTGACCATTTGCTTTAAAGATTATTTAAAATTATTGTCGGTTTCAGATATTGATATTTTAGAAAAAATTATCAACGTACATCATTTGTATATTAAATCTTTGGCTGCGTCAGATAATGAAATCTTACAACTTTTTGAAGATTATTTGCCTTTCGAAACCAATCAAGGAACTTTGTTGTTTGGCGATATAAAATCGAATTACAATACCATTTTCTATACACCGTCTTTAGATGATTATAGACAAATTAGACGTATTGCAGGTTCTCAAAATAAGTTGGTAATCAATGCTGCGTATAGTTATGAAGCAGAATTGATAGAAAAAATTCATCGTTTTCGTCCAGAATTAACCATCGAAATTATTCGACCAAATGATGTGCTCGATAGCTTTGAAGAAGCAAACATTGATGACGAACGTTTGCAGCAATTTGTAGAAAAGGCTAATAAAATTTTAAAACAACATTATTGCAAGGCTGAGGTTAAGCGATTTGAACCAAAAGATACAACCGCTATTTATATTGCCAATGAAGAATCGTTAAACAATAAAAATATTCAAAATCTATCGCAAGGTACAAGTCCGTTTGCAATGACATTAGGGCATTTTAAAAAGCAAGAAGAAGAATTGCCAACGTTGTGCTTTAATCAGCAAAATGATTTGGTACTAAAATTATTGGCACTAAAAGACGCAGAATTGTTTGAAGCATTGGTAAATGTATTGTATGTGCAAGCGTTGATGCTTGGTGGTTATACCATCAATAAAAAAGAAATGGATATTTTTAATCATGCGTTATACCAATTTGTGATTTTGGGAATGACTAATTTTTTACCCGAAATATAAAATGTTGTACCGATTAGAAATACAGCGTTTGTTATTGCAAATTCAAGAATCTGCTGGTAACGCACCACATTGCATTGGTTTGTTTAAACAAGCGATTCAAATAGCTGATAAAAATGACGATTTAGATTTGGGAATCGATTTGCGTGTAATGCTTATTCGAGAAGAAAGAAGTACATCTAAATGCGAAGAAAGTCCGGCGGCTTTTGCTTGGCTTTTAGCGCAATGCGAGCAATATCCAGAACAAATTGATGAAGCTGAATTTTTTGAAGAATACGAATGGATGATTTGTTCGGCATATAGCAATTTAAATTTTCCGTTGGAGCAAGTTTATGCTTTAGCAAATGATTTAAAAACACGTTTGGATAAGTACGATTTTTCGAAGCGAAGTTATTATTACACTATGGCAGGTTTGGCGCAACATTTGGGCGATTATACATTGAGTAATTTTTATGTAGAGCAAGCCAGAACAGAACCTTTAGATGAAATTTGCAATGAAACAATGATGTACGATAATGAAATTGAAAATGCTTCTCGTTTGGGTAATTTTGATGAAGCCATGCAATTGATGCAGGAAATGGAGTACAAGAAATTGAATGATTTTTCTTTGCCTTTTGAAACCTATGTATCAATGGCGTATTTTATGGCAAAATCAAATTTTGGTAAAGCCACAGAATATATTGCAAAAGCCAAGGAAGAATTTACAAAATTGTCAGAAATAAACAGTTCGTTGTTGTATGGATTAACCCGATTTGTTTATGCAATGCATTTGTGTAAGGATGAAGATGCATGGAGTTATTATGAAATCATGGCAGATTGGGATCAGAATGCAGAAGATGATTTGCGTTATATGCTGAGCCGTCATATGGCATTTGTGTTTGATAGAGAAGGAGAAAAACAATTGCAATTATCGCCAAAAGTTCCGTTTTTTAATTCAAAAAATAGTTATGTATTAAAAGATATTGCAACTTATTATTTCACAATTGCAACTGATTTAGCTTCTCGTTTCGACAAAAGAAATGGAAATGAAAATGCTAAAAATGAATTGAAGAAATTGGAAAAAGAAAATCAAGAAAGATGAATTACAACTTAGAAATACAAAAGATTTTACTACAAGTAAAAAGTTATAAAAATAGCGACGATAAAATTGTGGCATTAAAGCAAGCAATTCAACTTGCCGATAAACACAATGATATTGATTGGGGATTTGATTTGCGTTTGGATTTAATTCGTCAGGAACGAAATACTTCGCGTTGTAATGAAAGTTTTCCAGCTTTTGCATGGATTGTTCAAACCAGCGATGCTAATGAAGGATATTTTGACGAAGCTGATTTTTTGTGGGAATACAAATGGATGTTTTGTTCAGCTTATAGAAGTGCTCTTATTCCGATGGAAGAAATTGTAAAAATCGGCGATGATTTAAAAGAGCGTTTAGTTAAAAACGGATTTAGCTTACGTGCGTATTACAATGTAATGACAGGTTTGGCTTTTCATTTAAGAGATTATGCACAAGCAAAACATTGGATTGATTTGGCACATACCGAATTGGTAGATGATATGACAAATTGCCCAGCCTGTGAGTTGGATACTGAAGTTGAATTGTATTTGTTTGAAGGAAAATTAAATGAAGCAATTGTAAAGGCGCAAGATTTAATTCACAAAAAACTAACGTGCTATTCAATGCCATTTCAAACGTTTTGTAGTTTAACTTATTATTCTTGGAAAGCTGGTGATGCAGAAGGAGCAGCATCTTTTTTTAATCAAGCGATGGAAGAATACGAGCGAAATGATAAATACGATAGTTCCGTAGGTTATTCGATGGGATTGTTGCTAACGTATATGTACGAAATAAATCATCTAGAAACATGGACAATTTTTGAGCGTATTTCTGCTTGGGAAATTGATGCAGAAGATATTTTACGTTATCATTTTGCGCGTCAAATGATGCAAATTACAAAGAATGGAGGAGAAGTGAGTTTAACTATTTCATCTCAATTGCCTTATTTTAAATTAGATGGAAATTATAACTTGCTTGATTTATATACTTATTTTAAAAATGAAGCAATGGATTTAGCAAAGCGTTTTGATGCTAGAAATAATAATACAAATTATGTAACAGAAATTAGTGGAATATAAAAAAAGGTGTCGAATTCGACGCCTTTTTTATTATTTAGAAAATTAAAATAAACTAATTTGTCCTTCTGAAGAGGTGCCTTTCGATTTTTTCTTTTTTTCTTTTTTTTCTGACGTGTTTACTGTTTCAATCTCTTTAAATAAACTAATTTCTTCATTAAATTGAACCGGTTCAAAAATGGTTTCTAGTGTATTATTATGTTCTTTATCTGTTTCAATAGAAATAGATGATTTTGAAACAATTCCATTAAAAATTATTGAAGGATTGTTTACAATTATATCGTTGACAGATTTTTCGATTATCTCATTAGGTAGTATTATATCTTCTTCTATAATTTTTGTTTCAATCGTTTGTTCAATTACATCGTTAATTGTTTTGATAGATTGAGTTACCTCTTCTTCTTCAATTTTTTCGTTCAAGGCATCTGTTTTTTCTTCTAAAATTTCTGTCTCAATCACTTGTTCAGTTAATTCGTCAAGTGTATTGGTATATTGAGTTGTTTCTTCCTGTAAAATCTCTGCTTCAATCGCTTGCTCTATTTTTTTATCAAGAGTTATTTCTTCAGTTTCGTTTTGTTTAAAAGTATCGTTGTCAAACAAATCAAAAATAGAATAGCTGTCAACAGAAATATCTTCTACTTTTTCCAAAGAAATTAAGTCCATTTGCTGATTGTCATCCTCGGTTAATATAGCTGAGATATCTTGTTCTGAAAAGGAAATTTCTTCAATAATTGTTTCTTGATGAATGGTAGCTTTGTCAATTGTTAAAGGTTGTTCTGTATCAAAGTTGGTAACTTTGTTTTCTAAATCAATTAATAAGCGTTTGATTTTTTTTATATGAACATGCTCTGCAAAAGTTTCTTTGCAATAAACTACGTTTAAAAGCTTGTACATGGTGTAAGCTTCGTGATATTTTAATACCACGAGATGCTTTTTATTATGATCAAGAATAGAAGTTTGTTTTTGTATTGTTTTTGCTTTGTCCTCTAATTTTGTAAGTAGGTCCTCTTTAATACTAATTAGTAATGCTTCGTCAACGGAATGCACAATTAAATCATTTGTTTGTTCAACCATTTTAATAATAGTAAGAAGTACGTCATTACTTAGTTTAAATTGAATTTTTGTAGTCATCTTAGTTTAGAGAAAGCCGGGTTAAGTCTTGAAAATATTGATAGTTGCACAAAATACGTAAAAAAATATGACTTTTTATAGAGTTTGACAAACATTTAGGTATATAAACTCAGTGTAAAAAAAATAAGATAAAATGAGACCGTCCTGTGTGTTTTCTACAAAGGACGGTCAACTAACTAATCAATTAAAATGGTTTATTATACCATTTATACATAAAAGTACTTTTACTTATTCGTTTAGTGTTGGTAAATAAATAGGTGTAATTAAACTTTTATTGGAAAACAAGAAACAAACAACTTGTTTACTTACATTGGTAGAAGAGTATTGATTTTTGTTACACTCGTTACGTTTATTTTAATGTTAAAGTTTGTAAATTATAATTTCCGCTATTTGTTGCTTCTGCTTTTTTCTTCAAAAGATGCTTCTTTAACACTTTTTTTATTCGAATTATCTCCAAATGTATAAGACGCACTAAGGTTTAATCTTCTGCTATTCCACGTGTTATTATATGTTTGTATATTATTTGTATAATACATTATGCCACTAGATTTACCCGTATTAAATAAATCTGAAATAGTTAGATTTAGATTTAATTTTCTATTTAATAAATTGGTTTTTATACCTGTTGATAGTGTTTTATAGGCAAAATATTTTGTATTGTCTTCTTTGTTAGGTAATTGATGATACCAGTTGATAAACACATTTAATGTTTTTTATTTATTGATTGTGAATGTATTTTGAGAATAATAACTAAATGTTATTCCGTTTTATGGAATTTGGTTTGATATGCTTTGGTTGTAATAAGAAGCCGCATAATAAGTATTACTTCCGGTATTTGTTTGCCACCAGCCAGTTATTTTATCGCTATATGATACATCTAATCCATAATTGTCGGCATTTAACATGTTGTAATAAGTAGTTGCAAAAATGTTATTTTCATACGTCATGTATTCCGAGAATGAATTTGAAACATGGTAATAACTTACACCTATTGATAATGAATTATATAATGAATAATTAAATTCGAAATAATCGGTAAAAGATGGATTTAATTCTGGATTTCCGCTTTGGTAAGTAAAATTATTCGAGTAGTATCTGAATGGATTTAAAATACCTAAATAAGGACGTTGAATTCTTCTGGAATAATTGAAGTTAAAGGTATTGTTGTTATTTAAATCATAAGATACATATGCGGAAGGAAACCATTTTCCGTATGACTTTGTAAACTTTTCATTAGTTTCAAATAGATGTGCGTTTACATTAGTTTGCTCAAAGCGCAAACCAACTTTTACATTTAGTTTGTCATTTACTTTTTTGTTTAAACTAAGATATCCTGCAATATTATCTTCTTTATAATTGAAATGATTACTCCTAGTTGTATCATATACCCACTCATCGTTTAATTGTTTATATGAAAGCATTTTTGATTGATTATTGTAATTAGAGTATTTACTCCCAAATTCTATATTTGCCCAAGATAATTTGTAAGCAACGTCTGCTGTTCCGCTCCAAACCTGGTAGTCTAAATTATTTACATATTGAATCGCATTTGAAAGATAGTTTTGATTATTGTAATCATTTAAGTTGTTATTTTCGCCATTTAAGTTTGAAAAATAATTTACTCCAACTGAAATCTTATTTCCTAACGTATCTAGTTTGTAATCGTAAAATAAATTAGCGGTATGGTAGGTGTTATAATCTTTTTGTTCTGAGATTGAATTAATAATAGAATCCATTGCATAACTAGGTTTAGAATAGTATTCTGAGCTATTTTTTCTATCGATGTAGCCTTTTGATTTTGAATAATCATAAGTAATACCAATTAGCCTTTTTTCAGAAATTTGATAATTTGTAGTCAGGTTTATTCCTCCATAATTGTATGACCCTAAAGGATTGTTGAAAGATTTTGACAATAATTGAACATTTTCAAAAGTAGTTTTACTATTACTAGAATATTGTCCTTTACTGCCATTGACTTTTAGCATAAAATTCCATTTATCTGTTTGATAATTTAAATTGGTATTTGCTGAACCAACATTATGATTATTATAGGCATAAGAAGTACCAATGTTTCCGTATAAACCTAAACGTTTATTTTTCTTTAAAACAATGTTGATAATTCCTCCATTACCGCTTGCTTCATATTTTGAAGGAGGATTTGTAATTACTTCTATTTTTTCGATATCATCTGAGCGCAATGTTTTTAAATAATTAGTCAAAGCATCACCTTGTAAGTGCAAAATCTTATCATTAATCATAATCGTTACATTACTTTTGCCAACAATGCTTATTTTGTCGTTTTGTACTTTGATTAAAGGAGTATTACTAAGCGCTTCTACAGCATCCATTCCTTGTGAAGCAATACTATTGACGGTGTTAAAAACTAAACGATCTGCTTTTCTTTCTATTAATTTTTTCTCTGCCTTTACTACAATTTCATCCAATGATATATTGGATTCAATAGTAATGGTTTGTAAATCAATGTTTTTATCTATTATTAATTTTGAAGAATAAACATATTTACCTAAATATTGAATGGTGAATTGATAAGTATCAGAAGTAATATTATTTAGAATAAAAACACCTGTTTCATCTGTAAAACTTTGCTGAGCTAATTGTTCGTCAGTTTCTTTTATTAAATGAACTTCAGCAAAATCGATAGGTTTATTCTCTTTATCTACAACTCTTCCTTTTAATGTATTCTGTGCTTGTAAAGAAGTTATAATACTAAGAAACAGTATTGATAATAGTAATTTTTTAGACGACATAATATTTCTGTTAGTTATCAATATTGTTAATAAGGTGCTTTAATTGATGTTTGTTGTGAATAATTTGTTACAATTTTTCTTATAAATATTAAAATTATTTTGATAAAGTATTTTTGTTTTGCTGTAAATTGTTACTTTTAAGTTATTAACACATCTGTTAATAACTTTGTTAACAGTGTTGATAACTTGTAGTATGATAATTTAGCCTGAATGTCATTATTGTTTGTCTCTGCCCGTTTATCTTTATGTTTTTGTTCCAGAAACTTTAACTAACACTAAGTTATCTATCATAGTATATTTATCGCCTAATTTTAAGGAATGTGTAGGGGTAATTTTCATAATAGTATATTGTAAAGCTAACTGGTGCCAAAAATCTATTTGCATTTACAATGTTTGAGATTGATTTATAAATATTGCATTATTAATTGAAAAATAGTAACCTGTACCTGATTTTGAAATAATACCAATGTCTTTTATTTTTCTTGAATAATTGTGAAAAAAACTAAAACTACTTTGGGGGGTTAATAATGATAAGCTATTTATATTGCCAGGAATTGTTGTGGTTAAAAATATTTTCGTGCTTAAATACTTATGTGTTAACCTGGATTTTATTATAAAAACGTTAGTTGATTAGTTTATAGTCTCCCATATTTTATAGCTAGTTTTTTAGGTAGGAAATACTATGCAATAATGCCTCCGATAAGATTAGTAAAGAAATTAATAGAAGATCTGTGTCTAGCGTGTTCTACTTGATACACGTTTTTTAATTCATCCTTTTACAGTTTTAATCACAGATATTTTTCATAAGTAAGATTTTATCGGATATATTCATGAGCGAGTTCTTCCTATTATTATTAATACTAGTAATTAATTCAATTTCATATAGAAATAATAATACAGAAAGTTTAGTGACTATATATCCTTTATCTGCAAATAACTTCCCAAAGATATTTTAAGAAATCCCTTTTTTTAGAGGCTCAAGATCATTTACATTAGTTTATGTAATAGCAAAACTCAAGATTTTTCCTTTGTCATTAATAATTATATGCAGTTTAAATCTATGAAATCAACCAATATATTGACTTATCAGTTGTAGTTATATTTATAAAAA
>CANQRD010000045.1 GCA_947626185.1 uncultured Flavobacterium sp.
AATATATTAATAAATTTTTACTCAACAGAAATCTAAATACTTTAAAGAAACCTATTATTTAAAATGCACAACGGGTCAATTGAATATTTAAGCTATAAACTTTGAATATTAGTATGAAGAGATACAAAAATAGATGCTTGCTATAAGCATCTATTTTTTGCAGTAATTAAGAGCGATATATTTTATCGTATAGATCTTTATACATTTCTATGATAACGCGTCTTTTTAATTTTAGCGTTGGAGTAAGTTGATTGTTTTCGATACTCCAAATATCTGGCGTAAGTTCAAACTTTTTCACCTGCTCCCATTTACCAAATTTTTTATTCACTATTTCTATTTCTTTTTCAATTCTATTGATAACAGCAGGATTGTTAACCAATTCTTTATTGGTTGTACCTATATCTATTTTTTTTCTTCTAGCCCATTCTCTAACAAATTCAAAGTTTGGTTGAATAAAGGCTGCGGGCATTTTTTCACCTTCTCCAATAACCATAACTTGTTCTATAAAACGAGATTGTTTTAAAGTGTTTTCGATGATTTGTGGAGCTACATATTTACCTCCAGAGGTTTTGAACATTTCTTTTTTTCTATCAGTAATTTTCAAAAAACCATCTTCATCTATATGTCCAATATCTCCAGTATGTAAGTAGCCGTCAATTACTTCTGCCTTAGTGCGCTCTTCATCTTTGTAATAACCTAACATAACATTAGGACCTTTACAAAGAATCTCTCCATCTTCCGCAATTTTCACTTCCACATTTGGCAATACCTTACCAACAGTTCCGAATTTTAATCCGTGATTTCTAGCGTCATTAACGGATATTACAGGAGAGGTTTCTGTTAGTCCATATCCTTCCATAACAGGCAATCCTGCAGCATTAAACACTTTAGATAGTCTAGTTTGCAGTGGAGCACTTCCCGAAACAATAATTTTCATTTCTCCTCCTAGTGCTTCTTGCCATTTCTTGAAAACTAATTTACGAGCAATGCTTAATTGGAGATCATAGAAAAAACTGCGATTATATGGTTCATATTTAAATCCTAATTCTAGTGCCCAGAAAAAGATGCGTTTTTTTAATCCAGTAAGAGCAGAACCTGTAGTGAATATCTTGTCATATACTTTTTCTAATAGTCGAGGTACTACCGTCATAACATTGGGTTTAATCTCCTTTAAATTTTCTCCCATTTTTTCAATCGATTCAGCATAGTAAATAGCTACACCGTTATATTGGTATAGATAGATAAGCATACGCTCAAATACGTGACAAATAGGAAGAAAACTAAGAGCCCTATATTTTTCTTCTGCTGTGAAAGGCACTCTATTATTACTGTCCATTACATTAGATAATATGTTGTTATGCGAAAGCATTACACCTTTGGGTTTACCTGTTGTGCCTGAGGTATAAATAAGTGTAGCTAAATCATTTGGTTGTACACTCTCTTTACGAACTTCTACCTCCGTTTGATTAGATTCATCTGCTCCAGATTTTAGTAGTTCCTTTATGTTTCTACATCCTTGTATTTCATCAAAAGAATATATTTCCTTTAATAAAGGAATTTGGTCTTTTACTTCAATTAACTTATTGTAAACTTCAATATCTGACACAAAACAATAGGTTGATTCAGAATGATTTAAGATATATTTATAATCTTCTCCTGATATTGTTGGATAGATAGGTACGTTAGTAGCACCAATTTGCATAACACCAATATCTACGATATTCCAAAGAGTTTGATTATTGCTACAAATAACAGCAATTTTTTCGCCTTTAATTATTCCCATTCGCAAAAAAGCTCTTGAAAGAGCATTTGCTTTTTGTATATACGCACTTGTTGAGGTACGTTCCCATTGTCCGTTTACTTTCGTAACCAAAGCATCTTCTAGTGGAAAATGTTGTAATTGATAGTATGGAAAGTCAAATAGTCTTGTTGGATTCATCTTCATTAGGAATTAAAGGTTTAATGCAAAATACAAAAAAAAGATTTATTATGCTATAATAGATTAAAGTTATTAATATTTTATTAGAATAGTGTTTTTACTACTGTTAATAACTGAAATTGACAGTAATTTTGTATAAATATTATTTTACTGTTCGAAATCGTCTTGACTTTTGTGAAATAACGAAGGATTATAGAAAAAATAATTTTCAACTCTAATTTTGTTTTAAACAATAACAGTAATAATACCGTTTTAATCTCTATTATGTGGTTTTTAAGTTGAACAGAGCTTAAGCTTTATTTATGTTATTTTCTACACAAAAGCCCTATATGTAAGCATCGGGCTTTTGATATTTTCGTTTAATTCTTACTTTAAAACCATTTCTTCCATTTAAAATATGCAATCATCAGCAATACAATTACCAACATTGTAAATAGAGTGTAATAATAACCATTTGGACTAGTGAGCTCTGGCATATTTTCAAAGTTCATTCCATAAACTCCAACAATAAACGTTAGTGGCATAAAAATAACCGAAACAATAGTAAGCACCTTCATTATTTCATTCATGCGATAACTTTGGGCTGAGAAATAATAATTAGTAGCACTGTCTAACTTATTAAAGTTATACTCTATCTGCTCTAAAATCTCAATACTTTTATATTGTAATCTATCGTAAAACAGCATACTTTCTTCGCTAATTATTGTAGAACTTTCCTTTTTATCATGTAAGGTTCTTACATTATTCAATGCTTCTCGCATAGGTAAAATAGCCCTTTTTATATCATTTAGTTCTTGGGTTAATCCTTCAATACTAAACAAAATTTCTCTTTTATATCTTATTCTTGCTGCTAACAATACATCCTCCACTCTATCTTCCACCTCATCCAAACGCATAAAAAAACTATCAATCAACGAATCAATTAAAGTATAAAGTAAATATCCATTATCTCTTTTGCGCACTTGCCCAATTCTTTTACGAATTCGCTCTCGTATCA
The DNA here is from genome assembly GCA_947626185.1 of uncultured Flavobacterium sp. Lineage (GTDB taxonomy): Bacteria > Bacteroidota > Bacteroidia > Flavobacteriales > Flavobacteriaceae > Flavobacterium. The sequence goes on from CANQRD010000045.1 coordinate 2,937, forward strand.
TCAGAAAAAAATCGCCTTTTTTCTCTTGAAAAGACAACAAGAAATTAGATTGCAGAATAAAACTTATTTGCTCAATCCACAGCGCTTGATTTTTTTCTGTATTTGGCAAAATAGCTTTTAAGCTAAAAAATAGCGTATCTTCCAAATCTTCAACTCGTGTTCTTCTAGAAAAATTTAAAATTTCTCCCATAATATAAGGTTGAATTGAAAAAAACTCACCAATTTTATAAAGTAAATCAACATCATGCAATCCATGTAGATTAAACCATTTAATTGCATTTGGATCTGACTTTTTTATAATCTGCTCCATTTCCTTCAAGGTCAAATCATTATATTCTTCAAAAAAATCTTCTGTATAAACAAATAACTGCATTGAAATAGGCGTATCTGGAAATGCACCAGAATATTCCAATGTATTTGGCTGAAGTTTTCTTATTTTACTATATTTAACTCGTTTCACATTAGTAAATTTGTTTAAAGATAAAACTTTATAAAAGGAGTTTTGTTTAAAATTAATCAAAATATAAAAATACAATGAAAATTCTTATTAAAAACATAAAGGAATTGCTACAAACAAGAGAGCAACACGTAGAAATGGTTTCGGGTTTAGACATGAAAAAATTACCTAAAATTGACCATGCTTATCTTGTAATAAACAATGATTTAATTAAAGAATTTGGTTCGATGAATTCTTGTCCGTCTGACGAAAATTTTGACCAAATTATAGATGCTACAAATCGTGTAGTTTTACCAACTTGGGTAGATAGTCATACGCATTTGGTATATGCAGGCAATAGAACATTAGAATTTGTTGACAGAATTAACGGATTGAGCTATGAAGAAATTTTTAATCGCGGTGGTGGAATTTTAAACTCGGCAAAAAAACTTCAAGAAACTTCTGAAGATGAGCTTTATGAGCAATCTAAAAAACGTTTAGAAGAAGTAATTAGCCAAGGTACTGGAGCCGTAGAAATAAAATCGGGTTATGGACTTACGGTTGAATCTGAGTTAAAAATGCTTCGCGTTATCAAACGTTTAAAAGAAAATTATCCAATTGCTATTAAAGCAACATTTTTGGGCGCTCATGCATTTCCGGCAGAATACAAAGAAAATCACAAAGGATATATTGATTTAATTATCAACGAAATGATTCCTGCCATCGCAAACGAAAACTTAGCAGAATACATTGACGCGTTTTTAGAAACAGGATATTTTTCTGTAGAGGAAACGGAAAGAATTATGGAAGCAGGAAAAAAATATGGATTAATACCAAAAATTCATGTTAATCAATTTACTGCCATCGAAGGAATTGCCGCTTGCGTAAAACACGGTGCATTATCAGTAGATCATCTAGAAATTGTAACTCCAGAAGATATTGAAATATTAAAAAACAGCAAAACAATGCCAGTTGCCTTGCCAACTTGTTCTTTCTTTATTTCAATTCCTTATACGCCTGCCAAAGAAATGATGCAAGCCGGATTGCCAATTGCTTTGGCTTCTGACTCAAATCCTGGTACAACGCCTTCAGGTAATATGAATTTTGTTGTAGCAACAGCTTGCATTAAAATGAAAATGACACCCGAAGAAGCAATTAATGCTGCAACAATAAATGGTGCTTATGCAATGGGCGTTGGGCATACGCACGGCAGTATTACAAAAGGCAAAAAAGCAAGTATAATTATTAGCAAACCTGTAAATTCATTCTACGAATTACCGTATGCATTTGCAAGTAATTTAATTGAAACAGTAATATTAAACGGAAAAATACAATCGTAAACAATTCAAAAAATGTATTTTTATCCAAATTTGTACTATGACACAATCTAAACTTATTGTTTTTACAAAAGAAAATCTGCTAAAAGCCACTTCATTACGAAGTGGAGAAATTAAATTTGGCGAAAGAATATTGCTAATTCAAGAAGCTGATAATTGGGAAAGTGAATTAATAAAACACGATAGCAAATATGTTGTGTTAGGAATTCCTGAAGATATTGGTGTAAAAGCAAATTTTGGAAGACCTGGTACTTCATCTGCTTGGTCAAAATTCGTTCCTGCTTTATTAAACATTCAACACAATCGTTTCAATAAAGGCTATTGGCTAACCATGCTTGGTAATTTAGATTTTTCGGACGAATTAAAAGAAGCTGCTCTTTTAGATGCAAATAATACTAACGAAAGAAAACGTTTATTCGAATTAGTAAAACTGATTGACAAAGAAGTTTCTCACACCATTGCAAAAATTGTAAAAGCTGGTAAAATTCCAATTATAATTGGCGGTGGACACAATAATGCTTACGGAAACATAAAAGGAACAGCCTTAGCAAAAGGCAAAGCAATTAATGCAATTAACTTTGATGCACATACTGATTTTCGTCCATTAGAAGGTCGTCATAGCGGCAATGGTTTCTCTTATGCTTTTGAAGAAGGTTTCTTAAAGAATTATTTCATTTTTGGATTGCACGAAAACTATACCTCTAAAGCAGTATTTAGCGATATAAAACTACATGCAGATCAGGTAAAATACAATACATACGAGCAAATAAACATTAGAAAAGAAAAAACGTTTACCAACGAATTATTAGTTGCAAAAAAACATATTGATAATAGTTTTTACGGCATCGAAATAGATTTAGATGCTATACCACAAATTGCAAGTAGCGCCATTACTCCTTCTGGGTTTTCGGTAGAACGTGCACGTCAATTTGTTCATTTCTTTGGCGAATCAAACAATGTAGCTTATTTGCATTTATGCGAAGGTGCTCCGTCGTTAGATTATCCTACAAACGATCATCTTGTTGGAAAATTAATGGCTTATTTGGTTTCTGATTTTATTAAGGCAAATTCACTTTAATTATTAATTGACATGAATATTCTATTGGTTGAAGATGATAAAAGAATTAGTGAATTTATCGTAAAAGGATTGCAAGAAAAAAATATAAATGTTCAACTGGCTTCAACAGGCAATGAAGCCAGAGAACTATTGTTTGCTAATAAATGGGATTTGATTCTGATGGATGTAATGCTTCCTGATATTGATGGAATACAGCTAACAAAAATGCTTCGCTTTAAAAAAGATTACACTCCTATTTTGATATTAAGTGCATTGAGCGATACGCTTGATAAAATTGATGCACTTGACGGCGGAGCAGATGATTATTTGACAAAACCTTTTCACTTTGACGAATTATTATCGAGAATTAATGCGTTAACACGTCGTACAAAATTTAATTACGAAAAGAAATCAAACTTTCATACCTGTAGAGATATTCGCTTAGATACTGACAAACACATTGTTATGAAAGGAGATAAAGTAGTTGATCTATCTCCCAAAGAATATCGATTACTTTTATATTTGTTAGAAAACAAAAATAAAGTACTTACGCGTGTTCAGATATTAGAAAATGTTTGGGGCATACAATATGACACTAATACGAACGTAGTAGATGTTTATATTTCTTATTTGAGAAATAAGTTAGACGAATCAAATGAAAAGCTGATTCACACCATAAAAGGCACAGGATATATGCTTCAAGAATAATTATTCTTGAAGCTGCAAGTCTTGTTTACCAAATTCTTCAATAAACATATCAATCATTACCAAAGCTGTCATAGCTTCTACAATTGGTACAGCTCTTGGCAAAACACAAGCATCGTGTCTGCCTTTTCCCTTTACCGTTACAATATTATTTTGTGTATCAATAGAAGTTTGGTTCAACATTAAAGTTGCCGTTGGTTTAAAAGCAATTTTAAAATAGATATCCATTCCATTGCTTATTCCGCCAACAACTCCGCCAGCATTATTCGTTTTAGTTTTTCCATTAGGCAAAATGCTATCGTTATTTTGACTTCCTTTTGTTTTAGACCCTTCAAATCCGCTACCAAATTCAATTCCTTTTACAGCATTTATACTCAACATTGCTTTAGCTATTTCAGCATCTAAACGATCAAAAACAGGTTCGCCAAGTCCAACAGGTACATTTTGAATTACACAGGTAATTGTTCCGCCAATAGAATCGCCTTCTTTTTTAATTGCGCGAATTAACTCCTCCATTTCAGTTGCCTTTTCAATATCGGGACATCTTACCAAATTTGATTCAATTTCTCCAAAATCTAATTCTTCATAAGATTTTTCAACTGCAATTTCTCCAACAGAAGAAACATATGCTACAATATTTAATTTAGTTAACAATTGCTTTGCAATAGCGCCTGCTACCACTCTACATGCTGTTTCTCGCGCCGAGCTTCTTCCTCCTCCTCTATGATCGCGAATACCGTACTTTTTATCGTAAACATAATCTGCATGACTTGGTCTGTATACATTTGCAATATGATCGTAATCTTTCGATTTTGAATTATTGTTTTTTATCATAAAACCAATTGGAGTACCTGTTGTTTTTCCTTCAAAAATTCCGGATAAAAAAATCACCTCGTCATCTTCTTTTCTTTGTGTAACCAACGTTGATTGTCCTGGTTTTCTTCGATTCATTTCTCTTTTTATCGCATCTAAATCTAGCATTAATCCAGATGGACATCCATCTATTATTCCGCCTATAGCCTCTCCGTGAGATTCTCCAAAGGTGGTTAATCTAAAATGCTTTCCAAAAGTATTTCCGCTCATAGTACAACTTCTTTTTTATGCATTACACGAATTACAAATATAACTTAATTCACGTAGATTTAAGACAGAATATTAGGCTTTAAATTTTATACATTTTAAATTTTCACTACTTTTACAGATGTAAAACAAACACTAGTAAAATGACAAATACAACCAATAAAATTCGCATAGGAATTGTAGGTTATGGAAACCTTGGAAAAGGAGTAGAAAAAGCTATATCACAAAACAATGACCTAGAATTAGTAGCCATATTTACAAGACGTTCGCCAGAATCTATACCAACACAAGCAAAAATTGTATCACTTTCTGAAATTATTTCGTACAAAGGAAAAGTAGATGTAATGATTTTATGTGGCGGATCATTAACTGATTTACCTGAGCAAGTTTTAGAAATATCTGCTAACTTTAATACGGTTGACAGTTTCGATACACATGCAAAAATTCCAGAATATTTTGCAAAAGTTGAAAAGTGCACAAAAGCAAATGATACGTTAAGTTTAATATCTACGGGTTGGGATCCAGGGTTGTTTTCGATGGCTCGTTTATTGGGCGAAAGCATTTTACCACAAGGTGAGACTTATACCTTTTGGGGTAAAGGATTAAGCCAAGGACATTCTGACGCTATAAGACGATTAGAGGGTGTAAAAAATGCAGTGCAATACACTATTCCTATCGAAGCTGCCTTAGAAAAAGTGCGTGCTGGAGAAAATCCAATATTAGCTACAGCAGAAAAACATGAAAGAGTTTGCTACGTTGTTGCGAATGAAGGTGCAGATATTACAAAAATTGAGCGCGAAATTAAAACAATGCCAAATTATTTTAGCGATTATAATACAACCGTTCATTTTATTTCTGAAGAAGAATTAAATCGCAACCACAATAAAATGCCACATGGTGGAATTGTGATGAGAACTGGCCAAACAGGCGATACAAATAATCAAAGAATAGAATTTAATTTAACATTAGATAGTAATCCTGAATTTACATCTTCTGTTTTAGTGGCTTATTCTAGAGCAATTTCTAAAATGGCTAAAGAAGGTAAAACAGGTGCTTGTACTGTATTTGATATTCCTCTCGGATACTTATCTCCTAAAACAGCTGAACAATTAAGAGCTGAGCTTTTATAATCATAAAAAAAGGTTAGACAATGTCTAACCTTTTTTATTCTATTATTTTCTAGCTTCAAGAGCTTTTAATTTATCATTCATTTCTAATGCTCGATAAATATTTTTCAATGTTTGAATTGCCTCTTGATTATCTTTATTGATAGTCAATACTTTTTCCAAATCATTCATTGCATCTCTATAAATAGCTTTTTTCTGCTTGCTATACTCTTCGTATTTTTTATTATCAGCAGCACTCATTCCCAACTTGTTCATTTTATTTGACAACTCTTCATCTGGTTGTAATTTAATGAACGCTAAGTTTAAATAAGCATTTTCTGATTTAGGGTTAATTTCAATTGCTTGTAAATAGTATTTTTTAGCTTCGTCATATTTACCAGCTTGGTAACTTGTAACTCCTAAATTGTATAATAACACATCATCATTAGGATTTTTAGATAATGCTTCACGAGCAATTTCTTCATATTTACCCATATTATTTGACTTCAAGTATAAATCCATTTGAGTTAACATCAGGTTTGTGTCATTTGGATTTGCTTTTCTTGCTTCAATAATAGCTTTTTCAGCCTCGTCATACTGCCCTTGTTGATAATAAATCAACGCAAGGTTTTTTATAATTTCAGGTCGTTTTGAATCTTCTTTTACAAATTTAGGATCAATATGAGTTCCTTGTTTAACCATCAAGTCTCTCATTTTTGAATCTGAACCAAAATTTTGAACTTCTCCACTTGCTTTTTCAACTGCTGTGTAGTAAGATTCATTTCCATTATAACCCAACTTTACTAATTCTTTATAATAATCTGTAGCTGTGTTATAATCTTTAGAACTTACAGCTGTAGAAGCTGAATAATAAAGATAAATAGTATCTTTTGGATTAATATCGTAAGCTTGTCTAAATTTTTTCGTAGCTCCTTTAAAATTTGAAGAGTTATTATCTTCAATTGCTTTATTAATTACTTTACTAGCTACAATAGTTAAATCTTCATTTGTTTGCTTTGCGTATTTGCTATTTTTATCAATTGAATTGATTTCTTTATACGCATCGATCATTTTTTGAACATTTGCATCAAAATCTTTATTAGCCTCAATTTGCTGAAATGCTAAGTTTGATTTTAAATAATAGTATTGTGCTTTTTGATCAGTTGTAGCTTGACCTAAAACTCCTTCTACTAACTTTAATGCTGCGGTTGCTTCAGTAACATTTCCTTTTTTCACTGCTTTTTCCGCATCTTTAAGCTCTTTTTTCTGAGCCATTGTAAGTCCTGAAACTAACAATGCTGATAATAAGTAGGCATACTTCTTATTCATAAGTAATTCGATTTTATTTTGTGTTTTTTATTGTTCTTGGTTATCTTCAATTGCTTCATCTGAATTATTAGCTTCATCAAATAATGTGCCTTCGGTATCTATATCTACAATTTCTGTATCAATTTCTTCATCATCCTCTTTCATTACTTTAGCTACTGCAGCAATTGAATCATTCTCTTTAATGTTAATAAGCTTAACCCCTTGCGTAGCTCTACCCATTACTCTTAAATCAGAAACCTTCATACGAATAGTTAAACCAGATTTATTGATAATCATTAAATCATCTGCATCTGTAACAACGTTTATAGAAACCAACAAACCTGTTTTTTCACTAATGTTCATTGTTTTCACTCCTTTTCCGCCACGGTTAGTTTCTCTATATTCATCTAAAGAAGAACGCTTTCCATATCCATTTTCAGAAACTACAAGAATTTCACTTTCTAAATCACTAACAGAAACCATTCCAATTACCTCGTCTTTCTCATCAGCCAAAGTAATACCACGCACACCTGATGCTGTTCTTCCCATCGGACGTGTTTTTTCTTCGTCAAATCGAACTAATTTACCAGATTTAACTGCGATAAGAACTTTGCTTTTACCATCTGTTAATTTTGCCTCTAGTAACTCATCGTCTTCTTTAATTGTAATAGCATTGATACCGTTTTGACGTGGACGTGAATATTGCTCTAAAGGCGTTTTCTTCACTTGCCCCTGTTTTGTAGCCATAATAACGTAATGACTGTTTATGTACTCTTCATCTTTTAAATCTTGAGTACAGATAAACGCTTTCACTTTATCGTCTGGTTCAATATTAATTAAGTTCTGAATTGCTCGTCCTTTACTCACTTTTGTTCCTTCTGGAATTTCGTAAACTCTCATCCAGAAACATTTTCCTTTTTGAGTAAAGAACAGCATATATTGGTGATTGGTAGCTATATACATATGCTCTAAGAAATCTTGATCTCTTGTTCCTGCAGATTTTTGTCCTACTCCACCTCTATTTTGTGTTTTGTATTCAGAAAGTGGTGTTCTCTTAATATAACCTGCGTGAGAAATAGTAATTACTACTTGTTCATCGGCAATTAAATCTGTAATAGAAACATCACCTCCTGCGTATTCAATTACTGAACGACGCTCATCGCCATATTTTTCTTTTATTTCGATTAATTCTTCTTTAATCAAGTTCATTCGCATTTCTTTACTTGCCAATAACTCTCTTAAATGATTAATTAATTTCATTATCTCGTCATACTCAGCACGCAATTTGTCTTGCTCTAGCCCTGTTAACTGACGTAAACGCATCTCAACAATTGCGCGAGCCTGAATTTCTGACAAATTAAAACGTTCAATTAATTTTGCTCTTGCTTCGTCTGCATTATTTGAAGAGCGAATTAAAGCAATTACCTCATCAATATTATCTGATGCAATTATTAATCCTTCTAAAATATGTGCTCTTTCTTCTGCTTTTCTTAATTCGTATTGTGTACGTCTTGTTACAACATCATGTCTATGTTCAACAAAATGGTAAATTAAATCTTTTAAATTTAATGTTTGTGGACGGCCGTTTACTAATGCAATATTATTTACACTGAAAGATGATTGCAGTTGTGTATACTTATACAAAGTATTCAATACAATATTTGGAATTGCGTCACGCTTAAGAACATAAACAATACGCATTCCTTTTCTATCAGATTCGTCACGAATTGTAGCAATACCCTCTATTTTTTTATCATTTACTGCTTCAGCCGTTTTTTTAATCATTTCGGCTTTATTTACTTGATAAGGTATTTCTGTAACGATAATGCAATCTCGTCCATCTATCTCTTCAAAACTTGCCTTAGCACGCATTACAACACGACCACGACCAGTTTTAAATGCTTCCCTTACGCCTTCATAACCATAGATAATTCCACCGGTAGGAAAATCTGGAGCTTTTACATATTCTATTAATTCATCTATTTCAATATCATTATTATCGATATAAGCTAATGTTCCGTCAATAACCTCTGTTAAGTTATGTGGTGCCATATTAGTAGCCATACCAACCGCAATACCTGAAGCACCATTTACCAACAAGTTTGGAATACGAGTTGGCATTACCTTTGGTTCTTCTAAAGTATCATCAAAGTTCAATTGAAAATCAACAGTTTCTTTATCAAGATCAGCGAGAATTTCTTCCGAGAATTTTTTCATTCTCGCTTCCGTATAACGCATTGCTGCCGGACTATCACCGTCAACCGATCCAAAGTTACCTTGTCCATCTACTAATAAGTAACGCATACTCCAATCTTGAGCCATACGCACCATTGCATCATAAACCGAGCTATCGCCATGTGGGTGAAATTTACCTAAAACTTCTCCTACAATTCTAGCTGACTTTTTATGTGCTCTATTAGACATTACTCCCAATTCATACATTCCAAAAAGTACTCTTCGATGCACAGGTTTTAAGCCATCTCTAACATCAGGAAGCGCTCTTGATACAATCACTGACATTGAATAATCAATGTAGGCAGATTTCATCTGATCCTCAATGTTAATAGGAATTAACTTTTCTCCTTCAGACATAAGTATATTAAATTTTAAATTGTCAATATTAAACGTGCTAATATACAGATTTTATCGCGTTTTATCACTATAAGTCTTTATGAAAAAAACAGTTTTTTTAAATAGAATTGTTTTTTTTTAAAAAATTATTTCCTACTCATAATAATACGTCTATCGCTTAGATTTTTATAATCTTAATTTTTTTATTAAAAATATTTCATCTTGAAAGAAATAAATACGCAAGTTATAAATGGGGAGGTATAAGGAAAACTAATTTAATTAAAATACAAAATATACAGTAAAGAGATAATGGATATAAACCCCCAAAGCAAAATTCCTTCTATGAAAGGTTTTAAACCAACATTTTTCACTGTCTTGTAAGATAGAGAAGTTCCTATCAGGAAAAGGGTTAATGCTAATGCCTTTTTAGATAATGCTACAACATATGGACTTATTGATTGAATAAAAGGAACATAAGAATTGGCAAGCATTGCCAAAACGAATAACCCGATAAAATAAGGTATTTTAACTTTTGAACCTTTAGTTTTGAAAAGCAATGTAGAAATAAATGCAATTGGAATAATCCACAAAGCTCTTGCTAATTTTACAGTAGTAGCCACTTCCAAAGCTTCATTGCCATATTTAGATGCAGCACCAACAACAGAGCTCGTATCATGAATAGCGATTGCTGACCATAATCCAAAATCTAACTGACTTAAATTTAATGCTTGTCCTATAATTGGAAAAATTATTAATGCTACAGAATTTAAAATAAAAATAATTCCAAGTGCTACAGAAATTTGCTTTTCATCTGCCTTAATTATTGGAGAAACGGTTGCAATGGCACTACCCCCACAAATTGCCGTTCCCGAAGAAATTAAATAAGAAATTTTTTGATCTATTTTTAAAATCCTACCCAATATCCAACCAAGGGTTAAAGTAATAAAAATAGTCAATATTGTTATGAAAAGACCATTTTTACCAGCATTAATTGCACTATAAAAATTCATTCCAAACCCTAAACCCACCACTGCTACTTTTAATAACAAACCAGTAGTTTTTTTTACTTGCTTATCATAAGGATTTTCAAATAATTGAGCATAAAAAATTCCTAAAACTAGAGCCATCGCAGAAGATATAAATGGCAATAAACTCAACAATCCTAAGCTTATTAATATTCCTTTATTGACTATTGCTTTTTTAGTTGCTTCTGATCTCATCTGTATAACTATTAATTATTTCTCTACAAATTTCTTCTATTTATTTATAGGAAATCAATACATAATAGTTATTACTTATAACTTCAAATTATAAGAATTAACGAAACGTATAAACAATTCAGTAAGAGCACTTTCTTGGCCTTGACGCTGAATAATAGTAAATTTTCTTCGAATATCTAATCCTTCTATATCCATAACAACTAATTCATTGTATTTTAATTCTTTTAAAATTGCATGAATAGATAAAAAGGCGAAACTATCTGAATGCTTCAAATACATTTTAATACTTTCCGTACTAGAAAAGTTCATTTCATTTCGTAGATTATTTAAAGATATTCCCAAAGTTTTTAAATTTCTTTCAATAACATCTAAAGTACCCGAACCAACTTCTCTAAGCAAAAAAGAATAATTTAATAGATTTTTCGGATCTATTAATCCAGCTCTATAAGAAGGGTTTTCAGGTCTGCAAACTAAAACTATTTCATCATCAATAAAATCGATGTATTTAATTTGAGGATTTTTAGAACAACCTTCAACAATACCTACATCAATACTTCTATTAAGTAACGATTGTTCTATAATAGCAGAATTATCTGAAAAAACATCTAAATGAATGTCATTTACTTTATTTCTAAATTCAGCTAATAGCGGTGGCAAAACATATTGAGAAACAGTTGTACTCGCACCTATTTTCAAATTCCCATGCATCTTAGCATTCAAAGCATGAATATCAAAAGCTAAATTCCTATAAATAGAAAAAATTTCTTCTGCATATCGATAAAGCAACTCACCCGATTCCGTAAGCCGAATATTAATTCCATCTCGAATAAATAATTTAGTTTGATAATGTAATTCAATTTCCCGTATATGTTTTGAAACAGCGGGTTGAGAAATTAATAAGTCTTTGGCTGCTTTGGTAAAACTCTCTCTTTTTGCAACGGTATAAAAAACTTTTAATCTAAAATCAAACATATAATGAGTTTTAAGGCAACGATTAATTGATTCATAACAAAAATAGTCTTTCTATTTGGGTAAGCAATACTGATATTTCATTTCTTATTCTAGTAACTTAAGTTCGATTATAAAAAACTGGCTGATTAGTTTGCCTATAAATATTCAGCAAAAATATGGATAGTTTATACCTATAATTAAAGATAAAGTTTTCTATAAGAGTGAGAAAAATCATTCTTTTTAAGTTTCATTGCTTATTATAATATTGGTTCACTCCAATTTAAATGACCATATTTTCGTAAAAAAACTAAATCGGATTTATAAAACTTTTTCCTTATTTATTCTGTCTCTTTAATAAATCTATTTTGTACAAACCTGTTTTTAGAACGAGACATAGTGCAAAGATAAAAAGCTGTTACAAAATGTAACAGCTTTTATTTTATACAAGCTAATTAATATCAGCCATCCACTCTATTCCACTAATATCAATTAGTTTTAAAGAATGTGCTTTACTTAGTTCTATATTATCCAAATCTATGGTTAAATCAGCTTTTGCTCCTAGCGGTATAATCAAACTATGTTTACCTGGTTTAATTTTCGCTACATAATGATTATTTATTTTTTCTTTTGGAAATTGAGATAATTCTTCTAATCCAAAAGATTTTATCACTTGTTGCTGTTCATCTAAAACTTGAATACCTATTAAGAAGGAACCATAAACATCTGCTCCCTCTACTCTATACAGCTGAAAAGTAAGTTGAGAATTGTTTTTATAAATATTTGAAATTTCAACTTTTGGCTTTACAGATTTATTGTGAAGTGTGCCAAATACTCCACCATGAAAATACTGATTAGTATATAAAGTTAATCCAAAAATAAGTAATGAAATTACGAGAACTTTTGGTGCCAAATTTTTTATAGGAAGATTTCCAGATCCAAGATATGTAAACCATTTTTTAGTAGTAAAAGAATAAGATTTATTCATCCAATATTTATCTACAGAATAAGCATCACTACCTGTTAAAAATAAAACAAAACCACTTGCTACTCCTAAAACACCTATTTGCCACTCATCCAAACAAGTAGTTCCAATCCATCCAGAGCCTAAAAGAATGCCCATTGCCAAAAAGAACACACCAATACTCATCAATCTTGTAAATAATCCAAGAATAAGGAATAATCCAACAATCGCCTCTATTATTGTAAACGCCACCATAGAGATCTGTAAGGCTTCTGGATTGGTAACTAGATATTCTATAATAGGTTTAATGCCTAATGCATTAGGAAGAAAGTGATTAAACTTTTCTCCAATATAACCAGCCTCTTCTGGAATAAGCTTGTTATCTAAAATAAGCCTTCTCCAAAAGGCAGAAAAATACGTCCAGCCGATTACCCAACGCAGTGATAGTGTAAAAAGTCCAGCCTTTTCAACTGTACTTTCAATATATTTTTTCATTGAAATGATATTTTAAATAAACGTAAAATAATAATAGTTTTTAAGTTAAAACTTATACTATAGCTATTTTCAATCGTTTATATAAAATATATTTGGGCGGACTATTGCCTGAAAGTTTTCCTGAATAATGATTGTAAGTAGTAACCGATTGTTTTGCTAAACATAAATGTTCTAAAAAACTAGAAAAATAATCGTATTGATTGATAGCTATTTTCTTACCTACTGAACTTTGAGTTTTTTCATTTTCTGTATAAAAACAGCTACCGATCAAAGTAATAGCTCTTGATTGATTGAGCGGTTTAGAATACGCCGTATTTACAGATTGAAGTAATGTTTCTTTAACAACGCAAGGACTTAATGAAAATAAAACAAACCACATTAGTACAATGTGGTTAAAATGTTTTATATGGTATTTTAGTCGTTGCATAAAACAAATATAGTAAATTTTGTTAGAGTAGAAAGATATAATAAATTGAGTGTTTTGAAAACAACTAAATATTTCTTCCCAACACTTCTTGAAATAAATGATAAAAAAATCACTTTTCAATAAAACTTGGATCGCTAAGCGTTTTCATAAAAGAAATTAAATCTTCTTTTTCTAATTCAGTCAAAGGAATTCTATTTTTATTTTGCTTTAAAATCGGATCTAAATTTTTAGAATCTATAACACCTTTATCGAGATAATCTAACACGTCTCTTAATGTAGCAAATTGACCAAAACTACCATAAGGAGCCGTATATTCAACATTTCTCAAAGAAGGGACTCTGAATTTTAATAAATCTGCTTCTTCACCAGTTACTCTAGCTCTTCCTGCCTCATCAGGATTTGGGTTGATTGGAAATCCTATATTTCGAAAACTCTGATCGGTAAATAATGCAGTACTATGACAACTAGCACATTTTTGCTGAAAGGTTGTATATCCTCGTTCCTCAGGTGCGGTAAATACTTCGCCTGTGTTTTGTAGCACCCTATCATATTTACTATTGGCCGAAATTAATGTGTATTCATATTGAGCAATACTTTTATAAATGCGTTCACCCATAATATTTTCATCGCCAAAAGCTTTTTTAAACAACGCTTTATATTCTTCATCTCCCTTTATTTTTTGAATTACTTCTAAAATAGACGAATTCATTTCTTCGTGAGTAATAATTGGCACCAAAGACTGACTTTCTAAAGTAAATTTATTTCCGTCCCAATTGTATTGATTAATAAAAGCTAAGTTTTGTATAGATGGCGTATTGCGCATCCCTACTCTATTTTTTATTCCTATAGCTTGCGCATGATTATCTGCAAAAGCGAATTCTTTTATATGACAACTAGCACAAGATATTGTATTGTCTGTACTTAGTCGCACGTCGTGAAAAAGCTTTTCACCTAACTCAACTCCATACTTTGTGGGTTGATTACTATAATATGCTTTGTTTAATGACGGAAAATAATTTGGATAATCCAAAATTAATTCCGGATTATCAATAACAACGTACTCATTATCATCGCTGTTGCACGATACAATTAATAATAGCAATCCAATAAAGTAAACAAACTGTTTCATGATTA
>CANQRD010000046.1 GCA_947626185.1 uncultured Flavobacterium sp.
CCATTTCTTGATTGAGATTGACTGGAAATGTCAATTTTTCCTTCCGGATAAGTATATGGTCTGTGGTTACTTACTGTCATGATGTGCCCAAAAAACGGTTCTCCTAATTGTGCATTTTCATCAAAAACCTTAATTGCTTTGTTAAACATATCTTCATCACAAACTCCCCAAATATTACTAAAAGTAATTTCATCGTTGTTGAAGTTTCCTTTATCAATAATTGTGTAAGAATTTCCACCAAAGAAGCTTTTCATATTATCAAAATAACTATCACCACCATATAAATACTGAACATTATAACCTTTGTTTTTTAATACTTTTCCAGTGGAAAATAAATTTTGATTATCTTCTTGTTTTACAATGCTTTCTCCGGCACTTGGTGGTCTAGATAAAGTAACTGCTTCTAATCCTCTAACTGTTCTGTTTCCAACAGCAAATAAATTATTGAACACCAAACTTTCTTTAGCAATACGATCAAGATTAGGGGTAATACGTTCTGTATTTCCATAGCGCTCCATGAAGGATGCACTTAAACTTTCTATAGTTATTAAAACAATGTTTTTTCTAATTTCTGGAATTGTATCGGTTATAATTTGTAAATTCTCTAGGCTATTGCTATTATATTGTTGATTAACAATTTTTAAAGCTTCATTTTTATCCAGTAACAAGTAGAAGTTAGTATAATCTAAACTACTACTCATAAAAGCTTGGTAAAATTTATAACCCCCACTTGCTTGTAATTCGTTATAATAGACATTTTCTGTTGTTTGAAATTTAGTCATAAATTTTAAAACACTTATAGATGCCCCAGCAAGTAGGAAATAAACAAGAGAGAATTTAATTTTTTCAACTAAGCTCATTGGATTATTAAAAGCCTTTTTAGTTCCTTTTGTAAGCCAAATTGTTAATATAATAGACAAGATAATTACAAATGACATAATCCATCCTATTGGATAAGATTCTGCAATATTTCCAACAACTTCATTCGTGTAAATTAAATAATCAACAGCAATAAAATTATATCGAACGCCAAACTCATCCCAAAACAAATATTCTCCCATTGCAACAAACATTACCAATACGGTAGAATATATAAACATCATTAACACATATATAGTAAAACTCCAATTACTTCTAATTTTTGGTATAAATAAACGTAAACCAAAACTAATTGTTTTAATAAGGAAAAAATATTGAACAATATCTGGTACAACATTGCTATATTCGTGAAAAATAGTATTGAAAAAACTTACGTAAATTAGTAATCCTACAAAAAAAGCAAACAAAATATAACCAATCGGTTTACTGTATTTTGATTTAGAAACAGAGACTAATTCAAGCCAAATGAAAAAACTTACGATGGTTGTTAGGCAAACATCATTAACAACACCTAAAACAAGAAGTTTTATTATACTAAAGAAGGTCAGATCATCAATAACTGTAAAAGAAAGAAAAAATCTAAGCAGAACACCAATACTTAAGCTTAGGATAAATAAGCGTTTGTAAGTTTGTTTTGCTATACTCATACAATTAGCAGTAGTATAATAAGTAATGTTATAAAAAAAACTCATTTAATTGTTAATAAAATGGAATTAAACCCTACATAAAGCACAATTAATTTACTTTACTATTGTTTTTAACATTTTTTCCCAACGAAGTCATCTTGACTTTTAGTATTTTAAAGCTTTTTCAGTCCTTAATGATAAAACCCATGAAGCTCCATACCATATAGTTTTTTATATCAAATAAATCATTGTGATTTCCTGTTATCGGTTTGGATATAACTAATGGTAAACCTTGAGAATCTATAAAATATTAAGATTTTGTTGTTTTATGTTTTTTCACCATACTAATAATCAACTCACTATCAACACATTAAAGCTGTAGTGCGACTTTCGTATAAGTCTGCACTTGATAAATCAATAAGAGATTTATTCTTTTTTTAATACTTCTATACTATTTTTGTGGAGTACTTGGTACACGGGGTTACGGGTTTTGTTTGTTGAGTAACACAAAGTTCTATAACCCTTCTTTATTTTACAAAAATCAAGAAGACTTCTATTTAAATTGTCGTATCAACAGTTACCTGTCCAGTAATTAAACGGTGAACTGGACATTTCTCAGCAATTAGATGTAAACGCTTTTTTTGTTCTTCATCTAAGTTCCCTCCTACAAATGAAATAGTTCGTTTAAAATTAGTTTTTTTATTATCTTTATCTTCTATTAATTCTACTTCTACAACTATTTCATCTACTAACCATTGTTTTCTATCCATATAAATACGCAATGTTGCCGCTGTACAACTAGCTAGAGAAGAAGCTAATAATTCAAAAGGATTAAATCCTGTATTTCCTCCACCTAAATCTTGAGGCTCATCACTGATTAACTCATTACTTCCTGCAACCAGTTTGGTTTGAAATAATACTTTTCCTAATGTAGCTTTTACTTGTACTCCCATGTTATTAGAATTTAATTAGTTTTTGGTTTTAAATTTTTCATCCCTTCTGGAAAAGGAACATAACTTTTATCATCACCTGGAATAGTTGGAAATGCCTCATAATTTTGTTCAACCCAATCTTGTTTTGCCTTTTCTAATCGTTTTGGATCATGTGATACAAAATTCCATAAAATATAACGTTCTTCTGGTAAAGGTTCGCCACCAAAAATATAAACTGTAGTATTTGCCTCCATATCAAAAGAACATAAGGTACTGTCATTAGAGATTAAAATATTTTTAGGTTTATAAGTATGCTCACCATTTTTTATACTCCCTTCTAAAATATACAAGGCAGATTCGCCAAACAAACCATCGCCAATATTAATAGTTGAAGCTTTATTCGCAGTTTTTATCTCAATAAAATACAAAGAGGAATAAACAGGTACTGGAGATTCAAAACCTAATGCTTTACCTGCAATTAATTGATAAGATACTCCATCTTTTTCCCATTTGGGTAAGTTATTAGCTTCAATATGAACAAAAGAAGGATCAGTTTCTTCTAATTCTTTTGGTAAAGCAATCCAAATTTGTAAACCATGTAATTGTACTTCTGGATTGTTTTTACGAATATTTTCTGGCATGCGCTCAGAATGAACTACTCCTCTACCGGCTGTCATCCAGTTTACTGCACCAGGAGTAATTTCAATTTCACTTCCCAAACTATCCCTATGCATAATAGCTCCTTCAAACAAATAAGTTAAAGTAGATAAACCAATATGTGGATGCGGATCAACATCTAAATTATCGTGTTCAATTACACTTACAGGTCCCATGTGATCAATGAAGGCAAATGGTCCTACTGTTCTTTTTTGACGAAAAGGCAATAATCTACCTACCAAAAAGTTACCTATACTAGCAGCTCTTTCTTCTATAACTAAATCTACATTAGACATATTTATTTTTTTATAAATTACTCAAATATACGATTTGTTTTAGATTCAATACTTCTTGTAAATGATAAAAATTAGTCGTTTTCTTGAATCTGTATGAATTAAAAATTACCTTCGCAAAAATTAAAATGTGATGAATATCAAACTTCTTGTAATTGGTAAAACAGACAATAAAGAACTTCAGAACTTGATGGATAATTACATCAAGAGGCTTTCTTTTTATATTAAATTTGATTTAGAAATTATTCCAGATATCAAGAATGTAAAAAATTTATCGGAATCTCAACAAAAACAAAAGGAAGGAGAACTTATTTTAAGCAAAATTGGTCCATCAGATTTTTTAGTTTTATTAGACGAGAATGGCAAACAATTTTCAAGCCTTGATTTTGCTGATGAATTACAAAAGAAAATGAATTCTGGTATAAAAACATTAGTGTATACAATTGGAGGTCCTTATGGTTTTTCTGAAGAAGTATATAAAAATGCGAAAGGGAAAATATCACTTTCTAGAATGACATTTTCCCATCAAATGATTCGTTTATTTATGATTGAACAGCTATATAGAGGTTTCACTATTCTAAAAAATGAACCTTACCATCATCAATAAATATAGCTTTAGTAAATACGATCTATTGATATAAATTTATCGCTAACTTCTAATTCTTTTAATAATATTCGCATTTGTAAATAACGTTCAAAATCTAACTCTTTACTGAAGGCTAGTTGCAAACTATCTCTTAATTCTATAGTTTTTAAAAGATCCGTTTTTAGTAGCATAGTACCTTCAAAGAAAATATCATTTGAAGCATTTACATACAATAAATTATCAGTTGTAGAAGGTCGTTCAAACAAAAAATCAATGTTTTGAAAAGGAAAAAATGCCAAATGTTTATTTAATGTATCTGCATAGCTATAATACACTCCTTTGTCATCAGTATGCATTTTGCCTTCTTCATATTTATTATCTTTCACCTTTTTTATTAGCTCTGCTACTTGTTTTAAACTTAACTTACGCTCAATGTGAAAAATAAAATTAGTTCCGCCAATTCGATTATTATCATTCAAATGAGCAGAAAATCCATCTTCCGCATATTCAATATAAATAGGAGAAATGTCTTCTACCGTTTCTTCTACCGTATAACCTGAACGAGTTAAATTCATTTCTTTTTTATCACAGCTAGTCAACAATAGAACTAGCGAAAGTGCAACTACTAAATTTCTCATGCGTTTATTTGTTTTACTATTTTAATAACTTCAACTGCTTCTTTTACATCGTGTACACGTAAAATATTTGCTCCTTTTTGTATAGATATTGTATTTAAAACAGTTGTTCCATTTAATGCATCTTGTGGACTACTGTTTAATAATTTATAAATCATTGTTTTTCTAGAAATTCCAATAAGCAATGGCAAATCAAATGTTTGAAATAATTCTATTTTTTGCATTAACTCATAATTCTGTTCCAGTGTTTTTGCAAAACAAAAACCAGGATCTAAAATAATATCATTTATTTTTGCTTGTTTTGCCGCTGCAATTCGTTCAGAAAAATAATACAGAATATCTTCCATCAAATCATTGTATTCTGTAAAGTTTTGCTTTGTTTGAGGAGTTCCTTTCATATGCATCATAATGTAAGGTACTTGTAGTTTTCCTACAGTTTCAATCATAGCATCATCAAGCAATCCAGCAGCAATGTCGTTAACAATTGCTCCACCTGCCTCAATAGCTGCTTTGGCTACATTAGCCCTAAAGGTATCTATTGATAACCTAATTTCTGGAAATCTCCTCACTAATAGTTCAACAATAGGAACCATTCTAGCTTGTTCTTCCTCAGCACTAACAAATTCTGCATTTGGTTTAGTAGAATAAGCGCCCAAATCGATAAAATCGGCACCTTCTTTTAACATTTTTTCAGTTTGATGCAAAAAGTCAATATCTGACTTGTATTTTCCACCATCATAAAAAGAATTGGGAGTAATATTCAAGATTCCCATCACCTTCGGAGTAGACAAATCAATTAGTTCGCCTTTACAATTAATTGTCATCTAATTTATAATCAATATTTTAATAATTAAATTTTATAATTTACGCTTCAAAATCGCAACATTATTTTTGATGCGATGGTATTATTACTATTTTTGAAGGATAAACACTACAAATATACTTTAAATGAGTACTACTTCTATACAATATGATCAGGTAATTGCAATTTGCAAAGCATTATTTGACAAAAAAATGCACGATTACG
The DNA here is from genome assembly GCA_947626185.1 of uncultured Flavobacterium sp. Lineage (GTDB taxonomy): Bacteria > Bacteroidota > Bacteroidia > Flavobacteriales > Flavobacteriaceae > Flavobacterium. Next base: position 5,636 of record CANQRD010000046.1, read on the forward strand.
GATGTGCTTGGCGCATTATGCGTTTATCCTCTTTAACTGATCAAATTTTTATAAAAGCACAACGATTGAGAAGTATCCAAGAAAATGAAGTGAGAAAAGTTGATGAAGGAGAAATTCCTGAATTTATTGGTATTATCAATTATTGCGTAATAGCATTAATCAATGCAGAAATAGGAGTTGGTAAATATGCCGATTTATCTATTGAAGAAGTTGAAAAAATGTATAGCGCAAAAGTTTTGGAAACAAAAACACTGATGGAAAATAAAAATCATGATTATGGCGAAGCATGGAGAGATATGCGTGTAAGCTCATTAACAGATCTTATTATTCAGAAATTACTACGTGTGAAGCAAATTGAAAACAATAAAGGAAAAACACTTGCTTCTGAAGGTATTGAGGCAAACTATCAAGATATCCTGAATTATGCTGTATTTGCTTTAATTCACTTAGGAATAACAAACGACTAATTATTACGAAAAATATTATTTATGAAAGCTATTACTCAATTATCGCGCATTTTTGTCGGCGTGCTATTTATTATCTCAGGACTTGTTAAATTAAATGATCCAACAGGTTTTTCATTCAAATTAGAAGAGTATTTTTCAGAAAGTGTTTTGGATATTCCATTTCTCCTTCCATATGCATTGGCATTAGCAATTATGCTTGTTATTGCTGAAGTTTTGTTAGGAGTAGCTTTACTAATAGGTTTTATGAAAAAACTAACGATTTGGTTACTTTTTGTTATGATTGTATTTTTTACTTTCCTAACCTTCTATTCTGCTTATTTTAATAAAGTAACTGATTGTGGTTGTTTTGGAGATGCAGTTCCATTAACTCCTTGGGGATCATTTACAAAAGATATAATTCTGTTAGTCTTAATTCTTATTTTAATTAAATTTAAAAAACATATACACCCATTATTCAGTAGCAAAGCGCGTAATATTATCATGTTAGTGACTTTTATTTTATGTTGGTTTATGGGATACTGGGTACTAAATCACCTTCCACTGAAAGATTTTAGAGCTTATAAATTAAATACAGACATTAAAAAAGGAATGGAAATTCCTGAAGGAGCGCCAAAAGCAGAATATCAAATGACGTTCTATTACAATATAAATGGTAAAGAAGAAAAATTTACAGATAAAGAATTAGGTAATATTCCTGAAGGAGCTGAATTTATAAGACGCGAAGATGTTCAATTAACCGAAGGTTACCAACCGCCCATTCACGATTTAGTAATGGAATTAGATGGTGAAAACTATTTACCAGCTATGTTAGAAGAAACTAAAGTGGTTTGGATTATTTCGTATGACTTAGAAAGAGCTGATAAAGATGGTTTGGCAGCAATGAAAGATTTTGCTAATCAAGCAATTGTAAATGGCTATACTGTTGCTGGATTAACAGCTTCTAACAACGAAGTAATTAATGATGTACTAACAACATACGAATTGCCTTTTTCTTATTACACTTGCGACGCTACAACCTTAAAAACAATTGAAAGAGCCAATCCAAGTATTGTAGTATTAAACAAAGGAGTTATTACTCAGAAAAAACATTGGAAAGACAGGAATCAAGTTATTTTAAAATAAGACAATTTGTTAAGCTACCTATTTAAAAAAATAATATATGCTTTATTCACCCTGTGGGGTGTTACAACTGTAGTGTTTTTTTTGTTCAACATTTTGCCAGGAGATCCAGCTCGAATGATGCTGGATCAGAATGAAAGTCAGGAACAAATAAACGCTATTAATAAGAAATACGGGTTTGATCAACCAAAAAGTAAACAATATCTTTTGTACTTAAATGACTTATCCCCTATTTCATTCCACAGCATAAATAATAACGACTATAGTTATGCGAAAAAAGCAAAATATCAGGGATATAAAATAGCAAAAATTGGCTCAACTGAAATAATGCTTAAAGCACCGTATTTAAGAGAAAGCTTTCAGAAAAATGGAAAAACTGTAAGCAGTATTTTAATACAAACTTTACCCAACACTATCTTATTGGCAGTTACTTCTATTGGTATTGCTCTATTTTTCGGTGTGGTATTGGGTATAATTTCTGCTTTATATAAAGACACTTGGCTCGATAAAAGTATTGCAGTTTTGAGTACCTTTGGCATGAGTATTCCATCATTTTTCAGCGCAATTTTATTTGCCTGGATTTTCGGTTATCTTCTACATTCCTATACACACCTTCCAATGACAGGAAGTTTATACGAAGTAGATAATTTTGGAAATGGCCGATATTTAGCATTAAAAAACCTTGTTTTACCAAGCATTGTTTTAGGAATTCGCCCATTAGCAGTTGTTATTCAACTTATGCGCAATTCTTTGCTAGATGTTCTTAGTTTAGATTATATTAGAACAGCTAAAGCAAAAGGATTAGGCAAAATACAAATTATTATAAAACACGCATTAAAAAACGCATTAAATCCAGTTGTTACTGCAATTTCGGGTTGGTTTGCCTCTATGTTGGCAGGTGCTGTTTTTGTTGAATATATTTTCGGCTGGAATGGCTTAGGTAAAGAGATTGTTGATGCGTTAAATACATTAGATCTACCAGTAATTATGGGAGCTGTTTTAGTCATAGCAACTTCCTTTGTAATAATTACTATTTTGGTCGATCTAATTTATGCTTATCTCGACCCTCGAATTAAAATTAATTAAAAAAGCATTATTTATAAATATGAAAAAAATTCTCATCACATTAACACTTCTTGCACTAGTTGTAAGCTCTTGTAAAGAAAAAAGTGAAAAACTAGATACTCTTACAGAAACTAATGTTTTAGAATCGTCTGCTGATAACGAAAAAGCAACTACTAACGAAAATCAATTCAATACTACAGCTTTAACTCAGCAATTTTCTAAATTAGACGGATCAACTATTTCATTTCAAGAAATATTAGATAATAATAAAGGTAAAAATATCTTAATTGATGTATGGGCATCTTGGTGTCCAGATTGTATAAAAGCAATTCCTAGTATTCAAACAATTAAAACGAACTTCCCAGAAGTAGCTTTTATCAATTTATCTTTAGATAAAACAACTGAAGCTTGGAAGGAAGGAATAGAAAAATATAATATTAGTGGAGAGCATTATTTTCTAGGTGATGACAAAAGAATGAAAAGTGATTTCGGTCAAGCTATTGAGTTGAATTGGATTCCAAGATATATTGTTGTTAACAAACAAGGCGAAATAGCTTTATTTAACGCAACTGAAAAAAACCTCACAGAAATAGCTGATTTATTAAACAATTTAAAATAATTATGAGACATTCTATTGTTGCAGGAAACTGGAAAATGCATAAAACATATGCAGAAACTCATACTCTACTAGATGAGCTTATTGAAAAACTTCCTTCCGGAAAAGAAGTAGAAGTTATTGTTGCGCCAGCATTTACTAACTTAGCAAGTGCCGCTCATCATTTAGAAGGAACCAACATTCAAGTAGCAGCGCAAAATATGCATCAAGCAGAAGGTGGTGCTTTTACAGGCGAAATTTCAGCTCAAATGCTTACTAGTATTGCTGTAAAAACAGTTATTCTTGGGCACTCAGAACGTCGTTTGTATTTTCATGAAACAAACGCTGTTTTAGCTAATAAAGTAGATACAGCATTAAGACATAATATGCGTGTAATTTTCTGCATTGGTGAGGAATTGAAAGACAGAGAAAACAAACAATATTTAAACATTATTTTCAATCAACTAACGGATAGCTTGTTCCATTTGAAAAAAGAAGATTGGAAAAATATTGTTATTGCTTATGAACCTGTTTGGGCAATTGGAACTGGATTAACAGCTTCTCCAGAACAAGTACAAGAAATGCATGCGTTTATTCGTAATGAAATAGATAGAAAATACGACAAATCGGTTGCAGAAAACACCTCTATTCTTTATGGTGGAAGTGTAAAACCAAGCAACGCACAAGAAATATTTTCAAAGCCTGATGTAGATGGCGGATTAATTGGTGGTGCGGCTTTAGTTGCAAACGAATTTGTTGCTATTGTTGAGGCAATTTAATTAAATACAGATAAAGAAAAGAGGGCTTAATTAAGCTCTCTTTTTTATTTTACACTTACCCACTTACTTATAATTGTTACAAATAAATATTGAATGTAAATACTAAGATTTTAAAATTCGTTTGAATAGAAATTAATCCTATTTTTGCACTATGAAAAGAAAGAGAACAGAAAGAATCGTATTCGAAAACGTAGAAATCCTTGATGCAGGTGCAAAGGGTGTTTCAGTTGCAAAAGCTCCTGATGGTAAAGTAATTTTTATACCAAATGTTGTTCCAGGAGATGTTGTTGATGTACAAACAATGAAAAAACGCAAAGCTTACTATGAAGGCGTAGCAACAACAATCCATAAATTTTCAGAACATAGAATAGAGCCAGTTTGCGAACATTTTGGAGCATGTGGTGGTTGTAAGTGGCAAAACATGAACTACACACAGCAGTTATTCTATAAAAACCAAGAGGTTCAGAATAATCTAAAGAGAATTGGCAAAATTGATTTGCCTGAATTTGAACCTATTTTAGGATCTGAAAAACAATTGTTTTATCGCAACAAAATGGAATTTTCTTTTTCTAATGCGCGTTGGCTTACTCCTGAAGAAATTTCTAGTGGTGAAGAAATTGGTAAAGAAAATGCTTTAGGATTTCATATTCCAAGAATGTGGGATAAAATTTTAGACATTAAAAAATGTCATTTACAACAAGATCCGTCTAATGCAATCAGAAATGAAATTAGAGATTTTGCTAATGCAAATAAATTATCTTTCTTCAATCCAAGAGAACATGAAGGTTTATTGCGTACATTAATGATTCGTACTTCTTCAATCGGAGAAATTATGGTAATGATTCAATTCTTTGAAAATGACAAAGAAAAAAGAGAATTATTATTGAATCATTTGGCGACAACTTTCCCAGAAATAACTTCTCTTCAATACGTTATTAATAGCAAAGCTAATGATACAATTTACGATCAAGAAGTAGTTTTATTCAAAGGAAGAGATTATATCTTAGAAGAAATGGAAGGTTTGAAATTTAGTATTAACGCTAAATCATTTTATCAAACCAATTCTGACCAAGCTTTCGAATTGTATAAAATAACAAGAGATTATGCTGAATTAACCGGCAATGAAGTAGTTTTTGACCTTTATACAGGAACAGGAACAATTGCTCAATTCGTTTCTAAAAAGGCTAAGAAAGTGGTAGGTGTTGAAGCTGTTCCAGAAGCAATTGAAGACGCAAAACTAAATGCGCAGCGCAACAATATTACCAATTGTGAATTCTATGTTGGAGATATGAAAAATGTGTTCAACGATGATTTTATTTCTACTCACGGACAGCCAGATGTTATTATTACCGACCCGCCAAGAGATGGTATGCATAAAGATGTTGTAGAAATGTTATTAAAAGTAGCGCCACAACGCATTGTTTACGTTAGCTGTAACTCTGCAACACAAGCAAGAGATTTGGCTTTATTAGATGAGAAATATAAAGTAACGAAAGTACGTCCAGTAGATATGTTTCCACAAACACATCACGTAGAAAACGTAGTTCAGTTAGAATTAAAATAAACTTTTAAGCCTCTAAAATACTAATTTAGAGGCTTCTTTATATTTTTACCTTTCCTTTAGTAAAAGCGTTTAAACTAGATACAAATCATTCGGAATGTTTTTAGTATTTTTGAAACTGCTTAATTGAATAAACTATTTCATTCAATACCTATGAAAAAAACAATATTACTAGCAAGTATAGCATCTTTCTTTACAATGATATTTATGGCTTGTGAAAAAGACGATATTTGTGGTAAAAACGAAGATACTACACCCAATTTCTTAATTGAATTTTACAATTATGAAGATCAGGGAGTTCCAAAAAACAACCTTGTAACTGCTTATGCGGTAGGCAAAGAAGATGAAATTATTACTAATACCGGAAATAAACTTTCTTTGCCATTGCGTTTAGATGAGCAAGAAACTGCTTGGGTATTGCAATCAAAACAATCCGACGGACAAGAAATCATAACTTTAAACGATACGTTAACCCTAAAATACAAAGTAAATACATTTTACCTAAACAAAGCTTGTGGTTATGTATCAACTTTTTCATTAAATCAAAATGGAACCTCTCCTCTATTAAATGGAAAAAGCAATGTAACAAGGGGAAATTGGATTCAATTATATATAACAGAAACAAACGAAATTACTACAGATGAATATGCGCATTTTAAAATCTATTATTAGTGGTTGTTTATTGTTATGCGCTTCCTATTCATTTTCTCAAAATAAACAAGAAGTAAAAACAAACAATACAACAGCAACTGGTATACCGAAAGTATATCCGCAACGTTATGGCTTGCGCGTTGGTTTGGATTTATTTAGAACAACGCGTGGATTGTATGATAAATCATATAAAGGTTTTGAAGTAACGGGTGATTATCGCTTTAGCAAAAATCTTTTTTTAGCAGCTGAATTAGGTCATGATAATATGACCAAAAATAAAAGTACTTATGGGTTTACTACAAATGGTCAATACATTCGTTTGGGAGTAAATTACAATTTATACCAAAATTGGATGGACAGAGAAGATCAAATCTACATTGGTGGTAGATATGGTTTCTCTACTTTTTCACAAACACTTAATTGGTATAAACCATACACAACCAATGATTATTTTCCAAACAATCCTGTTGATATTGATAGAGAATACAGTGGTTTGTCTGCACATTGGATAGAATTTGTAACAGGAGTAAATACAAGAATGTTTAATAATGTATTTATGGGTTTTAGTCTTCGATTAACTGCTTTAATTTCGCAAAAACAACCGAATGATTTTGAAAACTTATATATTCCTGGTTTCAATCAAAAATATAGTGGTGCAATTGGAGTTGGTTTTAATTATACAGTAAGTTATTTGATTCCTTTGTACAAGTCAAATAAAAAAGCCTTTGTTATTCCAAATACTACAGACAAATATGATCTTGAAGGAAACAAAATGGAGTCGGAGGACCTGAAAATGATTCAAGAAAATAAATCAAAGAATTTATAAAAAGCAAAAGGCTGGTTTTAAAACCAGCCTTTTGCTTTTTATATCAATAAGGTGGCTTATGTTAACATTCCACCATCTACATTAATTACTTGTCCAGAAATATAAGCAGACATATCAGAAGCTAAAAATACACAAGCATTTGCTACATCTTCTGGTGTTCCACCACGTTTTAGAGGAATTGCATCTGTCCATCCTTTTACAACATCTTCAGGTAATTTTGCTGTCATTTCAGTTTCAATAAACCCTGGAGCAATTACATTACAACGAATATTTCTAGATCCCAATTCTAAAGCAATAGATTTAGAAAATCCGATAACTCCAGCTTTAGAAGCTGCATAGTTTGCTTGTCCTGCATTTCCTTTTACTCCAACAACAGAGCTCATGTTAATAATAGACCCTTTTCTGTTTTTTAACATTGTGCGTTGTACCGCTTTAGTCATGTTGAATACAGACTTTAAATTCACATCGATAACTAAGTCAAAATCTTCTTCTGACATTCTCATCAATAAATTATCTTTGGTAACTCCAGCATTATTAATTAAGATATCAATATTTCCAAAATCTGCCAATACATCAGTTACCAATTGTTCAGCTGCTGCATATTCAGCTGCATTTGATTGATATCCTTTTGCTTTCACACCATGAGCCTCAAGCTCTTGTTCTAATCGATTAGCTGCTTCTACTGAAGAACTATATGTAAAAGCCACATTTGAACCTTGTTCAGCAAATGCTAAAGCTACTCCTCTGCCAATTCCGCGTGTAGCTCCTGTAATAATAGCTGTTTTTCCGTCTAATAATTTCATTTATTTCTAAATTTAATTCCTATCAATGCACAAATATAAACAATTTGTTATTTAACCAATAGTTTTTACTGTAAAGCGCGTTCTTTTCTGAAAAACAACATGAAGAAAAACGTAATAAACAGAAGAAAAACAAAATAGTAAGAATGCTGTACTAACTCTATATAGCTCAATTTTCCGTTAGCAAAACTAAGCAATAATAATACTTGTGCTCCATAAGGCAACACTCCTTGAATAATACAAGCAAAAATATCTAATACTGAAGCCACATACGGACGATTTAGTTTGTATTCTGTGGCTACATCATCTGCTAAATTTCCGGTTACTAAAATCGCCACAGTATTATTGGCCATGCATAAACCAATACTAGAAACTAATGTAGCAATACCAAACACCGCAGCTTTGCTTGTTTTAATGTATTTCTGCATAGAATTAAGTATCCATTGAATTCCGCCTTGATCTTCAACCATTTTTGCCAATCCACCTGTCAACATTGATAAAATAAAAATTTCTGTCATCGAGGTAAAGCCTTCGTATATTTTACTACCAAAACCAAATACATCAAAATCAGCTTGCAATAAACCTATTATTCCTGCCGAAATTATTCCCATAAAAAGAGATATAAAAACTTGCACTCCTGTCAATGCTAAAACTATGGTAATTATATATGGAATAGTGAGCCAATAATTTTTAGCCGTTACTAATTCTAATGTTCCAACATTATTGGTATTTTGCATTATGAATAATGCTATAATCGTTAAAATAGCAGCTGGTAAAACTAATTTAAAGTTAGCTCTGAACTTATCTTTCATATTGCATTTCATGGTTTGAGTAGCAGCAATGGTTGTATCTGAAATAACAGAAAGATTATCTCCGAACATGGCTCCTCCTAATAAAGCTCCTGCTATTATTCCTATTGAAGTATCTGTTTTTTCTGCAAAAGCAATTACAATTGGGCCTAATGCTACGATAGTACCAACTGATGTACCTATTGCCATTGATAAAAAGCAAGAAACAATAAATATACCAACAGCTAGAAATTCTACTGGAATATAGGCTAAACCAATATTCACAACAGCATTTACGCCTCCAATTGCAGTAGTTACTGTAGAAAATGCACCTGCCAGTAAATAGATTAAACACATGGTAATAATTTTACTGTCTCCGCAACCAGCGATTAACGAATTGATATTTGCATTAAGCGGTGTTTTAAAAAACAGTAAAAAAGCCACAACAATACTAAAGGTAATAACTATAGGTGCTGGTAAGGCATAAAAATTATTGAGCCAAATTCCACTTCCTAAGAAAATACCGACAAAAACAATAAATGGGATTAAAGTGTAAAACTTATTTTCCGACATATTCTATTTTCTTAAATTCTAAAAAACATAGATAAAATCGATCGGTAAAAATATTTTAAAAAAAACTAAATAGTATTAATTCAACATTTTTTCCTTTACGGCTTATCTATTTCAGCACCTTGCTTGTTGTTGCAGGTTGCTATTTTTCTATGTTCTCTTAGAAAAATTCCTGATAATTAACCACAAAGATAGTAATTATAAAACTTAGATAAAACTTCTACTATTGTATTAATTTATTTAATTTTGTTTTTAACTAAAATTTAAAATTTATATGAAAAAATTAATCTTTATGGCCGCAGCCGCAGCTAGTTTAGTGTCTATTAATTCATTTGCACAATCTGGAACAAAAAACGCACTTGGATTGCGTTTTGGAGGAAACTCTGGGCTGGGAACTGAAATTTCTTATCAAAGAGATTTAACTAAAAATAATCGTTTAGAACTAGACTTAGGGTTTAGAAATAACAACAATTTTAATGCAACAAAGCTTACTGGTATTTACGAGTGGGTTTGGAATATTGATGGGAGCTTTAATTGGTATGCTGGTCCTGGAGTTGCTATTGGTACTTATTCTCACAAACACCACGATTCAGGTACATTTGCTTTAATTACTGGTACTATTGGTATTGAGTATACTTTTGACATTCCATTACAAATTTCTTTAGACTTACGTCCTGAAATTTATTTGAACGATAGTTATAGAGATGGATTATATACTGATTTAGGTTTGGCGATTCGTTACAAATTCTAAAAAAGAGATCTATTTAAAAAAAAACAAAAGCATAGAGATAATTTATCTCTATGCTTTTGTTTTTCAATTCAAGCACCTTCATTTCTTTTAAAGAATACAACAAGATATACAAACTGTTCTATTTTAAAGGAAAAATGTAAAATACTTTTTTACTTATTATCTACATAATCTTGTAAATAAGCAAATCTTGGAGTTAGTTTTCCGTTTTCTGTTATGGTCGCTCGTTTTAATATTCCATCAGCATCATTATTAAAAAAAGCAGGTAAAACTCTTTCTAAAAAAACTTCTCCAAATCCTTCACTTGCATCTCTGGGTAACTCACATGGTAAATTATCAACAGACATTACTGTAATTGCAGCAGGATGATCAAATTCTACTTCTTTGTTTTCTTTTGGATAATATCCGAAAAATGGATCGGCTATAGTGGAAGCCTTCAACGTACAATCAATCGGACCGTGATCTACATCACAAGAAACATCTCCAACTACTTTAATTGCATTATCTGTAGCCATCAACATTTCTCTTGTCAGAATTTTTGGAGCACCATGTTTATGAAAATGCCCTGCTATCAATATATCTGCTACTTTAGAAAAACGCTCAAAATTAGAAGTATAAGCCTCAGGATTTGCATAAAAATCAGCCTTTGTAGCTTCTAATCCATCTATACGCTTGTAATAATCCATAGTTTCAATCTGTGTATAAACAGGAATATCATACTTTTGAGTAAGAAAATGATCAATAGAAACTTTCTTTACTTTCATTCCGTTTAATATTTCTATAATACCATGTGCTACCTTGCCATTGCCCGTTACAACAATTTTAATTGGCGGAAAGAATTCTTTTTTTAATCGTTTAATTAAGTCTTCTTTGTGCAACATTGTTTCTGCTTTAGGCAGTGTAAACAATTCGTATTTTAAACCAAATGCACGCATTGTATTATACGCTCCTACAATTCCAGCATAACGCCCAAAACCAATTATTCGTGTTCCATTTGCTTCAACTAAAGTTTCATGATCAATTAAACGAATATTTTTTTCTAAACAACCCTTTAGCAATTTTCTATTATGCTCTTGCTCTTTTATAGTGTGAGAAAAAAACAAATAGGTTTTGTTTGGGATAAGATTTTCTACTGGTACTTCTTTTACTCCTATAAGCACATCAGCATCATGTAAATCTACACTTACTTCTATATTTTGATCAATATAAGATTGATCATTATAAATCCTAATATCGGAAGATTCTACAACGATTTCAAGTGTACTGTGGTTTTGTAATGCTTTGGTAATTTGGTTGGGAGTAAGCACCACACGTCTGTCAGGTGGAGATTTCCTTTCCTTAATAATTCCAATTTTCATAATATTTAAGTAATTTTAGTTTTAGTGGGAAGTATTTACAAATATAGCTTTTAAAATTGTGATCTCAAAAAAAATCAATTTTATCAATGCTAATATTTGGAATATCATTTTTTAAAACCTAATTTTGTAATCCTACTAATAATTTTAATGGGGTCGATTGGTTTTGACAGCAAGTGGAATTAGTTAGTAAGCACGTCGAGCGTTGTTGAGATAGCTCGTAAATATCATCCAACAGACTTTTTAAACGGCGAAAATAACTACGCTTTAGCTGCTTAATCTGAATTATAGTAAGATTGCCTTTAGTTCTCACTAGGTGAGAAAGCTAAATTCTCCTCAGAAGCCTTGGTTTGTGGCGTTTGATATAGGGGAACCGAAAAATAAACCTAAGATCAGGAGTGCTTCGTAAATGATCTGAAATCTTAGGAGCTAAGTTATGAGTGGCTGTTTTTTGCCAAGCTCATGATCGAAAATTAAATAAGAAACTAAGCGTGTAGAAAGCTTTCAGATTGCTTGTTTGGACCCGAGTTCGATTCTCGGCGACTCCAC
>CANQRD010000047.1 GCA_947626185.1 uncultured Flavobacterium sp.
CTTTAAAATAAAGAAAAAACTAATTATTTCAACTATTTACATTTTACCTACAACCCCACTTGATGATGTAGAAACGTTAACTGATGCAGGTTTGTTTTTGTACAGAACTTTTCCTGATGAACTTACTTTGCCAGAAATACTTTGTGTAACATTTAGTTTTACTAATGAAGATGAAGATGCAGTGATATTTAAATTATTTACGATAAAATCTGTGCTCTCAATTGTACTTGAACTTGATGCTGTAATATTAGCCTCTTTAGCAGATCCGCTTAAAACTACAAAACTAGAACTACTTGCTTTTCCTTCCAATTTATTAGTTGCTAAATCTGTTTTTATTCTTGCCGATGAACTTACAGAAAACTCTGTTTTATTAGCTACTTCAAACTTTCCAACAATTGCAGAAGAAGAACTAGCGTTTAATAGCAAATTATCTGTTTTTACTAAAGCCCCTAAATACTTAGCAGAACTACTTGTTTCTACATAAAAACTTCTACTAACTATTTGATTCTTTAAAGTAAACTTTGCTGATGAGGAGATCTTTACTCCTTCTAATTTTGGATTGATAATAGTTACTTTTACTTCATTAATTGATTTTCGTGTTAGCTTTTTGGTTTTTGGCACGTCTATATAAATTTGCAAAATACCATTAACAACTTCCGTTTTTACATATTGCATATCTAACGGTTCTTGTACCTCAACTTCTATCAGCTTATTGTTTCCATACGTAAAATCCACATTAATGCTTTGCGAGACTTTTATTGCATTAAAATCGGATACTTCTCTTTTTTCTGTCTTTTGAGCTATTGCTCCTGTTCCTAATAATAGAAACAAATACACTAATTTTTTCATATTTAAATAGTTTATATTAGTACCTATTAAACTGCTTGATGTTTTACTACTCTAATTTACACTTGTTTTTTCTTCTAAAAAAATTACTTCTGGAAATAAGCTTTCCCTTTTTAAATTTTCAGTACTCTATTAAATTGCTATTAATAATACTAACGCAAAAAAGTCTAAAGTGACAATAACAAAATTCTTTAAATTAATTTCACTGGTACTTATCATCTATATTTTTTGCAAAAAATAGGCGTCTCTAAACTATAAAATAAACAATGAGAAAACTTTTTTTACATCAACTTTCCATTAAATTAATCTATTTCAATCGATGGTAACCAAAGATAATTTTGTAAATTTTCTATTTTATTATTTACAATGACAATTCCTTCGCTTTCTAAAAGTTGTTGCATTAAATTAGAACCTTCAAAATGGTGTTTACCTGTAAGCATGCCATTTCTATTAACTACTCGATGAGCAGGTATTGAATTGTCTACATGAGAAGCGTTCATTGCATAACCCACCATCCTTGCAGAGCGTGGAGCTCCAATTGCCTTGGCAATTGCACCATAGGTAGTCACTTTTCCAAATGGTATTTGACGAACGACTTGATAAACTTTGTCAAAAAAATTAGCTTCTGACATATTTACTTTAAAAGTTTAAATAAAGTAATTATACTTATTATACCTGTAATAGTACCTATAATTTTATTGATATTAAGAGTAATAAAATTATTTTTTTGAGCTACTTTTTTAAATACTTTTACATAAATACAAAACAGTAGCAATGAACCTAAAACTACACCAATAGAAAAAATAAGTGTATACATCCACTCAAAAATTGGAAGATCATATGTTGCTAAAGTGACACTTAAGAAAACGTAATAAGGAATAGAAAAAACATTTATTAATGCTAAAAATAAACCATATAAGAATGGATGTTTTTTAGGCTTTACTTCATCTAAACTACTAAAACCCTCTTCATTTCCTATGCGCATTGGTTTAGCAAAAAAGAAAAAGAAAATTGTTAGTAATAGAAAGATAACCAAACCTATTTCATGTAATATCTCAGTAATAAAATCGCTAGACTCAATTAATTTAGCAAAGAAAATTGCAATATAGGCTTGTAAAAAAATTACTATCAGAGCACCAGACAAATAAGAAACAACCGCTTTTTGTCCTTGTGTATGGGCAATTTTAACAGCAGTCATATTCAGTAATCCTGGAAGAGAAACTCCAATAACTGCTGCTAAAAAACCGTATAGTAATAAAATAAAAAAATAATCCATTACTATTTTTTAATTCTAAACTGAATATAAGTAATGGCTTTATTTTGCTCTAAATATTGTGCTTCGTAAAATGTTTGAATTTCAGTAACCACAGCAGGAGCACCTTCATTTTTGTATACATGATGATTTGCATACATCACTTCGTGTCCTTCTCCATGAAGTAAGCCAAGCGTATAACCGTGCATAAACTCACTGTCGGTTTTTAAGTTAACAATACCATCCGCAGTAAGAATATTTTTGTAGCGTTGTAAAAACTCAGTGTTTGTTAAACGATGCTTTGTTCTTTTATATTTAATTTGTGGATCAGGAAAAGTTATCCAAATTTCACTTACTTCACCCGGTGCAAATGCATGCTCAATTAATTCTATTTGTGTGCGTAAAAAAGCTACATTGTGAATTCCTTCTTCTACAGCTGTTTTTGCTCCTCTCCAAAATCGAGCTCCTTTTATGTCAATACCAATAAAATTAGTATCTGGATAACGACGCGCCAACTCTACTGAGTACTCTCCCTTACCACAACCCAATTCTAATACAATTGGATTGTTGTTTTTGAATATTTCTGATGCCCATTTACCTCGTTGTGGCAAATTGCCCACCATCTCTTCTCTTGATGGCTGAAATACGTTTCCAAAAGTTTCGTTTTCTCTAAAGCGCTTTAGTTTATTTTTGCTACCCACAGGATTATTCATTTAAATTGAAAAACAAAATTAATCAATTATCGCAAATGTGAAACCTTTTTATATAGTTGATCAATTATCTTCTATTATCTGTTTAGGTATTTTGTTACTTTTTCTATTGTAAAAGAAAATTCAGATCCATATCCGTAGCTACTTTCTACATAAATATGTTCATCATGTGCTTCAACAATATGTTTTACAATAGAAAGTCCAAGCCCTGAACCTCCCACTGTTCTTGATCCGCTTTTATCAATTCGATAAAACCGCTCAAACAATCTAGAAATATGCTCTTTTTTAATACCTATACCATTATCCGTTATACGAATAATAAGCTTATTTTTAACTAAGTTTTCAATACTTACCTCCGTTGTTCCTTTTTTCTTTCCGTACTTAATGGAGTTTTCTACAAGATTGGTTATTACTTGACCAATTCTTTCTTTGTCTCCTTCTACATAAATTGGATTAAGATACTTCATATCAAACATCAACGAAATTTCTTTCTTTTTAGCCTTGTATTCAAGAAAGTTAAAAGTATCATTTATTGTTTCTACGATATCGAAAACAGATTTATTGAGATGTAGATTTCCTGATTCCAATTTTGTTATCATATCTAAATCTTTAACAATATAAATCAATCGTTCTACTCCTTGAGAAGCCCTATCTAAATATCTATCACGCACTTCTAAATCGTCAATAGCTCCATCTGTAAGTGTTTCTAAATATCCTTGAATTAAAAATAAAGGGGTTTTTAATTCATGTGAAATATTACCTAAAAACTCTCTTCGATATTCTTCACGTACCTGAAGTGATTCTATTTCTATCTTTTTTGTTTTGGCAAATTTTTCAATTTCTTCGGTAAGCGTTTTCATATCTGTTGTAATCGCTTTAGCACGTAAATCAGTATGTTCTAATAAAGAAACCTTATCATAGATTTTTTTAATACTTCTATAAATAAAATGTTCTACTCTGTACTGAATAACAAAAAAGGAAACGAAAAAAATAAATAAAATATGCAAAAGGAATAATATCCAAGAAACATCTCCATTAATAAGAATAAATGGAACTCCAACTAAAAATGTGGCAATCGCAATAAAAGCGGCTGATTTAATTGCAAACTTATAAGATTTTCTAAACTTAATAGCCATAGACTACTGGATGTCAAACTTGTAACCCACTCCTTTAATAGTTTTAAAACTCTCGTCGCCAACCTTTTCTCTAAGTTTTCTAATGTGAACATCAATCGTTCTACCACCTACAACAACTTCATTTCCCCAAACTTTATCAAGAATTTCTTCTCTTGTAAATACTTTACCAGGTTTTGAAGCTAACAAATAAAGTAATTCAAACTCCTTTCGTGGTAATGATAATTCATTTCCATCAATAATAATTTTATACTCATCTCTATTAACTTCAATGTTTCCAACCTGAAGAACATCACCTGCAACAGTATCACCAATTGATTTAAGCCTTCTCAATAGAGCTTTTACTTTGCTAACTAATACCTTTGGTTTTACTGGCTTTGTAATGTAGTCGTCTGCTCCAGCATCAAATCCTGCTACTTGAGAATAATCTTCGCCTCTTGCTGTTAAAAAAGTAATTACAACGTTTTGCAAAGCATCGATTTTTCTAATTTGTTCACACGCTTCCATTCCATCCATTTCTGGCATCATTACGTCTAGGATAATTAACTGAGGTAGCTCTTTTTTTGCTTTCTCAATCGCTTCCTTTCCATTAGTAGCGGTAATTACCTGATATCCTTCTTTTTCTAAGTTGTATCCGATAATCTCGATAATATCATCCTCATCATCCACTAATAAAATCTTAACTTCTGAATTCTTCATTTTATAAAATCAGTTTTAAAAACGTTTCAAATATAAAGATAATACATCTACAGGAATTATTGTTTACAATTATTTAATGACTTAACCTTTTGATAACATTTTAGATAAAATATATTAATACACTATTAATTCACAGGAAACATCAAACCCATTACTTTGCGCAAGCTTAAATAAAATAACCAACACAATGAAACTACGTTTATCAATCACCTTTTTCCTACTTTGCCAACTACTTATGGCTTCTAATGGAGTAGTAAAGGGATTATTGCAAGACTCAACTACAAAAGAACCGCTTGCATTTGCATCAGTAAGTATTAAAGGCACATCTATTGGAGTAAATACTGACTTGGATGGAAATTTTACAATTGATGTTCCGACTGGAAAAAACACGTTATCTTTTACCTATACTGGTTATGCTTCAAAAGACGAAGTAATCAATGTAGCTTCAGGAGAAACAGTAAACCTTACAATTGATCTTGAATCTGAAAGTATTCAATTAGAAGGTGTTGTTGTACAAGCTACTCGTACAAAAAGTAGAGAAGCTGCTCTTTTAATTGATCAGCAACGTTCAGTTGAAATGAAACAACACATCGGTGCACAAGAATTATCTAGAAAAGGAGTAAGCGATGTGGCTGCAGCAGTTGCAAAAACAACTGGAGTAGCAAAACAAGAAGGTACGGGAGTTATTTTTGTACGTGGATTGGGTGACCGATATAATAGTACTCTTTTAAATGGCTTACCATTATCTTCTAACAATCCAGAAAAGAAAAATATCGACTTAAATATTTTTTCAACAGACATTGTAGAATATATTGCAATTGACAAAACATATTTTGCAAGAAATTATGGTGATTTTGCGGGTGGAAATATTGATATTGTTTCTAAAAACTATAAAGGAGAAGGCTTTTTTGAAATAAACATTGGTACAAATATGAATACTAATGCGGTGAAACAAAATCCTTTCACAACTCCATCTGGAAGAAGTTTCTTTGGTTTTTCAAATACAGGAATTCCTGAAAAAAGCTTAAGCACTTTCAACTTTCAAAACTCTACTCAAACTAGAACTAGAAGTCCATGGGCATCTGGATTAGGATTTAATGCAGGTAAATCATTTGAATTTGGTAATGAATCAGCTTTACATTTATTCGCAACAGCGTCATTTGGAAATAATTTCAAACACAAACAAGGAATTACTAGAACTGCACAAGCGCAAAACTCTTTTACAAAAGATTTGGAGTTAAATTCTAACGAATATAACACTAATACAACAGCGATGTTGAATGCTACTTTTGAAGCAAACAGGGCAAATACTATAAAATATAACTTCTTGTTCATCAATGATTCAAATGAAAAAAATGATGTATACAAAGGTTATATAAGAGATATTACTTTAGATAATAGTGATTTTACTTACGTAAACAGACAAACGTATAGACAAGATCAATTAATGGTAAACCAATTATTAGGGGAACACAAATTATCTGAAGTTATTGATTTAAACTGGGGAGCAACATTTAATCACGTTTCTGCACAAACACCAGATAGACAACAATACACATTAAATAAATTGAAAGGTTCAGATGATTATCGTTTTTCGATCAACTCAAGATCTGATAACAACCGTTATTTCGAGAACCTAAAAGAAAACGAAATTGCAGCAAACATTAGTGCTGATTATAAATTCGCAAAAAACTCTGAAAACTTATTTGACGGAAAACTTACTGTTGGATACAACATTAAAAAGAAAAATAGAGATTTTCAGGCTACACAATTTGTATTCCAAATCAATAATGATTATAACAACAATATCAATCCATATAGTTTAGATCAGTTCTTTAACCAAGCGAATTTCCAAAAAGGATATTTTGATATTTACACTTTTAGAGGTGGGGCAGCTACTCCAAATGCATTAAGACCGCAAACATATGATGGAGAATTAATCATAAATGCAGGATTCGCGAACTTAGAATACAGATTAACAGACAAGCTTTCAGGTTCATTAGGTTTTAGATTTGAGGCGATTTCACAAAACGTAACTTGGCAAACACAATTAGACAATAATGCTACTGGAAATAAACTTACAAAGAATGCTTTCTTACCAAGTTTATCATTAAAGTATGAAGTAAACGATAATAACAACTTACGTTTAGCCGCTTCTAAAACATATACTTTACCTCAATTTAAAGAAAGAGCCAGATTTATTTACGAAGATGTTACAGAAATTAAAGTAGGTAACCCTGACTTATATGCATCTGATGATTATAATTTAGATTTAAAATGGGAATATTTCCCAAAAACTGATGAAGTTATCTCTGCTACAATTTTTGGAAAATACATCCAAAACCCAATAAACGAAATTGTTTCTGCTTCTTCTTCAAACGATATTACTTACGCTAACACAGGTGATTATGGATATGTAGCTGGATTAGAAATAGAGTTAAGAAAAAACATTATTAGTTTTGACGATGTTTTAACGAATAAAATTACTGGAGGAATAAATGCTTCATTAATGAAAACCTACCAAAAACTTGATAATGAAAAAGTAAACAGAGAAAATAAATACATCAGTACTTCGTTTACTCACGACAGTGCTGGTTTTACAGGGGCATCTGATATATTGATGAATGCAGATATTTCGTATATCAAAGAATGGACAAACAATCAAAAAATGATGGCAACAATATCTTATGCTTATTTTTCAGATAAACTATACTCATTAGGAACAGAACAAAGCGGTAACTTAATTGACAAGTCTTTTGGTTTTTTAGATTTTAGCTTCAAGTTTGATTTTTCGAAAAACTTTGGAATGAGTTTAAATGCTAAAAACTTATTAAATCCGGCAATAGAAAGAAAACAAGCTAACCTAACAAAAGATGTTTTGGTACAATCTTACAAACTAGGAAGCAATTTTAGCTTAGGTTTAAAATACACTTTTTAATATATTTCTTTACACAACCATTATTGGTGCTTCAGCCTGCTTTTACAGCAGGCTGTTTTGTTTAATCCACAATACAAAGCCACATCGTTTCTCAATAAAATCTTTTCCTACATAACATTAATATAATACCAAACTCTATAACATTAACAATTGGTTCACAACAAACTAACTATCAATTTACTTAAACTACCAATCTTTGTAACAAATAAAATAACACAATTAATTATGAAAAGATTATTTAAATCAGGACTTGCAATTGCATTATTATCAGTTTTCTTTGTAAACTGTTCATCTGATAACAACACAAATAACGATGGAGGTGGAAATGGCGACCCAACTAATATCGGAAGAGAATTAAAAAGCGGTGAGAAACTAACTTTAGAAAAAGGTAAAAAATATAACCTATCAAGTAAATTGATAGTAAACCAAGGGGCTACTTTAGAAATCCAAGAAGGGGTAGAAATTGTTGGTACAGGCGGTACATCATCATATATTGCTGTTGCACAAGGAGCTAAAATTTACATCAACGGAACAAAAGAAAACCCGGTTGTAATGACTGCTTTAGAAAAGAAAAGAGGTAGTTGGGGAGGTTTAGTAATCTGTGGTAAAGCGCCTATTAACAAAGCAGAAACTGCAACTGCAGAAGTATCTGACTTAACTTACGGTGGAACAATAACAAATGACAGCTCTGGATCTATTCGTTTCTTAAGAATTGAGTACGCTGGTGCTAACTTTAATAGTGAAAAAGAATTCAACGGTCTTTCATTATTTGGTGTAGGTAGTGGAACAACAATTGAATATGTACAAGCACACGAAGGATCTGATGACGGATTTGAGTGGTTTGGTGGTACTGTAAGTGCTAAATATTTAGTTTCAACTCATAATGATGATGATTCTTTTGACTGGACTGAAGGATGGAATGGACAAGACAATGAATTTTGGTTTGTAAAACAAGGTGGTGTAGCAGATAAAGGAATTGAAGCTGATAACAATTCTAAAACAAGAAATGCAACACCATATTCAGATCCTACAATCAAAAACCTAACAATGATATCTGCAAAACAAGGAGAAGGAACTGCAATGAAATTACGTGAAGGTACTAAAGGTAAATTATTCAATGTAGTACTTGACGGCTGGAAAACTGCATTCGACGTAGAACATGATGAAACAATCGCTAACGTAGAAAATGGATCATTATTAATCTCAAACGTACAATTGATCAATGTAGCTAACAAAGCTGTTGGAAAAGATACAGCTGGACAATCAGTTAATGTAAATGCAGTATTTACAGAAGGAAACAACAATGGTGCTGGTAACAGTGCAAACACTCCTGAGTGGGCTAAAGGTTGGACTAAAGGTCTTTAATCAGAATACAAAATCGGTTAAATAAAACCATTTAAGAATATTAACAAAAAAATACTTACTTCAATTGAAGTAAGTATTTTTTTTGTTTTCAAGAATATTTCATTACTTTTATGTAATAATTTCATTTATAAATGACAAAACACCTATTACATATTCTTACTTTTATAGCAGTAGTAATACTATCTGTCAGCGTTTCCTATGCCCAAACAGGATTCACAAATGAAAACAATCAGGATAAATTGGTGGTACAAAAATCAATCGAAAACTTATCTATTTATCCCAACCCTGTAACGGTGAATGGTAAAATCACTATTGACACAAAATCAAACGATCTAAAAGAAATTGAAATTTATAACGTTGTAGGTAAAAAAATTATTTCTACAGTTTTAGCTACTAAAGAATATAATCTACCTAATAGCGTTACTTCTGGTATATACATTATCAAAGTTAGAGAGAATAATGCAACAGCAACCAGAAAACTAATTGTAAAATAATCTTCAAGTAGATAAAAACACTTTAAAGCGTCATTTTAATATTGATGCTTTTTTTATTGTATTTTTGCAATAAATTATTGAATTGTGCTTACACCAGAAGATATCATCAGTATACAAACCCGAAAAGAATTTCATAAGATAGCAATGAAAGTATATCGCTATCAATATGAACAAAATTTGGTGTATCGAGAATTTTGTGAGCTCATTCGAAAAACGCCTGCAGAAGTTAAAAGTTTAGAGCAAGTTCCGTTTCTTCCTATTGAATTTTTCAAGAGTAAAGATGTACTAAGTACTAAAGATCTTGTGCAAACTACATTTACGAGTAGTGGTACAACAGGTAGTATAACCAGCAAACATCATGTTACTGATTTAAACTACTACCAAGAGAGTTTTAGAAAAGGTTTCTCCTACTTTTATGGCCCTATTGAAGATTATGTTGTTTTAGCGCTGTTACCTTCTTATTTAGAGCGAGAAGATTCTTCATTAATTTATATGGCGGAAGATTTTATCAAACAATCTAATCATCCAGAAAGTGGTTTTTACTTACATAATTATCAGGAACTAATTGATAATTTAGAAACTTTAGAAAGTGAAGGAAAAAACGTTCTTTTACTGGGTGTTACTTATGCACTGTTGGATATTATTGAACAACATCAATTCCAGTTAAACAATACTATTATTATGGAAACTGGCGGAATGAAGGGGAAGCGCAAAGAAATGATTCGAGAAGAACTTCATCAGATTTTGTGTAAAGGTTTTGGCGTGCCTAAAATTCATTCAGAATATGGAATGACTGAGCTTCTTTCACAAAGTTATTCGTTAGGTGATGGTTTATTTCAATGCCCACCTTGGATGGATATCATTATAAGAGACACAGAAGATCCGTTAACCATTATTTCAGTACCAGGAAAAACAGGTGGTGTAAATATTATCGATTTAGCCAATATCAACTCTTGTTCATTTATAGCAACACAAGATCTAGGTAAAAAATACAGCGATGGTCAGTTTGAAATTCTAGGAAGATTTGACAATTCTGACATTAGAGGTTGTAATTTAATGATTGTATAGAAACAGATATAAAAAGGGCGACTTTGAAATAAAATCGCCCTTTTTTCTATTACTTTTCAAGCAAATCTGTTTTCTCTGCAAAATAGTCACAAAAATCGCGCATTGTTGCAGCCATCTTTTCATCTTCCGTTGCTCTCTCGTAAGTATCTGTCATCGCTACCAATGTTTGATGAAAAAACTTCTTCATTTCATCTACCGGCATATCCTTTGTCCATAAATCAATTCGAAGTGTTTCCTGTGTTTTATGATCCCAAATAGATAATAACATTGCCTTAGATTGCGCTCTTTCTACCCCTCCATCCTTTGCAGTCCAAAATAAATTTTCTGGCACTTTATTTTCGTCTAATTCTACTCTAATCTTAATATCAGAAACGTGTTTTTTACTCATTATTTCTTCGGTTTATACTTTGATTTTTCAAATAATTCTTTTGCATTAGTATTCAAAAGCTCTTGCAAAGTTACATTATTATTTTCCATAAACGAACGAACAATTTGCCATCCTACCCAAGTACCTATTCTACCTGGAGATTCGTTATCTATCTCTAAATAAAATTTACTAAAGGGAGAAGGATCTATAAATCTTGTAATTAATTTACTATCCGTATCAAAAAACAACTGATTATCTACAAAATAACGCCAAACCTGACTTTCGTTTGCCTTACTCCATTCTAACTGATCTTTTGAATAAGATATTATATTTTCTTTCGCCACATTAGGTAGTAACATTTCTTTTGCATACAAAATTTTACCTTTTTCTATCATAGCATCTAAAAAAGTACGATTTTGTATAGCAGGCATTTTTTGTATAATAAAGCTCTCTGCCATGTCTGGTAAAATTTGACTTTTTTCAAAAGTTATTCGAGTATATTCTGGAAAACCTTTGTAAAATCGATGAGGTTCACCCAAATAAGTGTCTAAGCTAATTAACGCTAAAGTATCTGCATAAATAGCTTTGGCCGAAACATCTACTTCGGAAATAACCGTAATTACTTTTTTATGATCAGATTCTTTTGGAAAATAATATTTTATGTGTTTAAAAAGATTAGTCAAATCCTCAGGTAAAGTTCCAAGTTCCTTATATTGAAGCATTACTTCATTATACAACTCTGCAAAAAGAGTGTCTTGCTTTTTAGATAACCATGCTTGATCAGAAACACCATCTGGAAATAAATACGGGTATTTAGCTTTTACTTGACTAAAATCTTCCATTTTACTTTCATAGAATTCTTTATCAAATCGTTCAAAAGTAACTTCCATCGGCACATTTTCAATTTCTTTTTCTAATTTATCTTTTGAATCTCCACAACTTATTGACAATAAACTCGCAGTAAATACTATTGGAAGATATATTTTCTTAATTTTGAACATATTAAACGTCATTATTTTTTTGTTGGATTTACACAAATATAACAAAGATGACAAACAATTTGACAACATTTTTTAGATGCAAAATAAAAACTTTCAAGCTGCCGAAATAAGTCAACATATAATCAAATGGTTAAAAGATTATGCCACATCAAGCGGTGTAAAAGGCTTTGTTATTGGAATTTCTGGCGGAATTGACTCTGCAGTTACTTCAACACTTTGTGCAATGACAAAATTGCCATTGTTATGCGTAGAAATGCCTATTCATCAGGCAGAATCTCAAATTAATAGAGCAAAAGAGCACATTCTGTTTTTACAACAAAAGTTTTCAAATGTTTCTACTATTGTTACTGATCTTACCCCAACATTTGAAACCATAAAAGCCGCATTACCAACAACAGATAATGCAAATTATTTACACTTAACACTTGCTAACACAAGGGCTCGTTTGCGAATGACAACACTTTATTATCATGCTGGAATAAATAGCTATCTGGTTGTGGGAACAGGAAATAAAATTGAAGATTTTGGCGTAGGTTTTTTTACAAAATATGGAGATGGCGGAGTAGATATTAGTCCTATTGCCGATTTATTGAAATCAGAAGTAAAAAAGATTGGTGAATATCTTGATGTACCACAAAGCATAATAAGTGCTAAACCAACAGATGGTTTATTTGGCGATGATCGATCAGACGAAGATCAGCTGGGTGCTAATTATGACGAATTAGAAATTGCTATGATCAACTTCCAAAATGGTAAAAAAGCAAATGATTTTTCAGGACGAGAAAAAGAAGTTTTTGAAATTTACTCTCGTTTAAATAGAATTAATCAGCACAAAATAAATCCGATTCCTATTTGTGTAATACCTAAAATACTCAAATAGTATATGCGAAAAAAAATATTTTTATTTATTTGTTTTATACTACTGATCAGTAGTTGTAGCATTAATGTAAGCCCAACTAACGATAGAATATATATCTATACAGAAAACTTAGAACAATATGGATGTTGGGATACGCCATATACACTTTATGTACCTTCTTTACATAACAATGAATATATTATTATTACTGACAGAATCGATTATATTTTAAAAGTTCAAGGATCATGCAATTACAATGCAATTGATTTTAGAAGAAACGATTTAATTATTGGTCAAATATGGGTGGATTCTAATATTGAAGGTATTAATTATAGCTATAGTAAAAACAGCTATAATGAATATACATTACAAGTAGACCTATTACAAAATAGAGGCGGAAGAGCAAGATACATCACTTATCACGCAATTATTCCTAAATTATATTCCTCTGATCGTGTTTTTGTAGAAACACGATCAATTTATCCATAATAAAAAAGAGTCTCACGAATAGAGACTCTTTTTTATTATATTCTAAAACGTGTAGTTACTTGTCCTAATCTTTTTGAAAATGTTTTCATTAACGTAGTATAATCCATTATAATACTTAGTATTTCAAAAGCCCTATCCTGCTCTGCTCCAGGCAAACTATTTTTATACTTTTCAATAATAGTATTCACCAAGTACATTCTAAGTGTTAAAATTGTTTCTGAGGTATATTGCCCTATTCCATCAGTTTTTTGCTTCACAAAAATATTTTGACTTTCCCAATTATGCAGCGTCTCTCTCTCCTCTTCCATCAAAATATTGGTTACGTGTAAAGACATATCCTGATCTAAGCGCTTTAAATAATCTTCCAAATTCCATATGTTATGATGATAGTAGTTAATAATATCATTGTATAAAAATTTAAACACCGGATTGGTTAGCTGTACCTCATCTTCTTGTAAACTCAGATAAATTCGTTCGTAAACTTTTTGTTCAATTTTTTGCTCTACTTCAACAATCTCTTCTTCTTCGTTTGCCTGAAAAACTAACTCAACAAATTCTTCCTTTTCATTTCCGTATAACAACAAAATTTCAATAATACGTTTTTCCAACAGAAACAACGTATCGACACTCTCGTTGATTAGTTTTTTTTCTGTATATACAACTTCCATTTGCTTTCGCTCCTGGACATATTTTTTATTGGCATCTGCCAATTCTTTTTGACTAATTTGTGCTAGCGAACTAAAAATAACTTCTTCAGAAATATCCATAATTCTAGAACATTCCTGAATATAGATTTCGCGTTTAATTTGGTCGGGAATTTTTGAAATACTTCCCACCATATCTCGAATAATTTCTGCTTTTTTAATAGGATCCCCTTTAGCTTCGTCCATTAATGCATTGGCTTTAAAACGAATAAAGTCGGTAGCATTTTCAGAAAAGTAGCTTTCAAGCTCTTCTAAGGTATGTTTACGTGCAAAACTATCTGGATCTTCTCCCTCTGGTAGCGAACAAATACGAACGTTCATTCCAGCTTCCAGAATTAAATCTACTCCGCGAAACGAAGCCCTAATTCCGGCAGCATCACCGTCAAATAGCATAGTAATGTTTTGCGTAAGGCGACTAATTAATCTAATTTGATCAGGAGTAAGAGCGGTACCAGATGATGCTACAACGTTTTTAATACCTGTTTGATGCATTTGAATAACATCGGTATAACCTTCGACCAAAAAACAATTATCTTTCTTTGCAATGTCTTGTTTTGCATGAGAAATACCATACAAAACTTTGCTTTTATGGTAAATATCACTTTCAGGCGAATTTAAGTATTTGGCAGCTTTCTTATCATTGGTTAAAATACGTCCTCCAAAACCAAGCACTCGCCCTGACATACTTTGAATAGGGAACATTACTCTACCCTTAAAACGATCGAAACGCTTATCTTCCTTTATAATGGTAAGTCCGGTTTTTTCTAAATAGTCTAACGAATAACCTTTTTTGAGTGCTTCTTCTGTAAAGACATCCCACTTATCGGGTGAATAGCCAAGTCCGAATTGTTTTATTGTTTCTGTTGTAAATCCTCTTTCTTTAAAATAAGATAATCCAACAGATTTACCTTCGTCTGTTTCTAATAAAACATGTTGAAAATAATTTTTAGCGAATTCAGAAACAATGAACATGCTTTCCTTTTCGTTAAGTTGTTCTTTTTCAGCATCGGTTTGCTCTGTTTCTTCTATTTCTATTCCGTATTTTTTTGCCAAATAACGAATAGCCTCTGGATACGAAAAATGTTCGTGTTCCATTAAAAAAGTAATAGCGTTACCACCTTTACCAGAACTAAAATCTTTCCAAATTTGTTTTACGGGAGACACCATGAATGACGGGGTTTTTTCGTTTACAAAAGGACTTAAACCTTTGTAATTAGCGCCAGACTTTTTCAGATTGACAAAATCGCCAATAACCTCCTCTACTCGAGCAGCATCAAAAACAGCATCTATGGTACTTTTAGAAATCATAATTTACTTTTCTAATACAAAGATAAAAAAAGAAGTTGCTTTATGTAAACAACTTCTTTTCTGAAATAAAAACTTACTACCTTATTACTAATTCTTTTGCTTTTTTTCGAGATCTCTCAAAATAGCCTCTTCTTTTATGGTTAATGGTCTAATATTTCTATTTTTCCAAAACTCTGTTTTATAATTACTTTTATTACTGTAAAGTTCTATGTAAGGATAAATTTTTGGATCGAGCATTGGGGCGTCTTTAATTACTTCATCAACAATAATATCTCTGGTAAAATCGAGATTAATCTCGTCTTTCCCAACTATTTTTAAATCAAAATTTACACGAACCATTCCAATCTTTAATTGAGTTCCTTGTCCAGTTTGATTAAAGACAATGTGTCGTTCTAAATTCCAGAGCTTTATTTTTATTAATCCCAATAAACTTTTTCGAAGTGGATCTTTGTTTGCAAAATATTGAATCTTATAGGCCAAAACTTTGGTTCTGTCTTCATCAAAAACAACATATCCTTTGTAATAATATTCTGATTCTTCGCCAGAATCGAACTCCAAAACAATCGTATTTTGATTATCTACACCACGTTGCATTTTCGTTACGATATCATACTTTTTTCTATCTTTTATAATCTCTAAAATTGTTTTAGTATCTGCAATGCTATTTAGAAAATTTCTCAAATCACCAGAGCCTACAACACTTAAAGATTCTTCGAGTGTTTCGTCTTTATGAAATTCTTCTGCAGAAATAAAAGCACGATGTTCTCTAATATCTACAACCGCTTTTTTACCTTGTTTCGCAATATAAAAATCGACCATTCCGTCGGCAACGTTTACCGTATTTCGATTGATTATATTAAACTCTCGCATATAGGTTTTATACAATTCGCCTGTTTTAAGTGAATTCTGCATTGCCAAAAGTGCTGGACCAAAAGTATCCTTCAACGATTTTTTGAATACAACAATTTCTTCTAACTCATTGGTAATTGGCTCTAATTCGATTGTTTTACTATTTGCTACATCAACTTTTATTGCCTTGTAATTGATGTGGTTTAGCAATAATCCTTCTTCTTGTTCAGAAACGATAATAACATATTTCCCCTCTTTATTTGTAAGAACAGATTCTTGAAGCGAAAGATCGCTAACAAGAACACCTTCAATACCTGCTTGTGTTGATTTATCTACAATTTTTCCTGTAATTTCTTTCTTTTGCGCAAAAAGAACAGAAGATGCTACTGAAAAAATTATAATGAAAATATGTCTAAATGAAATCATAATACTCTTTATTAGATTACAAATCTATTCTTAAACCTAATGACCAAACATTTTGTTTTACGTCATTATTTTTAAATAGTGGAGTTAACTCATATTGAAATTGAAGTGCAAATGATGCATAACCTATATAAGTTCCTACTCCATATCTGGTTTTTTCAATACCTAAATTAGAATACTTTTCTACTCTATATTTGGCTTCATCATCTCTGTAATGATAAATTTGTTTTCCTCTACTGTCTGCAAAATTCACATAACCTCCAATTCCCATTCGCCATGTAGATTCCGAAATAAAGTAATTACGCCCTGTTTTTGCATCAGTTCTTTTCTTTCCAAAATCAAACTCCAAATAAACGGGTATTTGAAACGAATATGCTGCCAATCTCGATTTAGTAAAACGATCGTCATAATCAGATAAAACCGTTTGTCCGTCAACCACTTCAAAATAACGTTGATTGGTTGGTTTTAAGCTATTATATTCCCAACCTATTCCGTATCTTAAATACAATAAGTTGCTGTTTTTTAATAATCTTGTTTTAACAAGAAAACCAGCTTGAATATGATTGGAAGGTAGATAACGTATATCTGAATTAGCAAATGCGCCATCGGTAGCTAAATTTGTTATACCATAAGCAATATATAACCTGAAAGAATTTCTGCGTTCTCCTAAATATTTATCACCAGCATCCTTTTTATCGCCAAAATTTTTCCCGATCTGAATATTAGTCAATTTTGTTGTATCTGCCATAGTCAAATATTCTCCATTTTTCATGGCGAAGTCTACTCGATTTTGAATCATGTTGGTAAGGCTATCTTGTAGTTTGGCAACCTTAGCTTCGATTGTTTCAGAAGCATCTTTTGCATATTTATTTTTATACGCAGATGCTGCATCTTCACTTATTGCATTTTGATCGACAAGATTATTTATAGAATCTACTTTAACTCTTAAATTT
>CANQRD010000048.1 GCA_947626185.1 uncultured Flavobacterium sp.
AAAAAAGGTGCGTTTTAAAAACACACCTTTTTTACTGTTTCTTTGAATATTTAGAATGAATATTCGTTTTTATCGATTACTTTAGAAGCAATAATTTCTCTTAAAGCATTTACATTAGGTAAGTTAGTATATTTTGTAAATCGTCTTAATCCCATTAACATAATACGTTGTTCATCACCTTCTGTGAATGATGCAATTCCTTCTTTTCCTTTTATGTTTATAATATCCACTGCGTGATAAAGATATAATTGAGTCATTGCTATTTGCTCTTTTACTTTATCTTGACCTTTTTCTTTTGCCAATTTTTCCGTTCTTAAAATTGCACTTTCAGCCATATAAATTTCAATCATCATATCTGCAGCAGCCATCATTAATGCTTGATGTTTTTCTAATTCTGGTCCAAATTTTTGCACAGCACTACCTGCTACCATTAAAAATGCTTTTTTCATTTTTTCAATCATTTCCTTTTCTTCTGCAAATAATTCGTTGTAATCTGGCGTATCAAAACTAGGAATACTCATTAATTCATCAGCAACTTTCATTGCAGGTGTTAGTAGATCAACGTGTCCTTTCATTGCTTTTTTAATTAACATTCCAACGGCAAGCATTCTGTTAATTTCGTTTGTTCCTTCATAAATACGAGAAATACGAGCATCTCTCCAAGCACTTTCCATTGGTGTGTCTTCAGAGAATCCCATTCCTCCAAATATTTGAATTCCTTCGTCTGTACAATGTTGTACATCTTCAGATACAGCAACTTTTAAGATAGAGCATTCTATTGCAAATTCTTCAACCCCTTTTAATTCTGCATCTTGATGAGAATTTCCTTCTTCAATACGTTGGTTGATACGCTGTTCAATACTACCAGCAGCTCTATACGAAGCCGATTCTCCTACGTAAGCATTGGTAGCCATTTCTGCAATTTTTGTACGAATAGCACCAAAAGTAGAAATAGGTACTTTAAATTGAATGCGCTCATTTGCATAGCGAACTGCTGCGGTAATTAATCTTCTTTGAGAATCTAAACAAGCAGCTGCTAATTTTATACGACCAACGTTTAGCGCATTCATAGCAATTTTAAAACCATTGCCACGCTCAGATAGCATATTTCCTACAGGAACTTTTGTTTCGTTGAAAAATACCTGACGAGTTGAAGAAGCTCTAATTCCTAGTTTGTGTTCTTCTTCTCCTAATGAAATTCCGTTTGAAGGATCGTTTTCAACAATAAAACCAGTAATGTTTTTATCGTCTTCTATACGAGCAAATACAATAAATAAGTTGCAAAATCCTGCGTTGGATATCCACATTTTTTGTCCGGTAATAGAGTAGTGGGTACCATCGGCAGAAAGTACTGCCTTTGTTTTTCCAGAATTAGCATCTGATCCTGCGTCTGGTTCTGTTAAGCAGTATGCACCAAACCATTCTCCGCTTGCTAATTTAGGTAAATATTTATTTTTTTGTTCTTCGTTTCCGTATAGGTTAATTGGCATAGTTCCAATTCCTGTATGTGCACCAAATGCAGTTGAAAATGAGCCTGTTGCTCCAGAAATATAATCACAAACTAGCATCGTAGATACAAATCCCATTCCTAAACCTCCATAAGCTTCAGGAACAGCTACACCCAACAGGCCAAGTTCGCCTGCTTTTTTCATGCATTCTTCAGTAAAAGCATAATCTTTCTTTTCAAAACGCTCTTTATTTGGCCAAATTTCTTTGTCTATAAATTCTTTTACAGAATCGCGCATCATTACTTGTTCTTCTGTAAAATTTTCGGGTGTAAAAATAGTATCGCTATTAGTTTCTTTTATAAGGTATTGTCCACCTCTTGTTATATCTGTATTCATAATTTTTTTCTTTATGGTTAGTTCCTTTTTATAGTAATTCGTAAATTCCGGCTGCACCTTGACCTGTACCCACACACATGGTTACCATTCCGTATTTTGAACCTCTTCGTTTCATTTCGTCAAATAGTTGAACTGATAGTTTTGCTCCTGTACAACCAAGAGGGTGTCCAAGTGCAATAGCTCCACCATTTACGTTTACAATATCAGGGTTGATACCTAATTCTCTAATAACAGCTAAAGATTGAGAAGCAAAAGCTTCGTTTAACTCAATTAAATCGATGTCTTTTAACTGTAATCCCGCTTGTTTTAATGCTTTAGGAATTGCTTTTACTGGACCAATACCCATAATACGAGGTTCTACTCCAGCAGCAGCATAATTTACCATGCGAGCAATTGGTTCGATATTTAATTCCTTAACCATTTCTTCAGACATAATCATAACAAAAGCTGCACCATCACTCATTTGAGAAGAATTACCTGCTGTAACTGAACCATCTGCTGCAAATACAGGTTTTAATTTGCTTAGCGCTTCTATTGATGTAGCTGCACGTGGACCTTCGTCGTGTGTTACTACGTAGGATTTACTGTCTTTTTTTCCTTTTTCATTTACAAATACTTCATCAACGGTTATCGGAACAATTTGATCAACAAATTTATCTTCTGCCTGTGCTTTTAATGCTTTTAGATGTGACTGATAAGCAAATTCATCTTGATCTTCTCTTGAAATAAAGAATTGCTTTGCTACAGCTTCAGCTGTTAATCCCATTCCCCAATAATAATCTTCGTGTCCTTCTTTTGCAACACCATAATCTGGCGTAGGTTTATAGCCTCCCATCGGAATAAAGCTCATGCTTTCTACACCACCAGCAATAATGCAATCTGCCATACCTGCTTGTATTTTTGCCACAGCCATTCCAATTGTTTCAATACCTGAAGCGCAATATCTATTTACTGTAACACCTGGCACATCGTCCACTTTTAATCCCATTAGAGAAATTAATCGTCCAATGTTTAATCCTTGTTCTGCTTCTGGCATTGCATTTCCTACCATAACATCGTCAATTCTAGTTTTGTCAAATTCTGGCAAGGCTTTCATTAAATATTCGATGGTTTCGGCAGCCAATTCATCTGGGCGTTTAAAGCGAAAAATACCTCGAGGTGCTTTACCTACAGCTGTTCTATATCCTTTTACTATATATGCGGTTTTCATACAAAATTTCAATTAATGGTTAATTAGTTTCTCAACGGTTTTCCTGTTTTTAGCATATACTGAATACGCTCTAGCGTTTTGCGTTCTCCACAAAGCGAAAGGAAAGCTTCTCTTTCAAGGTCTAATAAGTATTGCTCGGTTACTAAAGTTGGTTCAGATAAATCTCCTCCAGCCATTACATAAGCCAATTTGTTTGCAATTTTTCTATCGTGTTCAGAAATATAATGTCCTGCC
The DNA here is from genome assembly GCA_947626185.1 of uncultured Flavobacterium sp. Classification (GTDB taxonomy): domain Bacteria; phylum Bacteroidota; class Bacteroidia; order Flavobacteriales; family Flavobacteriaceae; genus Flavobacterium. Next base: position 3,289 of record CANQRD010000048.1, read on the forward strand.
ATCATACTATCTGTTCCTACGTAAAACATACCCAATGCTTGACGACCCAATACCATAATATCTTTTCGTTTTACAGGTTGAGTATATCCGTTTTCTGCCAAAACTAAAGCTTCTCGTTTTGCTTGTGCTATTTGTAAATCTTTGTTTACAATAACAATATCTTTTCCTTTTTGAAGAATATTAGTGTCGTAGGCTTCATAAGCAGAAGTAGCCACTTTTGCCATGGCAATTGTCATAAAATGTTCTTGTAATGTATTTAAACGAACATCGTTTTTGCGATACAGATCTGAAGCTCTTAATGTCATTTCTTTTGTACCACCACCACCAGGAAGTAATCCAACACCAAATTCTACTAAACCAATGTAAGTTTCTGCTGCAGCAACTACTTTATCTGCGTGTAAGCTCAATTCACATCCACCGCCAAATGTCATTCCATGTGGTGCTGCTACTACCGGAATTGCAGAATAGCGCATTTTCATCATGGTATCTTGAAACATTTTAATAGCAATGTTTAATTCGTCCCAATCTTGTTCGGCAGCCATCATGAAAATCATCATTAAGTTGGCACCAACTGAAAAGTTTGTTCCTTGATTTCCAACCACCAATCCTTGGTATTCGTTTTCTGCAATTTCAACAGCTTTGTTTAGTCCTGCTAAAACACCTCCTCCAATAGTGTTCATTTTAGAGTGGAATTCTAAGTTTATAATTCCATCACCTAAATCAATTAATGATGCTTCGTTGTTACCCCAAATTTTGTTGGTTGCACGTATGTTGTTTAAAACAATAAAAGCATCTTGTCCTGGAATTACATCAAATGATTTTGCATCAATATTATAGTAAAGTTTTTTACTATTTTCTAGTTTGTAGAAGCTTGTAGCACCAGATGCTGCCAATTCTTTTACCCAATTAGCTACGGTAAAACCTTCTTTTTCGGTAAGTTCGATTCCTTTTGCAAGACCGATCATATCCCACATCTCGAACGGACCATATTTCCAAGCATAACCTGCGCGCATAGCATCGTCTATAGCATAAAAATGATCTGTAATTTCAGGAACACGTTGTGATACATAAGCGAATAACGATGCAAAGTGTTTGCGAATTAATTCTCCTGCTTTACCAGGGTCTGCCAATAAAACAGCCCATTTTGCTTTTGTACTTCCTGCTTGATTAGCTGTTTCTATTGCTGCAAGTTTTGCACGTGAAAGTGGACGATAAGTAAGTGTATCTAAATCAAGAGCAAAACGGTTGGTGTTTCCGTCTTTGTCTATTTCTTTGTAGTAAAAGCCTTTGCGAGATTTATCTCCCAAGAATTTATTTTCAATTAAAAAGCTTAATGGTTTACTGTCTTTTATAGCCTGAATCATTTCGTCAGCAGGGCAATTTTGTTTTAAACCCATTGTAACGTTAAAAGCAGTATCTAAACCAACTAAATCGCCCAATTTGAAGGTTCCTGTTTTTGGACGACCCAATATTGAGCCTGTAAGTGTATCTGTTTCTTCAATAGTTAATCCAATTTCTTGTGCCAATTGCATTACCATTGCCATAGAATACACTCCAATTCTGTTTCCTATAAAACCTGGAGTATCTTTACAAATTACAGGTGTTTTACCTAAGTATAAACTTGCGTATTTTTTGAAGAATTCTACAACTTCTGGAGATGTTTTGGTTGAAGGAATAATCTCAAATAAAGGTAAATATCTCGGTGGATTGAAGAAGTGTGTTCCGCAAAAATGTTGCTGAAAATCTTCTGAGCGTCCTTCTATTAATAACTTAATTGGAATTCCCGACGTATTAGAAGTAATTAATGTACCTGGTTTGCGGTATTTTTCAATGTTTTCAAAAACAGATTTTTTAATATCTGGTCGTTCAATAACCACTTCAATAATCCAATCAGCATCTTTTATCTTAGCTAAATCATCTTCTAAGTTTCCAACCGTAATACGATCAGCAAATTGCTGTGCGTAAATAGGAGAGGGCTTTGATTTTAGCGCGTTTGCTAAATGTCCTTGAGCCACTTTGTTTCTTACCTGAGGACTGTTAAGAGTCAACCCTTTTTTTTCCTCTTCTGGAGTTAGGGTAGAAGGAAGAATATCCATTAACAATACTTCCAAACCAATATTGGCAAAGTGACATGCAATTGCCGATCCCATTACACCAGAACCGATTACTGCCACTTTTTTAATTCTTCTTTTCATATGTAAATATATTCCTTGGTTAATACTTATTTTTTATTGTCAAAAATGTTTTTATCAATAATTAGTTGATTAATTACCTCTGTTACATGAATAAAGTTGTTTATTTCTTCTTCAGATAAATGCTTTTTAAGCGTATCGTTGAATTTTAAAACTTTTTCTTTAGATAGGTTTCTTTTTTCTAAACCTAATGGAGTTAATTTAATTATTACCCCTCTTCCGTCTTTAGGGTTTTTTTCTTTAGTAATTAATTGCTTTTCTTCCATTCGCTTTAAAGTACGGGTAAGACTTGTAGCTTCCATTCCCATATTTGGTCCCAAAAGGGTAGATGGTGTTCCGTTCTTATCAATACTCAAAAGAGCAAAAGCAACCGACATTGTGGTATCATACTTCGAAGCTTCTTCATTGTACATTCTAGATACTGCTTGCCATGTTGCCCTAAGAGTATAATCAATTGTTTTTTCTTTCATTAATATTAGCTTATTACTCAAATATAATAAATTAATTTATATGCTTGCATATTATTTATGTGATAATTTTTTGAAATTTGAATATTTTTTTTGATGTAATAAGGTTTATTGTTACAAAAATGTTGAGGTAACTTACTGTTGCTTTATTTCTCTTTTTGATAGAAATAAATTCTAACTTTGTCGAAAAGTCAACAAGTATGAAAGATTTTTCAATCGTTTTATTATCCACAACTGCAGCAGAAAGCAAAGAAGCACAAGCGGTGGTTAATTCTAATATATCTGTAATTAATTATTTGAGAAATTCGGGGGTGGCTGATGATGAATTGCATCCAGATGCTTTTGCAAGTTATTGTGTAGATTATTATTTTAATACGGTAAAAGAAGAAGGTTTGGCATCGTTTATTCATAAAACACAATGGGACGAAGATATTGTAGCTATTGTACAAGCAGGTTTGTTGGCAATGGAAGCTACCGAACATTTGGACTATTTTGAAAAACAAATGAGAAGAATGAAGTTGTTTAGCAAAATAAAATTGAACAAATTTTTGCAAGTTCCATTTGGTCAAGATAAAGCAATTGCGCAATTAATTTCAGATGATACATTTGGGACTATTCAAGAAGATTTGGTAGCAATAAATGCAAAATGGTTGATGCAGCACCCAGACGTGCAAATAGTAACTGTTGAAGAAATGCAAACTATTATTAGCGAATTTATTGCAGAAGAATAGGAGAATAGTAAATGTTTTTTAAATTACATTAATCACAAATCTTTTTGGTTTATATAAAAGAATTGATAAAAAAAGCTCGGAATTTACCGAGCTTTTAATAAGTGATTACTGTTTGTTTTTTAGATATTTTTCTAAGAACTGATCTTGTTCCCATAATAAATGGAAGATATTTTCTTTTGCAACATATCCATGACTTTCTTTGGGAAGGATAACCATTCTTACAGGAGCTCCTAATCCTTTTAATGCTTGGAAATAACGCTCTGTTTGAAGGGTAAATGTACCTGGGTTATTATCTGCTTCTCCATGAACCAATAACATTGGTGTTTTCATTTTCTCTGCATTCATAAAAGGTGACATTGTATTGTATACTTCTGGTACTTCCCAATAGTTTCTTTGCTCTCTTTGAAACCCAAAAGGAGTTAAGGTACGATTGTAAGCACCGCTTCTTGCTATACCAACTGTGAATAAGTCAGAATGAGTAAGTAAGTTAGCAGTCATAAATGCTCCATAGGAATGTCCGCCAACACCTACTTTTGTTCTATCTATATAACCTAAATTATCTACTGCATCAATAGCTGCTTTTCCATTGGCAACCAACTGCTCTATATAAGTGTCGTTTGGCTCTTCTGTTCCTTCTCCAACAATTGGAAAAGCTGCGTCATCTAAAACAGCATATCCTTTTGTTACCCAATAAACAAACGACCCGTAGTATGGGAAAGTAAACTCATTTGAGTTAGCTGTAACTTGTGAAGCACTGTTTTTATCTTTATACTCTGCAGGATAAGCCCAGATTAGTAAAGGTAATTTTTCTTTTTTTGCTTTTCTGTCATAATTTGAAGGCAGGTAAAGTGTACCTGAAAGTTCTAGTCCATCTTCTCTTTGGTATTTAATAACTTCTTTATAAACGCCATTTAAGCTTTCGAATGGATTTTTGAAATGAGTAATTGCGGTTAGGCTATTTTTCTTTTTAATATTTCTGAAATAATAGTTGGGATATTCTGTTGGTGATTGAATAGAAACTAAAATAATTCCTTTTTTAATGTCTTCAATAGAAAGAATAGTTTCTTTTTTATTAGTGTAAGTTGATTGATATAAACGTTTTGTTTTTAACGTAGATAAATTCAGCTCATCAATAAATGGAAATTGTCCTTTTGCTGTAAATCCATCGCCAATTAAATAAAGATTATTATTGTTAATCTCTAAAACATTACGGCCATATTGGTTGCGTTTTGTTTGAAATGAACCTGGATCACTATAAGCGTCTTGAGCGTTTCTATCTTCTATTTTAATAGGATTGGTGTTGAATTTAGAAGGGTTGATTAAGAATTTTCTTGTATTTCTTGTGTCATACCATTGGTCAGCTACAATTGCAATATCATTGTTTCCCCAGATAATTCCATCATAACGTTGTGTAAGTTTTACTAAAGGTTTTGGAGCATTAGTAAATGGCGCCTCCCAAGTAAAAACTTCATCTCTGTACTCTACTTTGTTAGCAGGGTCTCCGTTGTCTAAAGCTTCAACAAACATTAAAGTAGCCGGTGAATCTGCTCTCCATTGCATACTTCTTTTTCCTTCTCTAACTGCCATAAAACCTTTTGGCATAATTTCGTTTAAAGCAATATCATTTACTTCTTTAATTAAATTACCATTACTGTCATAAACATTGGTTTTCATTGGGAAACGGCTAAGTGGAACGATGTATGAAAACGGTTTCTCAATTGTTGTAATCATAATGTAATTACCATCAGGAGAAACTGACTCTCCAGCATACATTCCACTGTTTTTGAACATTTTTTTGTTTCCATCCATGTCAATAATATACAAGTCTGAAGTAACTAATGTTTCAAAATTAATTTCGTCTGTTTTATTTTTTAGTAAATCTTGGTATGTTCTGTTTTGAGAAACCACACCTTCTTCACTTACAGAAATAATTGGTCCAGTTGGTACGTTTTTCTTTGTATCAATCAATGCTTTTCTATTTGTAGGAATAGTTCTTACTAATAGAGAGTTGTTGTCTTTTAACCAAGTGATTGGATTGCCTAAATTAGCATTTAAGTTTGCTTCTGTTAATTTAGTTGCCTGAGCTGTTTTTACATCTAATACCCACAATTCAATACCATTTGCCACAGTGTTTGTAAATGCATATTTACTCTGATCTGGCGATGATACTAAGTTGGTAATTCTTGGGTTTGTAGGTAAGCCTTTTACTTGAGTTTCTGCCTTATCTTTTACTTTTCTTACTTTTAAATTAGTAATATAAGTAACTGTACTTGAGATATTCGTGTTTACATCAATACGTAAACCACCTAATCTCATTTCTTCAACGTTTAAATCTTCTAATGTTTTGTAAGTGCTTCTATAGCTTAAAAGCATATATTCCATCTTACTATCAATCGCAATAGAAGGGGCTCTTTCATATTCTGCTAATTCTAATATTTCTTGCGAAGGCTTCTGATATGTTACATTCTCTTGCGCATAAATAGAAGAAATTAAAAAAAGTGAAAGTAAACTTGTTTTTAAAATTTTCATTATAGTTTGTTTTTAAAATAATATTGCAATATACATATATATTTAAAATTCATTTATATCTATACGGTAAGACAGAAGTAATGAAAATTAATGTATTTAACTATAATTAGGGCGGTTTTAATTAAATCAAATTTTTACTACCAATCTAAAACGTGTAATTTTGTATAATTACAATTTAATATAAAAATTATGTTCAGATCGAAAATTTCAGGTTTAGGATATTATGTTCCAGAAAACATAGTAACAAATAATGATCTTGCTAAACTAATGGATACAAATGATGAATGGATTGTAGAAAGAACAGGTATTCACGAGCGTAGATATAAGGTGCTAGAAGAAGATACAACTTCGGGGATGGGAGTAAAAGCTGCTAAGATAGCTATTAAAAGAGCAGGTTTGGAGGTAAAAGATATTGATTTTGTCGTTTTTGCAACTTTAAGCCCTGACTATTACTTTCCTGGTCCAGGGGTTTTGTTACAAAGAGATTTAGGTCTAAATAACGTAGCTGCTTTAGATATAAGAGCACAATGTTCAGGATTTATTTATGCGCTTTCTGTTGCAGATCAATACATAAAAACCGGAATGTATAAAAATATTTTAGTTGTTGGGGCAGAAGTACATTCTACAGGCTTAGATATGACAACACGAGGTAGAACGGTATCCGTTATTTTTGGAGATGGTGCAGGAGCGGCTGTATTATCTCGCTCAGCGGACGATTCAAAAGGAATTTTGTCTACACATATACATTCACAAGGAGAGCATGCTGAAGAATTAGCTTTAATTGCACCAGGCATGGGCGGAAGATGGGTGTCTGATATTTTGAAAGATAATGATCCAGATGATATTAGCTACATGCCTTATATGAATGGACAATTTGTGTTTAAAAATGCGGTAAGTCGTTTTAGTGAGGTAATTATGGAAGGCTTAGAAGCGAATAATTATAAAGTTGAAGATATTGATATGTTGATTCCTCATCAAGCGAATTTGAGAATATCTCAATTTATTCAACAAAAATTTGGATTAACTGATAGTAAGGTTTTTAATAATATTCAGAAATATGGTAATACTACTGCAGCATCTGTTCCAATTGCTTTAACAGAAGCTTGGGAACAAGGTAAAATAAAAGAAGGCGACTTAGTGGTTTTAGCAGCTTTTGGTAGTGGATTTACTTGGGGAAGTGTTGTTATAAAATGGTAAAATGTTTATATTAGCTTTTGTAAAAAAGTTAATATATTATGAAATTCGAAAAAATTAACAACAAAGGACAGGCGAGATTATTTACTAATCCATACCTAGAAATGCTGACGAAAGGAAATCCTTGGATAATTTGGGGAATGTATATTCCTATTTTATCGTATGTTATTTATTTAGGATATACTGATTTTAATTTAACAGTTCAAAATAGTTTCTTTCTTTTTTTGGGAGGAATACTGTTTTGGACTTTTTTTGAATATATAGCTCATCGCTATATATTTCATCTTATAAGCGAAAAGCGAAGTTTACAACGATTTGCTTATATTATGCACGGAAATCATCACCATTATCCGCGTGATAAGCAACGATTGTTTATGCCTCCTGTGCCAAGTATTATTTTAGCTAGTATAATTTTTATAATACAATATTTAGTATTGGGAAAATGGGTTTTTGGTTTTTTTCCAGGTTTTATGTTTGGTTATTTGTTGTATGCCTCTATGCATTATGCTATACACGCTATTGCCCCGCCTTTTAAGTTTATGAAACCTTTGTGGAGAAATCATCACTTGCACCATTATAAAGAAGAGAATTTAGGGTTTGGAGTAAGTAATACTTTTTGGGATAGAGTGTTTGGAACAATGTTTGATTTAGCCAAAGAAAAAGAAGACAAACAAAAGGTAAAAGAATTGATGTTTGAAAAAGAGGAATAAAATAGAGGATGCTACTTTTGCATCCTCTATTTTTATATTTATACATGTTTATTATAAAACTAAAGAGATAATATAGTAAACCATCATTGCCATTACGGCAGATACAGGTATAGTTAATATCCAAGCCCAAAGTAAGTTTATTGTTACTCCCCAACGAACTGCAGACAAACGTTTTGTTACCCCAACTCCAATAATAGATCCTGTAATTGTATGTGTTGTTGATACTGGAATACCTAAATGCTCAGTTACATAAAGGGCTACTGCTCCTGCAGTTTCTGCTGCAACTCCTTCTAAAGGTGTAACTTTTGTAATTTTACTTCCCATTGTTTTTACAATCTTCCAACCTCCAGATAAAGTACCTAAACCAATGAATAAGAAAGAAGCTAATGGTACCCACCACCAATGTTCAACAAATACTTTAAAAGTATCAACTCCTTGCGCTAAGTATTCAGGATCCATATCCACATGTATGTGATAGTAGATAACTGCTGCTCCAATAATTCCCATTACTTTTTGTGCATCGTTACCGCCATGTCCTAAAGAGAACATAGCTGATGAAACTAGCTGTAAGCGTTTAAACCATTTTTCACATTTATAATGGTTTTGATTTCTACAAATCCACATAATGGCTACCGTGATAAAATAGGCTAATATCATACCTAAAAATGGAGCACCAAAAATAAATAAGAAAATTGGAATTACTTTTGAATATACAATTACATCCACACCATCGATAGTAAACCCACCTGCATGTGCTAATGCAGCACCGATAAATCCACCAATAAGTGTGTGTGATGAGGAAGACGGAATACCTAATTTCCAAGTTAATAAATTCCAGATAATTGCGGCTATCAAACCTGCAAATATAACTTCTAAACTAATAAAGCTTTCGTTTACAGATTTTGCAATAGTATTACCAATTTTAAATTCTCCAATAATATAAAGAGAAATAAAATAAGCGGCAAAGTTAAACACCGCTGCCCAAAGTACAGCTTGAAAAGGCGTTAATACCCTAGTTGTTACAATAGTAGCAATTGAATTAGCAGCATCATGAAATCCATTAATATAGTCAAAACCAAGTGCTAAGATGATAATTATAATTAATAATATACCACTTTGATTGCTTAGAATATTGTTTAAACTACTTAATGTTTCTGTAAAAAATTCCATATATTTTATCTTAAGAGTATTTAACGATAATTGTTTCTAAAACGTTTGCTACGTCTCTACAACTATCTGTCGCTGTTTCTAAAGCAGACATAACCTCTTTGTATTTAATGATTTCAATAGCATTATTCTCATTTTCAAATATATCAGCAACTGCTTTATCAAATACCTTATCAGCTTTTCTCTCTACTCGAGAAATATTTTTACATACGGCACTTAAGTTTTCTAAGTGTTTTAAGTCTTTAAGTTGTAAAAGACCTTTGTTTACCTCACTACAAGCTTCAAGATTTGCTTCTGTAAGTTTTCTTAATGGTTTAGTAATTTTATCAATTTGATATAATCTCATACGAGACGCAGCATCTGATAAATGATCAGCTACGTCATCAACTGCTGTAATCAAATTATGTATGTCTTCTCTATCGAATGGAGTAATAAAGTTTTTACCCAACTCAATTCTTGTTGTTTGAGCAATAGTTTCTATCTCAAGCTTTAGAACTTCTACATCCTTTAAAAGCTTCTCTCTCTCTTTTGCAGGTGTATTTACTGCTTCATGCAGAGTTTCGGATAATTTTTTTAGCTTAATAGCTGCTTGTTCAAATAAAGGATAAAATGTTTTGTCCTTAGGAACTAAAAATTGAAAAATGTTATTTAATGACATTGTATAGAAATGTATGTTATAAACAGATGCAAAATTAAAGAATTAATCCTAGCTAATGTTTCTTTATTGTTAATTTTCGGTGTGTGTAAAGAATAATATTTAATATTTAGCTAATATTTAAGTCGAAATTTATTCAATTTGAATGTTATTTTCTTGTGTATATTATTATTTTGTTACTTATTTCTATCAATTATATAAGTAAGTAGATGAATGTTATCTTTAACTATTTCTGATTTTTGTAAAATCATTTTATTGTATTCTGACGTTTTTATTGATCCAATATTTTTTGCATCAATTCTACATACTACCCGTTTTCTCTTATACTCAGTAAAAACCTTCTCAATTAAAAACTTACAAAGTGCTTTTCCAAAACCTTTCTTCCAATAATCTTTGTGTAAAATATAACCTAATTCATAAACTTCAGATTCATTTTCATAATCATATATGCCAGCTTCACCAATAACTGTATTAGCAATTGTATCTACAACAACGAATAAACGTTTGTTCGGTGGCGAGGTGGCGAATCGGTTAATTAATTCCTCCTTGGTCCATAATTCTTTTTTTAAAGGTATAAAGCGCATAGAGTCATTATCGTTGTACATTTTTTCGAAAAAGTCAACATCTTTTTGGATATCAAATGATCGGATAGTTATTTTTATTTGTGACAAAGTATAAAGAGTTTAAACCAATATTGTATTGACAATATAAAGGTATAAAAAATGAATTGTTTTATTGGCTATGTGGTAGATTTACTGAATAAAAATTTACTTATTATAGTAGTTTACTAAAAGGGGAGTGTTGAATTATTCAACACTTTGTGGATTTAAAAAGTGTTTTAAGTGATTGGATAATGTTGGTATTCAGTGTTTTGTGATATTGGTATGTATATTGAGTATTATTTATATACAACATAAAACCCCTAAGGAAATGAATTTAATTAATAAAATAATAAAACCAAACCCTCAACAAACTAAGCTTTCTCATAAGTTGGTTTTGCTAGGTACTTTTTTACTTCTCTTTAGTAGTATTTATTTTATTTATAAACTACAGCCCTATTTTGAAAAATTACATGAGAAAAAAATGGCACAGGCTGGTGGTAATTTCTTTTTCAATTTTAGTATAGTACTTTTAGGTGTACAATTATTATTCTTGATCTATATATTTTACCATTATTTTAAATATAAGCCAATAGCTCCTGTTTCTGATGATGATTTACCTATCATTACTGTTATTGTGCCAGCTTATAATGAAGGTAAGTTGGTGTTAGATACTTTAGTAAGTTTAGCCAATGGAGATTATCCAAAAGAAAAACTGGAAATTATTTCATTAGATGATGGAAGTGTAGATGATACTTGGATGTGGATGAATAAAGCTAAAGAAATTTTAGGAGAAAGGGTTACAATTCTGCAACAACCAAAAAATATGGGAAAGCGTCATGCGTTGTATCGTGGTTTTAAAATAGCTAGGGGAAGCGTTTTTGTAACTGTTGATAGTGACTCTATTGTAGAAAATGATACACTTAGGCAATTGGTTAGTCCGTTTGTAAAAGATGAAAAGTGTGGAGCGGTAGGAGGAAATGTACGTGTTTTAAATACAGAAGACGGAATAATTCCAAAAATGCTAAATGTAAGTTTTGTATTTAGTTTTGAGTTTATTCGATCTGCTCAAAGTGCATTAAATACAGTATTATGTACACCAGGAGCTTTAGCAGCATATAGAAGTAAAGCGGTAATGAACTGTTTAGAAGATTGGATTAATCAGAAATTTATGGGAAATCCTTCTGATATTGGTGAAGATAGAGCTATGACAAACATGATTTTAAAGCAAGGTTATCATGTTCTTTTTCAGCGTAATGCTTATGTACTTACCAATACTCCAGATAAGTTTAAAGGTTTATATAAAATGTTTATACGTTGGGAACGAAGTAATGTGCGTGAAAATATCAATATGAGTAAATTTGCTTTTACCAAATTTAGAGAAGGTTCTACATTTGGTGCAAGAATTTTATTACTCAATCAATGGTTAAAAGTTATTTTAGCTTATCCAATGATGTTGTTTATGTTATATGTTTTAATTAAATACCCAATATTATCTATTTGTAGTTCTTTAGCAGGTATTTTTTTATTTTCTTCCATTCAAGTTTTATTTTATGCGAATAAATACAATGTTAAAGAGTCGTTTTGGGCATATACATATAGTATTTTTTATACATACACTTTGTTTTGGATTACGCCATATGCAATTGCAACAGCAAGTAGAAGAGGTTGGTTAACTCGTTCTTTGCCTGTATCAAAATAGCTGAGTAGTTCTAATTTTATCCGATTGTAATTATATCAATTACAATCGGAATTTTTATTATTTACTTTGATAACCATTTGTTGAACTAACTGATAAGCTGATTGAAAATCGCCTTTTTCAATATATTGCTGTGCAGTAATAAAATTTATTTCACTATCCGTTGAATAGTTTATTTTTTTATTCGATAAAGCTGTTCTGAAACCAGAAATATTTACCAAATCAGATTCATTTACATATAAATATTGAAACTCTTTTAGATAAATTTGAGCAAGTTTACAATTGTTGCTTTCAATATATAATAACACTTTATTCAGTAAAGTTTGCGGGTAACTTCCTTCTTCAACAAATGAAACGGAACCTAAATTGTAATCTTTATATTTTTTTTGTTTAAAAGTCATGTGATTAGGATAGAGATCTTCTCGAGAGGTATACTTTTCGTTGATATAGTTTAAAAAATCATTCTGAATTTCACGAGGAAAATCTCTTAACTCTCCAGCAATTAATGTTTTGTTAAAAGCAGGTGTACATTGTCCAAACACCCCTGGCTTACATTGAAATCTTAAGTGTACAATTTCAATATTGTTATTATAAATAATGATATAAGAAAGTGGCATAACAGCACCATGCTGCGCACTGCAATAAAAAATGGGAATAAAAACGGCTTGCAGCCAATCATATTCTTTTAACCAAATTGCATCGCTGTAAAGCATTAGGGTAGAGTTGTAGGTAGGATTTTCATAATTAAATACTTTTTCCCCTTTTCTGTTTTTTAATTTTATACGTATAGATGAGGATTGTCCAAATTTTGAAAACTCATTTTTACTATCATAGTTGTTACAAGCGCCTTCAACATGAATGTATAATACTTCTTCTCCATTGTCATCTAACCAAGTTTTTACAATACTTAACTCATCTATATTTAATTCTTGAGCATATATGAATTGATGATTACATAAAAGCAATAGCAAAAAACTGAAGATGTTTTTTCGAACAAGAGAAGCCATATTTATATTTATTTTATACAAAGGTGCAAAATAAGAAAGAAATAGTAATGAAAAATAAATTTATATGTTTTAAACTTGTGTTATAATGATGGGAAAATAAACTATATTAGTTGAAAAAATATAAAATTAGTGATGAAAATGAATTTTTTAAACACAATGAAAGACTTTTTTATAGGTTTTTTCTTAATAATTACAACAGTTGTTTTTTCTCAAAATCAGTCTAATACAATTGATAATCAGTCTAATACAATTGATAATCAGTTTGATAGATTGTTAAATGAATCAAGTAATTATAAAACTTTTAAAATAGTTCAATTACAAAGTTTAAAAGAATTACAGCAGAATATCAAAGATTCATTAGAAACAAAACAATCCACGCTTGATAACAATAATAATATAGTTCTAGCTAAAGCACAGGTTATTGATTCTTTAAGTAATCAACTTGCTATATTAAAAACTGAGATGGATAGTTCATTAGGAAATAATAAAAAAATAGAATTTTTAAGTTTTCAATTTAATCAGTCTACTTTTCAAGTGGTAATTCTTGTAATAATAGTTATTTTGATTTTTTTGATATTTGCTTTTCAATATCGCTACAAATCAACAGTTAGTTTAATTAGAACAAATACCAAACAATTAAAAGAAGTTGAAAATGAATTAGAGCAGT
>CANQRD010000049.1 GCA_947626185.1 uncultured Flavobacterium sp.
ACAGAAGAAGTAGTTACAGAAGAAGTAGTTACAGAAGAAGCTCCAGCTGTAGAAGAAGTTGAAGTTACTGAAGAAGCTCCAGCTGTAGAAGAAGTTGAAGTTACTGAAGAAGCTGCTAACTAATTATTAGCAACAGAAAATAAAGAAACCCTTGCAAAAGCAAGGGTTTTTTTATCTTTATAGTTTTTATTTGTTTTGCAACTCTAATAGCTTTTCTAAGAGTTTTCTATCGTTTGATAAACGAGGTACTTTATGCTGTCCACCTAGTTTATCATCTATTTTTAACCAATCATAAAACAATCCTTTGCGTGCTTTATGCAATACCAAATGATTTAATGTCATATTATTATGACGTTTGGCTTCGTAGTCTGAATTTAAACTCTGAATGTTTTTATCTAAAACTTCAGCAAACTTACTTATATCTTCAGGTTCTTTAGTAAATTCTACAATCCATTCATGCGCACCTTTTTCCTTTCCTTCCATAAAAATTGGAGCAACGGTGTACTCTGCTATTTCTACATTAAACATAGAACATGTTTTTGCCAAAGCTCTATCTGTATTTTCGATCATTAATTCCTCTCCAAAAACATTTATATGATGCTTTGTACGTCCTGTAATTTTTATTCTATAAGGTAATAAACTTGTAAAACGAACGGTATCTCCTATTAAATATCGCAACAAGCCTGCATTAGTAGTAATTACCATTGCATAATTTTTATTCAATTCAACTTCCGATAATGGAATAATTTTTTGATTACTTGTACCAAAAGTTTCCATTGGAATAAACTCATAGAAAATTCCATAGTCCAACATCAACAATAATTCGTTGCTATAATTTTGATCTTGAATAGCAAAAAAGCCTTCGGATGCATTATAAATTTCGTAATACTTAAATTTATCGCTTGGCAATAGTTTATGATATTGATCTCTATATGGCTCAAAACTTACACCTCCATGAAAATAAACCTCAGCATTTGGCCAAAGATCCAACAGATTTTCTCTTCCTGTTTCTTGAATAATTTTATTAAACAAAACCAACATCCAAGAAGGAACACCTGCAAAACTTGTTACATTTTCATTTTTTACTTCGTTAATAATTGCATTCATCTTTACTTCCCATTCTGCCATCAAAGAAGTTTTATTACTTGGCGTACTACTTAACTCTGCCCAAAATGGCATATTATCAATTAAAATAGCCGACAAATCGCCGAAAATTGTATTATTGTCTTCATACAATTGTTTACTTCCACCCAAACGAAGTCCTTTTCCGGTAAAAAGCTGAGAGTTTTCATTATTGTTTAAATACAGACACAACAAATCTTTTGCTGCTTTGTAATGGCAGTTTTCCAAAGAATCGGTACTTACAGGAATAAACTTACTTTTTGCATTTGTAGTTCCGCTTGATTTGGCAAACCAACGAATTGGCTCATTCCAAAATATATTAGCTTCTCCTCTTCTACTGCGCTCAATCAACGGTTCAAATTCTTCGTAAGTAAAAATAGGAATACGCTCAGAAAAGGTTTTATAATTTTTTATACTCGAATAATCATATTGCTTTCCAACAATGGTTTTTTCATTTGCTTTTATTAAACTCAAAAACACATCATTCTGTACTTCATTGGGATATTTTCTAAACAAGTCTATTTGATGAATTCGTTGTTTTAAAATCCAAGATGCAATAGAATTAATAATTGTAAGTGCCATATTTATACTTTTACGCGTACCATTAAAGCATTGCCAATAATTGATTATTTGCAATACAATTTGTTTTTGTACTTTTACTCCTTATCCAAAAATAACAATTTTATTTATGCTTTACGAAGGAGTTTTAAACAAAATGCAAACAGAATTAGGAAGTACTATTCAATACTATTTGGTATTTAAGAGTAACTTTATCAACTTCAATCAAATACTAGATAAAAACATAAAAATATCGTTTGTAGATTTTGAATGTTTGAATTGTGGTTTGCATAAGAAAATTTTTCGCCAAGGATTTTGTTACGATTGTTTTTACAGCAGCCCAGCGGTTGGAGATTGGATTATGCGTCCTGAATTAAGTACAGCGCATTTAGGTATTGCCGATAGAGATTTAGCCTATGAAAGCAAAGTGCAATTACAACCTCATATTGTTTATTTGGCAGCTGCAAGCGATGTAAAAGTAGGTGTAACAAGAAAAACACAAGTACCTACACGATGGATCGATCAGGGAGCATCTAGTGCAATTGAAATTATAGAAGTTCCTAACAGATATCTTGCTGGAATTACGGAAGTTGCCCTTAAAGATCATTTTACAGATAAAACAAACTGGCGAAAAATGTTACAAAATGATATTATTGATGTTGATTTAGCTGCTGTACGAGATAATTTATACAATTTATTGCCAGAGGAAGTAAAATCTTATTTTAAAAGTACCTCAGCAAAAACAACCACTTTACCTTACCCTGTACTTTCTTATCCAACGAAAATAAAAAGTTTAAATTTAGATAAAACACCAACATATGAAGGAGTTTTGAAAGGAATTAAAGGACAATATCTTTTATTTGAAGATGGAACCGTTTTTAATATTCGCACCTATGAAGGTTATGTAGTAACAATAGAAATAGCATAAAAAAGGAGTTCGTATCGAACTCCTTTTTTCTTTATTGTTGTTTTTCCTCCGTTTTTTTCTTTCCAAACAAATCCTTCAAACCAGAACTTATTTTGTTTACTACTTCTTCTTTTGAGTTTGCTTTTGACTCATCAGTTGTTTGTGTATCGTCTTGCGTAGTTGAATTATTTTCTTTTGCACCACCAAGTAAATTCTTTAAAGCATCTTTTCCTTGATCAACCAACTGATTTTTTTGTTCATTAATTATTTGCTGTGTTAAATCGGCAACAACTTCATTCATATTTGTTTTTACCTTTGGATTACTAAAAGATCCTACTACTCCAACCTTTACAGGAATAGCATTAAATTTACTACTGTCTTTCGGTCCTAATTTTGCTAAAGTATTAGCTACCTCTGGTCCAAGCATTTTGGCAGGAACAGTAAAATCTAAATCGTAATTCATTTGCTGATCAAAACCATGTTCTCCAGATACTTGTACCGTCATATCATTCACTTTAATATCAAATGGAGTAACAATAACTTTTCCATTGTTGAACTTAAGATGAATGCGTTTGTTGTTTAAATCTAATTTTGATAAATCGACAAATTTCACATTTGCACTTAATGCTGATAACAATTGTGAATTTTGAACATTTATTTTAGAGTTCAACAAGTCTCCAACAATATCTCCTGATAAAGAGCTTAAAATTGGTGATAAATCAGTATCCGTTAATTTTCCATCAAGCTTAACTCCTGCATCTATTTTACCTGCAATTATTCCTGCAATTGGTGCTATTTTTTTTAAGAAATCAAACTGGGTAAAAGTTTCTTTAATATCCAATCCTTTCATTCCTAAATCCATGTTGAAAACTGGTTTTTCACCTTTGGTAGAAACATCTCCAGCAAAAGTCATTGATCCGCCAAAAATATTAGTAGTCATATTTTCTAATCGAGCTGTTTCATTTTTTACAATTAGTTTTCCTTTTACATTTTTAAGTGTAAGGTTATCGTAAATAACCGTATTTGCATCAGCAGTAATTGTACAGTCTAAAAATGCTGGAATTTTTAAGGCTTCTTGCTCTGTCTTCTTGTTTGTTGTTGTTTTTTCTTCTGTTGTTTTAGGAGCATCTTCTTTCAATAAATCGGCTAAAACAAAATTTGAAGATTGCAATGCAAAATTTCCTTTAAGCGTTTGTTTGTTAAACAAAAATCCGTACAAATTATCTAATCGTCCATTTGCATTAATATCCGTTTGTCCTGCCTCTAAAGAAAATTTATTTAAACTAACATTGGTTGGATTAAATGTTACAGCAGCTTCTTTTATATCTAACGGTTTTGCAACGGCATCTGATGTATAATGAAAGTTTGTTAAACTTATATCTCCTGCATTTTTTATATTCTGATATTGATTTGTTTCTACCGATTTCATGTCAAAATTAGTAGCTACATTCGCTTTTAAAATTCCAGTTAATGGCATGTCTAATTTTACAGGATATGCCTTATCTACGTTTGCTAAATTGATAACCCCATTTAACTTAGCATCTATCAACGGATTTTCTGTTATATTTTTTATACTTGCTTGCGCCTGAAAAACATCTTTATCAATTTTAAAAGATAGTTTGTTTAAATCTACATAAGTATCTTTCATTACACCTGTGCTATTCATCACTTTTACATCGAGCATAATTTGTTCTACCGATTTTGGTAAATCAGGATACTTGAATGACGCGTTATTTGCTGCCATATGAATTGCCATGGTAGGAATAGTAGTTTCTGATAAGGTTCCTTGTACTTTTCCTTCTACCATAAATTCTCCTGTTGTAGTAACTCCTTGTAATCCGCCAGCATAAGCTTCAGGAATTAAACCTAAAAAATTTTTAAAATCTGAATTAGGTGTGCTAAAAGTAAGATCGAAAGCTTGAGCTGCTTCCAATAATTGAATTGTTCCGTCAAACTGCAATGGTAATTGATTAATAAGTGCTTTGTTTTCTTTAAAAGTATAACGTTGCGCTTCCATATCCATACCAATAACAGCAATAAGCGATAATTGTACCTGCTTTAAAAAAGCGGTATTATCCATTAAGAAAGTAACTTTGGCATCTGACTTTGTATCTAAATCCAAAAGATTATCGGTAAGATTTCCACTTCCTTGATGATTAAAATCTTTAATCAGCAATTCCATCTTTGAAGATTTATCGATGTACGAAATTGTACTATTCTCAATTTGATAATTATTTAATGCAAGTAAAAAAGGACTTGATTCCTCGTAATCTGGTTTATCTTCATCGTCTTTAATAGCTATGTCGTAGTTTGCAATTCCTTGTTCATTTACTAAAACATTAATTGCCGCTTTATTGATTTGAATTTCTTCAATATTCATCGGCTGATTTTCTTTATTGAATAATTCCATCACCGACATTTTCAATCCAATATTTTGCGCATATACCAAAGTATCTCCTTCAAAAGGAGCTTTATTTATAATGCTTAATCCGTCAATAACAACAGTAGCTTTGGGAAAGTTTTGCAATAAGCTTATATCTACTTTTTCAATACTAACTGTTGCATTCAAATTTTCATTGATTGTCTTTAACACCAAATCTTGAATCTTTCCTTTAAACAAAAACGGAATAGTAATTAACAGCAATAGCAATCCTGCAAATACACCTCCAATCCACCAAAAAACTTTCTTTTTCATTTTCAATATTTTTACATTACAAATTAATAAAAAAAAGAGCTAATTCATGCAGAATTAACTCTTTATTATAAAAAATAATTACTTTACTTATTATTGAATTTTAATTTGATAAGGTAAAATTGCTTGTGCTCCTTTTAACGAATTGAAATAGTTTAAACGTTCTATTAATTCAAAATTCTCCGCACCAATTTTTTCTTTCAACAATTGATCTTGTGTTTTAATTAAAGAGTTTCCTAACATACTTCTTAATAAATCGTCAAACTTTAATTCGTACTCCGGATAACTTACCACTTTATAACTATCAATTTCTACTTTTTTTGCGGCATAAGTAATAGCATCATTTAGTCCACCTAATTCATCCACTAATCCGTTTGCTAATGCGTCAGCACCTGTCCAAACACGTCCTTGTGCCAATTCATTTACTTTTTCTACTGTCATTCCACGTCCGTCGGCAACTCGTTTCACAAAAGTATTGTATATAAATTCGATACTTTCTGTTGTTTCCTTAATGAATGATTCATCTGTTTTTCTAAATGGGCTATAACTTGCCGCCTGTTCATTTGTGCTTACAACCTGAGGATTGATTCCGTATTTTGTTGTTAAATCACTGAAGTTTGGCAACATACCAAATACCCCTATTGATCCTGTAATTGTTGTAGGATCTGCAAAAATTCGATCACCTCCAGCAGAAATATAATATCCTCCTGAAGCAGCTAAATCTCCCATAGAAATAATTACTGGCTTTACCTTTTTAGTTAATTCTACTTCTCTCCAAATTAACTCTGATGTTAAGGCACTACCACCAGGACTATTTACACGTAGTACAATAGCTTTTACTTTATCATTTGTACGCGCTTTTTTCAATGCTCTATTTATAGATCCTTCACCAATATAGTTTACATTTCCTTCTCCTCCTCTAATTTCACCTTGCGCATAAATTACCGCTATTTGATCTTTTGATTCTTTTACTGTTTTACTTTCGTCTTTAATATAGTCTAAAATATCCACAGTGTTATAATCTTTATCTTGCTCAACTTTTAAAGCTTTTTTAATACCCGCATGATATTGGTCTACATAAGCTATCTGATCAACTAATCCAGATTTCAATGCAAGTTCTGCATTTTTTCCTCCTAAATTATTGGCAATAGTATTTAAACTATCTACAGATATTTTTCTACTTACCGAAATATCTTTCAATAAGGTGGTCCAAATAGACTCTAAGAAAACTGTTGTTTGCTCACGATTAGCTTCACTCATTTTGTCTTCTAAAAATGGCTCAACAGCACTTTTGTATTTGCCATGTCGAATTACTTCCATGTGAATACCTGTTTTATCTTGCAAACCTTTTAAGTAAAGAATTTCTGCTGATAAGCCTCTAAAATCTACCATTCCAACAGGATTAACATATACTGTATCTGCTACAGAACTTAAATAATATTCTGATTGCGTCATATAATCCGAATAAGCCACAACGAATTTTCCGCTCGCTTTAAATTGATTTAATTGCTCTCTAATTTCTCTTCTTTGAACAATTCCTAAAGATGATGAATTATTTAAAATAGAAATTCCTTTTATTCTATCATCGTTTTGTGCTTTTGCAATAGCTACTAAAACATTAGAAACTCCGTCTTTGTTTGCATCGTTAAAGCCGAAGTCTTTATAACTAAACTTTCCTCCATAATCATACCTTACATTAGATAAGTCTAATTCTAAAACAGTATTGTCTTTTACAACAACACTATCTGAGCTACCACCTACTGCAACACCAATAATAATTAAGCCAAAAAAAAGTAAACCGAAGAAAATAAATAACCCTACGATTGTTGCTAATAAATTTCTTAAAAACTTCATATAATTATATTTTTAAATAATAAGACGCTATAAGTATAAAAACGTTACAGCAATATTGCTTTATTTCATAAAACTTCTCCTACAAAGTTGCTACCAATTACTATTTCTTTTACTTACTTTTGCGGTATGTATATGCAAAACATCGTGATTTTATCACTTGGAACGAATCAAGGAGATAAAAAAAACAATATTCAAAATGCTATAAAACTCATCAACAGCGAAGTAGGAACAGTAATACGAATTTCATCAATTTATGAATTTCCTGCTTGGGGTTTTGAGAGCAAATCTTTTTTTAATTGTGCTATTCTTATTCACTCCATGTTGAATGAGCAAACGATTATTGAAAAAACTTTAGCAATTGAAAAGCAATTAGGTCGTGTACGTCAAGAACAAAAAGGCTATACTGCCAGAATAATCGATATTGATATTATTTCATTTAACGAGCAAATTGTTCAAGAAGATAATTTAATAGTTCCGCATCCTCTTATGCAAGACCGATTATTTGTTTTGCAGCCAATGCTTGACTTAAAAACAGATTGGAAACATCCAATTTTAAAAAAAACAATTGCACAACTAATCGAAAATTGTGTAGATCATTCAGTATTTACTAAAGTAGGTGAACTTACTCCGCCTTTAAACACACATACTTTACGACAATTAAATTTTGTGGCAATTGAAGGAAATATTGGTGCAGGAAAAACAACATTAACCAATAGAATTTCAGAGGATTTTAATGCTAAAGCTATTTTTGAAGGTTTTGCAGACAATCCGTTTTTACCCAAATTTTATCAAGATGCTAGCCGATATGCTTTTCCTTTAGAAATGTCTTTTTTAGCTGATAGATATTCACAACTATCAGACGATTTAGCTCAATTTGATTTATTTAAAGAGTTTATTATTGCCGATTATTACATCTTTAAATCATTAATCTTCGCTCAAATTACATTGGAAGAAGATGAGTTTAGGTTATATCAACAAGTTTTTGATATTATGTATAAGGAAACACCGAAACCTGATTTATATGTATTCTTGTACCAAAACACAGAAAGATTACTTGAAAATATTCACAAACGTGGAAGATCATACGAAAGCGATATTTCTGAACAATATTTAGACAGTGTTACTCAGGGGTATTTTAATTACATTAAAACCTTGCCAAGTGAAAAAGTTTTAATAATTGATATTTCAAATTTAGATTTTGTAACGAATCAAAAAGATTATCTTTTTATACTAGATAAAATTGAAGAAAAACTTCAAAAAATAACGCCTTAGTAATCTAAGACGTTATTTTTTTATTTCATTTTTTGAAACAAATCCCAAATAACTATTCCGGCACTTACAGAAATATTTAAAGAATGTTTGGTTCCTAATTGAGGTATTTCAATAACTCCATCGCTTAAATCTACCACTTCTTGAGCTACACCTTTTACTTCATTTCCAAATACCAAAGCATATGTTTTATTTTTTTGAACACTAAAGTCATTAAGCATTACACTATTTTCTACTTGCTCAATCGCCTGCACTTCTACCCCATCTTGCTTTAATTGCTGAACAACATCTACAACATTTTCTGCATATTCCCAATCTACCGTTTCTGTTGCTCCTAATGCCGTTTTATGAATTTCTTTATTTGGCGGAGTGGCTGTAATTCCACACAAATATACTTTCTCTATTAAAAAGGCATCACAAGTTCTAAAAACTGAACCAATATTGTGCAAACTTCTAACATTATCTAAAACTACAATTAATGGAGTTTTATTAGAGGTTTTAAATTCCTCTACACTTTTTCTATCTAATTCGCTATTAGCTAACTTTCGCATATCAATAATCTAAAATATTTGGCAAAAATAAAGAATAGTTTAGTAATTTTCTATTATTAACCATATTCAAATAAGTATAGAAGAATTTATCAAAACATTAATTAGAAATCTTTTTTTGAATCCGAATTTTCAAGTAATTTAACTTTCAAATAAAAGCAATTTCATTACTACTGTAGATTACACTTAAAAAATGGCAAACAATCGATTAACTAAAATCATCAATTCAGCAGAACTCATGTATGCAATTCGTTGTATAATAGGTTTTTCTATTGGCTATTATTTGTATTTAAACTATAACGAACATGAAATACTTTGGATGATTTTATCGATTATTTTAGTAATTTCTCCCGAAGGGATCAATTCTCGTAAATTAACGGTAGAACGATTTAAATCAAATTTAATAGGCTCTATCGTTGGGCTGATCTGTATTGAAATCCACGATCCCAATATTTATATAATATTATTCGGAATAGTATTGACCATTGTTATTTGTTCTTTATTCAAAATACTAAATATGGCTAGAGTGGCACTTGTTGTTATATTGGTACAACCTGTACATGATTTATCTGAACTTACACCCATTATTAGGTGTTTATCAGTAACTATTGGTTGTTTAATCGGATTAATTATTGTGTTAATAACTTCAGCTTTTAGACGAAAATTGCGTCAAATATATAATATTCCAACGCCATAAAGTAGACAACCTTTATTTGAATTACTAAAGACAAAGCTGCAAATTTGTTTTTGACGTAGTCATATAGTATTTAGCTAACTTCTTTTAAATTTGTATTTTTACAACTTTTACCTAAAATTACAGAAGATATGGCTGCCAAAGAAAAGGCTACAAAGGAAACTCCGTTAATGAAGCAATACAACGACATTAAAGCAAAATATCCAGATGCTTGTTTATTATTTCGTGTAGGAGACTTTTATGAAACATTTGGGGAAGACGCTATTCGTACTGCTCAAATTTTAGGCATCACTTTAACCAAACGAGGAGCAGGATCATCAAGTGAAACAGAATTAGCCGGATTTCCGCATCATTCTATTAATGTTTATTTACCTAAATTGGTAAAAGCTGGCCTTCGCGTTGCGATTTGTGACCAGTTAGAAGATCCAAAAATGACCAAAACCTTAGTAAAAAGAGGAGTTACTGAATTAGTTACACCAGGAGTAGCGTTAAATGATGAAGTGTTAAACGCTAAATCAAACAACTTTTTATGCGCTATTCATTTTGCTAAAAAATCAATCGGCATTGCTTTCTTAGATGTTTCTACAGGAGAATTTTTCACCGCTGAAGGAGAAGAAGATTATATTGATAAATTATTACAAAATTTTCATCCAAGTGAAATACTAATTCAAAAAAGTCATAAACTTTTATTCAACCAATCCTTTAAAGGAGAATACAATATCTTTTATTTAGAAGATTGGGTTTTTAAAGAAGATTTTGCTTACGAATCTTTAACTAAGCATTTCCATACTAATTCTTTAAAAGGATTTGGTATTGAAGAACTCGCTGATGGAATTATTGCTTGCGGTGCTGTATTACATTATTTATCAGAAACACAGCACACCAAAATTCAACATATTTCTAATATACAACGTATTGCTGAAGATGCTTATGTTTGGATGGATCGATTTACGATTCGAAATTTAGAATTATATCACAGCAACAATTATAATGCAATTACACTACTAGACGTTATCGATAAAACTATTTCACCAATGGGAAGCAGATTGCTAAAACGTTGGTTGGCTTTACCTTTAAAGAAAAAGAAAAATATTATAGAAAGACATGAAATTGTAGAACAATTGACTAATAACAAAGAATTATTAGATTTTTTGCAACTACAAATAAAAAAAATATCTGATTTAGAGCGCCTAACCTCAAAAATAGCAACTGGAAAAGTTTCTCCTCGCGAGCTCGTATATTTAAAAGAATCACTAGACGCTGTTATTCCTATTAAACAAACTGCTTTAAAAAGCAATAATAACGCTTTAAAACTTATTGCCGATCAATTACACGATTGTGGATTATTAAGAGAATCTATTGCAAAAACCATTCATCCAAATGCTCCAGTTGCATTAAATAAAGGAAATGCCATTGCAGAAGGCATTAACAATGAGTTAGACGAGTTGAGAAGAATTTCGACCTCAGGTAAAGATTATCTGGAAGAAATGGAACAACGAGAAAGCTTAGCAACAGGTATTCCTTCTTTAAAAATAGCCTTTAACAATGTATTTGGTTATTACATAGAAGTGAGAAATACGCACAAAGATAAAGTTCCAGATAACTGGATTAGAAAACAAACTTTGGTAAATGCCGAACGATACATTACGGAAGAACTAAAAACTTATGAGAATAAAATTTTAGGAGCAGAAGAAAAAATAAGTCAAATTGAAAATCGATTATATGATGAATTTGTTCAATGGTGCGGTCAATACATACAACCTGTACAATTAAACGCTCATTTAATTGCTCAAATTGATTGCTTAGCTTCATTTGCACAATTAGCCTTAGAAAATAATTATGTACGTCCTACAATCGATGAAAGTCATGATTTAGATATTACAGAAGGCCGTCATCCCGTTATTGAAAAACAATTACCACATGACAAACCTTATATTACTAATAATGTTTTTCTGAATAATTCCAATCAACAAATTATTATGATTACTGGACCAAACATGTCTGGTAAATCAGCTATTTTAAGACAAACAGCACTAATTGTTCTCTTGGCCCAAATGGGAAGTTTTGTACCAGCAAAAGCCGTAAGAATGGGTATTGTTGATAAAATATTTACCCGTGTAGGCGCTTCTGATAATATTTCTATGGGAGAATCAACTTTTATGGTAGAAATGAATGAAACTGCTTCTATTTTAAATAATATTACTGATAAAAGTTTAGTACTTCTAGATGAAATTGGAAGGGGAACCAGCACTTATGATGGTATTTCTATAGCTTGGGCAATTGCAGAATATTTATATCAACATCCTGCAAAACCAAAAACATTATTTGCTACACATTATCATGAATTAAATGATATGCAAGAATCATTTGACGGAATAAAAAACTACAATGTGGCAGTAAAAGAATTAAAAGACAATGTATTATTTATTCGAAAATTAGTTCCTGGTGGTAGTGCTCATAGTTTTGGTATTCACGTGGCTAAAATGGCCGGAATGCCACAAACCGTAGTAAACAGAGCACAAAAAATGCTAAAGCAGTTAGAAACTAATCATCGCAAAGAAGAAAAACAATCACTAAAACCAGTAGAACAAGAACTTCAACTAAGCTTTTTTAATTTAGATGATCCTATTTTTGGTTCTCTAAAAGATGAATTAACTGCTTTAGACATTAATACCCTAACTCCTGTTGAAGCTTTGATGAAATTAAACGAGCTAAAAAAGATGATTCAATAAATACTCAAAAAAGAGTTCAAATTTTATATACATAACGACTTAATTTCTTTTAAGTCGCTTTTTTCTTACAATTACTAGTTACTATAAATCAACATCTTAAAAACAAAGTTCATTTTTTTTAATTTATTTACTTGTAGAACTAAAAAAAGCTTATATATTTGCACTCGCATTACAGAAATAATGCACGATCTTACAACTTACGCGAAAATAGCTCAGTTGGTAGAGCGCAACCTTGCCAAGGTTGAGGTCGCGGGTTCGAACCCCGTTTTTCGCTCAAGTAATTTCTAATTACGCTCGAGTGGTGGAAGTGGTAGACACGCTGGACTTAAAATCCAGTGAGCAGTAATGTTCGTGCGGGTTCAAGTCCCGCCTCGAGTACTAAACGAGAGAATTGAATTTTTTGTTCATTTCTCCCGTTTTCACTTTATGCTATTTCATTATTTATCAACAGGATAGACCTTACTAAAACATTAATTCTATCGGTTCGATAAATTTCCCCATCAAAAACTACTTTCTCTGGAAAGATTGAACCTATTATTCTTCTTTTCATTGATATATCTGCCTGAGCGTAGAGTGTACCTATGTTTGCAATTACTTCTATTGCTTTGTTCAATATTTTATTAATGTCAATCTTTACCTTGCTATTCTCCTTCATTAATTGTGTTTCTAATATACTGAAGTTAATTTAATCCAAAGAATTCCCCGAGGCAAGCCTCGGGGTCAAAGAGGAAAAGTTAAAAAAAGTGTATAATAGAGGATGTATGTGACATGTTGTATTTCAGGAGATACTACATCGTGCTACATAATACCTCGTGGACTTGCCCCGAGGTGTTTTTATTAACTCAGAGAATTTATTAATATATTGAATTGTAGTCAAGGCAGTTATCTTAGATAATATTCTGGTTTTATATCTATCAAAAGATTTAGCATAATTCCGTATAATCATATATAAGAATATGTGTTTCCCAATACTATTTAAAATGTTAAACGTGGTAGTTCAAATACAAATGAACAAAAAGAGCTCATCAGTAATAATTTTATTAAAATTTTAATTATTGGTAACTCATTCATAGCTAAGCTGTAAAGTGTTTAAGTATTGTAGATACTGAGCTTTGGTTGAATAGTGGCTTAAAGTTTGTATAGGAGTAACTGAAGTAATTAATATGTGTATTTGTTTTTACTATCGATTTTTCAACAATCATCAATTTTACTTATAGTTGTATTATTATATAATATACTTATACTTAGTTATTAGTGTTTTATATTGGTATATTTATAAAAGAAAAATGAAACAAATACAATAAACAATAAAGTTATGAATGATAAAAAACTAACAACAGCATCAGGAAGACCATATGTAGATCACGAAGATTCACTAACAGCAGGGCCTAGAGGCCCAGTCTTATTAGAGGATTATATCTTACACGAAAAGCTTGCTCACTTTAATAGAGAGCGTATTCCAGAGCGTATCGTACACGCAAAAGGATCAGGAGCTTATGGTACTTTTACTGTAACGAATGATATTACTAAATATACAAAAGCAAAACTATTTAGTGAAGTAGGTAAACAAACAGAGGTATTCGTGCGTTTCTCTACTGTAGGAGGAGAGAAAGGATCTGCAGATTCTGAGCGTGATCCACGTGGTTTTGCAGTTAAATTCTATACAGAGGATGGTAACTGGGATTTAGTAGGTAATAATACTCCTGTATTCTTTATTAAAGATGCTAAGAAGTTCCCTGACTTTATCCATACTCAGAAAAGACATCCTATGACTAACTTAAAGTCAGCTACTATGGTTTGGGACTTCTGGTCATTAAACCCAGAGAGTTTACACCAAGTACTAATCTTGATGTCAGATAGAGGTACTCCTTATGGATATAGACATATGAATGGATACGGAAGTCATACATTCTCTATGATTAATAGTGAGAATGAAAGAGTATATGTGAAGTTCCACTTTAAAACAGCTCAGGGAATTAAAAATCTTACAGGACCTGAGGCAGATGAGATGAGAGCTAAGGATATGGACTATGCTCAAAGAGATTTGAATGAGCATATCGCTAGTGGAGATTTCCCTAAATGGAATCTTAAGATTCAGGTAATGACTGAAGAGCAAGCTAGAGCAGCTGTAGTAAATCCTTTTGATGTGACTAAGGTATGGCCACACGCTGAGTACCCTCTTATCGATGTAGGTACAATGGAATTAAACAGAAGCCCACGTAACTACTTCCAAGATGTAGAACAAGCAGCTTTTGCTCCAGCACATATCGTAGATGGTATTGGGTTTTCACCAGATAAAATGTTACAAGGACGTTTACTAGCTTATCCAGATGCTCAAAGATACAGATTAGGAGCTAATTATGAGCAAATACCTGTAAACCGTTGCCCATTTATGACTAATACCTACCAACGAGATGGGTATATGAGAGTAGATGGCAATGGAGAGGATGCACCTAACTATTTCCCAAATAGCTTTGATGATATTGTAGTAGATCAAAGTTATAAAGAACCAGCGTATGATTTGAACAGTCTTGTAGTTGATCGATATGATAGAAATGGAGAAGGTGAGAATGATCACTTTAGTCAACCAGGTAAGTTATATGAAATCATGACTCCTGAAGAAAAAGCAAATACGGTAGCTAATATCGTAGCTGCGATGAGTGGAGTGGATGGACCTAAACGTGATGAAATTATCGGAAGACAATTATGCCACTGGTTTAGAGCGAATATGGAATTAGGAATGAGAATCGCACAAGGACTAAACTTCGATGTTAGTAAACATATGAATTCATAATAGTTATTTTATATTACTCCCCAAGCCTCCTGCTATTTTATGATAGCTAGGAGGCTTTTTTGTATATACCCCTCAAAGGCAATTAGGAAACTGACATTCTAGATAATTATACCTATTTTTGTTAGTAACCAAAGATTTTATATTATGCGCCCTAAGTACACGATAAAAAACTAAAACAATTGATATTTAAAGGATTGTGTATATTTTTAGACAGTAATATCTTGATAAGTAGTCAAGTCCAAGTTTAAATACACTAATAAGTCTATTGCCATGATTCTTGATTGTGATAGGTTTTATAGTGTCAATATAGTCCCCAATCTTATAGCACCATACAAAAGCTATCATCACTAACATGACTAGTTTTTCAAGTCTATCATCATTTTGTAAGTGTGTATCTTCTATAATAAAATACCTCGGGACAAACCTACGAGGTATTGTTAGAAGATAGTAAGTTAGCCAGAATATACTTTCGTATTACTTCTTTGTTTCCATAAAAACCTACTGTATTTGCATAAAAAACACTTGTCCATAAATTACCTCCCCATAATAATTGCTTTATTTTTGGATGAAGACGGAATATTTCACGAGTTGTTATATTCTTTATTGTACCTACAATTTGACTTAATGACGAACTTGTTACACTTTGTATTAAAAAATAGACCTATGGGTAAGTCTCGTAATATTAAAAAGGTTATCTAGAAAGCAAATGCTTAGTTTATAGTTTACTGTTCACAGAAACTTAAAAAATATTGAGTGATAAAAAAATAATAGCTAATATCTGTCCTAATAAACGTAATGTATGTCTTCAAACTAATTTGGACACTTTCTAGTAGA
>CANQRD010000050.1 GCA_947626185.1 uncultured Flavobacterium sp.
TAAACTTTCAAGAAGTAATAGAGCTAAAATTTGTAAAGAGCAATACGATACTTCTCCAAATCAAGGTTATTGTGCTTCTCAATCCATGCATTTTTATGGATATAAACTACATGCAGTTTGTTCATTTGAAGGTGTTTTTCATAGTCTAGATTTAACTAAAGCTTCTGTACATGATATCAAATATTTAGAAGATGTAAAACATCAAATGAATGATTGTGTGTTAGTTGGTGATAAAGGGTATTTATCAAGCAAGGTACAATTAGATTTATTTGAGAGTGCCAATATTGAGTTAAGTACTCCTAAAAGAAAAAATCAACTTGATTATAAGCCCCAATTCTTTTTATACCAGAAAGCAAGAAAAAGAATTGAGACCTTATTCTCTCAATTATGTGATCAATTTATGATTAAACGTAATTATGCT
This sequence comes from uncultured Flavobacterium sp., assembly GCA_947626185.1. Classification (GTDB taxonomy): domain Bacteria; phylum Bacteroidota; class Bacteroidia; order Flavobacteriales; family Flavobacteriaceae; genus Flavobacterium. Next base: position 422 of record CANQRD010000050.1, read on the forward strand.
AAATCCTTTGATGGATTTAGAACTAGAATATTATCTAAGATAACTGCCTTGACTACAATTCAATATATTAATAAATTCTTACTCAACAGAAATCTAAATTCTTTAAAGAAACCTATTATTTAAAATGCACAACGGGTTTTATAGAATAAATTTGTAGAAAATAAACTATTTTATAAAACAAAGAAAAAGGATAGCAAATGCTATCCTTTTTCTTGAGGCTTCGAGCGGATTCGAACCGCTGTAGACGGTTTTGCAGACCGCTTCCTAGCCACTCGGACACGAAGCCATGTCCCGTAAATGGATTGCAAACTTAATAATTTTTTTTATATTAAAAAATCTATTTATACAGTTTTTTTATCCATTTTTATCATCACTATCTAACCCCTTGTATTTCAACAGTTACGTATTCGACATCACCACCAATAGGAGGATTAATTTTAGAAACGGCTACAATAATTTTTTCTACCATCTCTATTTCTAACAAAACTCTATCAATAATTCTTTGAGCTACATTTTCTAATAAATTAGCTCTTTTATCCATCTCTTCCTTTACAATTCTATTTAAATGAACGTAATCTATAGCATGAACTAAATTATCTGAAGAGGCAGCATCTCTAAAATCGCCGTGTGCTGTAATATCAACGCGATAATCAGAACCTATTTTAGCTTCTTCATGCATGCATCCATGAAAAGAGAATGTTTTGATATTATGTAGCTTTATAACTCCCATGTTCTTTGTTTTTTTGTTTAAAAGATAAATATACAATTAAATTTTAGATAGATATCCTCTTTGTAGAGGTAAAATAAATCGAATTTCTATAGTTTTTTGATACCTTTGTAGTTATAACAATTATATCCATGTCAACAAAAGAGAAATCATTAAACTTTATTGAGCAAATCATTGAAGAAGATTTAAAAAATGGTTTGCCAACTGAACAACTTCATTTCCGTTTCCCGCCAGAGCCAAATGGTTATTTACACATTGGTCACGCGAGTTCTATTTGTTTAAACTTCGGATTAGGATTGCGTTACAATGCACCTGTGAATTTGCGTTTTGACGATACCAATCCATCAAAGGAAGAACAGGAGTTTGTTGACGCAATCAAATATGACGTAGAATGGCTAGGTTACAAATGGGCTAATGAAGTTTATGCATCTGACTATTTCCAACAATTATATGATTGGACAATTCAATTAATAAAAGAAGGAAAAGCTTATGTTGATAGTCAAACTTCTGAAGAAATGGCTCAACAGAAAGGTACACCTACCACACCTGGAACAAATAGTCCATATAGAAATAGGAGCATAGAAGAAAACCTAGATTTATTCGAAAGAATGAAAAATGGTGAATTCGACGAAGGAACACATATTTTACGTGCAAAAATTGATATGTCGCATACCAATATGTTGATGCGCGATCCAATTATGTATCGTATCATAAAAACTTCTCATCACAGAACTAAAAACGATTGGTGTATTTATCCAATGTACGATTGGGCGCATGGAGAAAGTGATTATTTAGAAAGTATTTCTCACTCTTTCTGTACTTTGGAATTTTTACCTCACAGAGAGCTATACGATTGGTTTTTAGACCAAATTGTAGAAGAGGGGAAAATTAGACCCAAACAAAGAGAATTTGCACGAAGAAATTTATCTCACACTGTAGTAAGTAAACGAAAACTTGCTAAATTGGTAAATGAAGGACATGTAACTGGTTGGGACGATCCGCGTATGTCTACAATTTCTGGAATGAGAAGAAGAGGATATACACCAGAAGCTATCAGAAATTTTGCTGATACAATTGGTATCGCGAAACGCGATAACTTAATTGATGTTTCTTTATTAGAATTTTGCGTAAGAGAAGATTTAAATAAAATTACACCACGTGTAATGGCAGTTTTAGATCCTGTAAAATTAATCATCACTAATTATCCTGAAGGACAAGAAGAGTGGTTAGACGCAGAAAATAATCCAGAAGAAGAAGTAATGACGTTCAGAAAAGTTCCTTTTTCAAGAGAGCTTTACATTGAACAAGAAGACTTTAAAGAAGAAGCAAATAGTAAATTCTTTAGACTAACATTAGGAAAAGAAGTACGTCTAAAAAATGCTTATATCATTAAAGGTGAAAGTGTTGTAAAAGACGAAAATGGAAATATTATAGAAATACACGCTACTTATGATCCTGAAAGTAAAAGTGGAAGTGGAACCGAAGCAAGCAAACGAAAAGTAAAAGGTACAATTCATTGGGTTTCTGTTCCACACGCAATAGAAGCCGAAGTAAGAATTTACGATCGTTTATTTACTGATGAAAATCCGGATGGAAATAAAGAAGTAGATTTTCTAGAATTCGTTAATCCAAATTCACTAACTATTGTTAAGGGTTATTTAGAACCTAGCTTAAAAGAGGCTAGGGTAGGAGAGAAGTTCCAATTTCAACGTTTGGGCTATTTCTGTGTAGATAAAGATTCTACAGCTGAAAATCTTGTGATTAATAAAACGGTAGGTCTAAGAGATACTTGGGCAAAGGTAGATCAGCAATAATTTTTTTATATAATTTAAATAAACAGGTGTTTTAACGTTAATTTAACAATTAAAGACACCTGTTTTTCTTAACTTGTAGCATAATTCAAAAAAAAAGTTATGTCAGATCGTTTAGGAAGCACATTAGCAGCCATATTAACAGGGGCTGCAATAGGAGTAGGTATAGGAATATTATTCGCTCCAGATGAAGGAAAAAAAACAAGAAAAAAAATCAAAAGATCTTTTGATCAGTCAAAAGAAGAATTAGAGCACAAATTAGAAGATTTAAAGAAAAAGGTAAAAACAATGTCTTCTAAAAAAGCGGATGATTTACAAGAAACTATTGAACAATTGATTCAAACTTCTGAGAAAAAGAAAGAAGATGTAATTGCAGCTTTAGAACATCAATTAGCAGTTTTAAAAAAGCAGGGTAAGGATTTAGCAGAAACCGCTAAGAAATAATAATAATACTATCAAGGATGGCATTCGAGGAGATCAAAGATACAATTGACGATATAAAAACCCATTCCGAACAATATATTCGTTCGAATGTTGAATATGTTCGTTTATGGGGATTAAAAGTTACAGTAAAAACAAGTATTGTTATTATGACATTGTTTTTAGTTGGCTTATTCTTAATGTTGTCACTTTTTTTTATCTCTATAGCAGTTGCTTTTGCTTTAACAGAACTTACCAATAGCTATACGCTTGGTTTCTTATATGTTGGATTAGCATACTTAGTATTTACTATTTTTGCCTATAGGTTTAGAAAATTCATTGTTGAAAGACCATTGATAAAAAAACTTTCTGAAATTATCTTTAATGATTAACCGCAAAGAAAACATGAAGAAAAACTATTCATCTTTAGATCAGATCAATAATGATTTAAAAATATTACGACTAGAAAAAGAAATTGCTTATCAAAAACTACATTTGGCAGTAGACTCATTAAAAGAAGAGCTTACACCAAATAATTTAATAAGAAACTCCATATCCTCTGCATCATCATTTGTTAGTAATACATCAGGAAATATAAAAGCATTGGCAATTGCTTCTATTTTAAAATTTTTAGTGAATAGATGGTATAAGTAAAGTAAACTGTTTGTAAAAAATAAAGAAGGATAGTTATATAGTAACTATCCTTCTTTATTTTACCTTTTTAATGATTTTTAATACACTTATTATTGTTCGTTTGCTTCAGATATATTTTCATACTTTGAGTTCTTTAAATCTCCTAATTTAAAGTCACCAGATTCTTTAATTTTACTACTTGCTGCAAAAGAAGCAACCATATTAGTCAACATCTCACTAGCAGCATTAGGTGAATTGGGAAGTAAGATTAAATTAGATCTTGTATCAGAACCTACTGATTGTAAAGTATCATAATGCTGTGTTACTACAATTAAAGCAGATGCTTCGTGCGAATTAATTCCCACTTTATTTAATACATCAACACTTTCTACTAATCCTTGCGCAATTTCTCTACGCTGATCTGCAATACCTTGTCCTTGTAAACGCTTAGATTCTGCTTCTGCTTTTGCTTTTGCAACAATTCTAATTCTACTTGCTTCCGCTTCATATTCTGCAGCAACTTTCTCTCTATCTGCAGCATTAATTCTATTCATTGCATTTTTTACCTGAATATCTGGATCAATATCTGTAATTAAAGTATTGATAATATCATATCCATAAGTAGTCATCGCTTCGTTTAACTCGCGTTTTACTGCTACGGCAATATTGTCTTTTCTTTCAAAAACATCATCTAAAATAAGCTTCGGCACTTCAGCACGAACAACGTCAAAAACATAAGAGGTAATTTGATCATGCGGATATTCTAATTTATAAAAAGCATCGTATACACGATCTGCAATTACCTTAAACTGTACTGAAACTTTTAATTTAACAAAAACATTATCTTTTGTTTTTGTTTCAATCATAACGTCAAGTTGTTGAATTTTTAAATTAACCATTCCAGAAATTCGATCAACTACTGGAACTTTTAATTGTAATCCAGAATGCCTGATACTGTTGAACTTACCAAATCGCTCTACGATAACTGCTGATTGTTGCTTAACGGTAAAGAAACATAAAAATAAAATTACCAATATTGGTACAATAAAATATAAAATCATAGCTTTGATGTTTAATACTCTGTTAAGATACAAAAAAAATCTACTAAAAAGGAGATTTTTTTGATAATTTCTAAAACTATAAATCTATTGTTTTATATAAATATAATTGACAAATAATAAATCAATTGTTGCTTGCTCTAATTCATTTAGCTCAGGATAAATAGTGCTAATTTCATTTAACATTTCTTTCAGTGGTACAGCAAAAACTAATGTTTTTTCTGATCGATCTAGCAAAATGGTTCTACTTGTACTACCATCTTTAAACTGAAAGCCTAACTCACCTAATTTGTGATACCAGATAAATTCTTTTATCTCTTCTTCACAATTAGGTAGATATTTTGACATACTTCCTGAATAATTTTTATCAAAAACTAATCGATCACTTTTACATCCAGGAAACAAAGGATATGTTTTCTCAATAACAGAGGGACCAATTAGAGGTCTTATATCAACTTTGTAAGCCGTCCATTCACCAACAAAATGCTTTTGAACAAACTCATTCCACTTTTTCTCTAATCGATCTCCTGTATCATTATCCTTTATTTCACATGCAGTAAATAAGAAAAGGACTAAACCTAAAAAAATAACTAATTTTCTCATTCTTTTTAAATAATATCTAAAATTAATATTTTTACCTAATATTTTAAAATAAAAAAAGAGAGTGTTCACTCTCTTTTTTTATTTATTTTTTTCAATAGCTGTTGAAATTCTCTTTACAGCTTCCTCTTTACCTATTAACTCAATAATTTGAAATAAATCTGGACCTTTTAAAGCTCCTACCACACATAAACGGAGTGGTTGCATTACTTTACCCATTCCGATACCTTGTTCATTAATCCAATTTTTTACAGTTTTTTCGATTTCACCTGCAGAAAATAATAGAGTAGAAGATAATATTTCAGCTACATTCTGCATATATCCAGCCGTTTCTTCTTTCCAGTTCTTCATTGCTTTCTCATCATATGATTCTGGTGCTTGGAAAAAGAAATCACTTAGATTATAAAAATCACTTACAAAAGTAGCTCTATCTTTAACTAAATCAACCACTTTACCAACATAGTCATCAGAAAAATATAAGCCTTTTGTTTTTAAAATAGACTGAAAATCAGCAGTTAAACTTGCAATATCTTGTAGTTTTAAATAATGTTGGTTAAACCAGTTATTTTTTTCAGGATCAAACTTTGCTCCAGCTTTATGAACGCGAGAAAGATCAAATTTTTGAACCAATTCTTCTAATGAAAAAATTTCTTGGTCAGTTCCGTCATTCCAACCAAGTAATGCTAAAAAGTTGATCACTGTTTCTGGATAAAAACCCTTTTCTCTATAACCAGAAGATTTTTCACCAGAAATTGGATCCTTCCAATCTAAAGGAAACACAGGAAATCCTAATTTATCACCATCTCTTTTTGATAATTTTCCGTTTCCTACTGGCTTTAAAATTAATGGTAAATGAGCAAATTTTGGAGCATCCCAACCAAACGCTTTATACAATAATTCATGTAATGGCATAGATGGTAACCATTCTTCTCCACGAATAACATGTGATGTGTCCATTAAGTGATCGTCAACAATATTTGCTAAATGATAGGTAGGCATACCATCACTTTTAAATAAAACCTTATCATCCAATAAGTTAGTATCAAACTTTATATCTCCACGAATAATATCATTTAAATGCAAAACTTCATTTACTGGTATTTTAAAACGTATAACATAAGGTACGCCTGAAGCCAACAAAGTATCAACTTCTTCTTTTGATAAACGTAAAGAAGTTTTTAATTGCTCTCTGTTACTATGGTTATAAATAAAAGTCTCTCCAGCCTCTTCAGCATTTTTTCTCAATTCATCAAGCTCTTCAGCCGTATCAAAAGCGTAATAAGCCCAACCATTTTCTATTAATTGATCGGCGTATTTTTTATATAATTCTTTTCTTTCGCTCTGTCTATATGGACCAAATTTTTCATTTTTTCCAATAGTTTCGTCTGGTGAAATTCCCAACCATTCCAAAGCTTCTAATATATATTTTTCTGCTCCTGGAACAAATCTATTCTGATCTGTATCTTCGATTCTAACATAAAAAACTCCATTATTTTGCTTAGCAAATAAATAATTAAATAATGCAGTTCTAACACCACCTATATGTAAAGGTCCTGTTGGACTTGGTGCAAAACGCACACGAACTTGATTAGTCATGTTATAATTTTTTTTACAAAGATACTACAACTATCGTTTTTATAAAGTTGTAAGACCTTTAAAATCATTTATAAATTTTTAAACCTTTGTTTTTATTCTTACTGCGCTCGTTTGTCGATAAACGTAATGGGTTTTCTGCTTAATGCATTAAATACAATGGATTGTAAAATTTCCATTGCTTCAAACACCACTTGAGGAGTGACTCTTAATTTAGCGCGAAACGTATCTTTGATGTGTTTCATAAATTCATTAGAGGTATCCGTGCTAACGATGCGAATAACGATTTCATCGGTTCCAATATCGTTGGTTTTCACTTCCACTAAATGCATTTGAATTTCTTTAAACGCAGATAGTATATCGTGTATCGCTGGTGGATAAAAGGTTGTTCCCTTGTATTTGATCATGTGTTTCTTGCGTCCTTCCACGGGGCCTAAACGGTAGGAATTACGTCCACATGAACAAGCTGCTGTATGTTTACGCACCATATCTCCCGTTTTGAAACGCACCAAAGGAATTCCCTCAACGCCTAAGGTGGTAATGACCAATTCTCCCAATTCTCCTTCTTGTACAGGTGTATTGGCTTCATCCAAAATCTCAGTAATAATCAATTCTGGAATCACGTGTCCTCCTTGATGGTATTGACATTCGGTAAAAGCAGCCCCCATTTCTGTTGAGGCATAGGTAGAAAATAGCTCCAAGGACCATTTTTCCAAAATGCGACTGGCGAGAATACTCGGCTGTAAATCGGCAGTGCGAAGTGCTTCTCCAATGCAAATAACGCCTTGAACGCTGCTGTTCTTATAATCAATCCCTACTTTTTCAGCATAATCAATGAGTTTCAATAAGAAGGAAGGTACGCCAATCAAGTATTTCGGTTGGTATTTTAGGATTGAATCCCACTGTAATTGCGGAATTCCCGCACCAACGCGAATCACACCAGCACCCAATTTTCGCAAGCCTAAGAAATAAGCTAATCCCGCCATAAATCGTCGGTCAATGGTCGTCATCAGTTGAACCGTATCTCCTTTTTGAACGCCAGCAATAGTAAAAGAGGTAGCTTCATTAAAGGCCAATCGATCTAAATCTTTATCCGTCAATCCAAACGTAACAGGATCTCCTAAAGTACCTGATGTGGTGGCATAGTCAATGATTTGCGTCTTATCTACACAAAAGAAATCATCGTTGTTCTTTTGCAAATCGTCTTTGGTAATCAAAGGCAATAAAGCTATGTCCTCCAGGGTTTGAATCGCTGAAAGATCCACTTGTTTCTCTTGGTATAATTGCTTATAAAACAGCGAATGTTGGGTTACATAGAGCAGAACTTCTCTGAGTTTTTGCTCCTGAAAATGTTTTATCTCATCAACGGATTGATACATGACTGACGAATTTAGTTCCATTTTCTCTTTATTTTTTTGAGATATTTCTTTATTTCTTGTTGAGCCTGAACAGTCGTGACTTCTTTGGTCAAGGCCTGTTCAAACGCTTCTTGGGCCTTTTGATATTCCTTTTGGTTGTAGTAGTATACTCCTGCGCGATAATACACCAACCAATAGTCAGGATTCAGCTGCTGATATGCTTTAATTGTTGCTGTATCGACCTTCTCCTTTGCCTTAATTTTTTCTTCCATCAAGCGATTTTCCTTTCTGAATACTTCATAATTGGCATACGCTTGGGTGTGGATAAAAGGATCTTCACTTATTGTTAGGCTATCAATAGCGTAAGATTGCACTTCTTCAAAGGTATTCGAAAAAACGGTATTGAGATCATAAGCTACAAATTCACCCAATTGATACGGATTAGAAGAAACCCACACTAATCGTTTTTCGGGTTGAAAAATAATGCCGTGATGAGCGAGGAGTTGATTCAAAGCTTTCTCGTTGCCATAGCCCAATGCCTTTTGATCTAATCCTTCTGTATTGCGCAGCAGATGTGCCATTTTCAAAGGTGATAATTGATATTCTTCGTCTACAATTTCTTTTATCTTATCCCAGCGGTATTGGGAATGACTTTCTTCTATCTGCTTGCGGTTTCGCTTGTCTTGAGCAAAAGCTTCACTCTGGAAGTGATTGGAGCAAATGACAGTGGAAACATTCGGCATATCATAGACTCCAAAGTTTTTAGGTGCTATTTCAATAATCACTGCTTTTTTATCTTGAGCACTCCCTACTAAAATAGATTCTGAAACGAAGACTTCTTTTTTTTCAGCAATTGCAATCGCTTCTTCTATATTGGCTGCATATTGCAGGATTTCTCGTGCAACCACGGAAATCGGTGTTTTTGCTTTTAAGGGTATAGCAGATTTACCTGCATTTAAGGTTACGGTTAGTCCTTCTTGATTCATTCCTGAAACCACGCCAGTCATTCCTCCCCAAGTAACAGACATAAAGGCGTGTCCATGATTGGGTTTAACAAAAGCGATAATTTTATTTTCTGCAAATTCATCTCCTGCATAGAAATCAAAATTACGCCCAATAAGCAAACCTCCATCTTCAGAATGCTCCCCCCATACGGCTAAAGAGGAACACCCCACTAAAGCTAAGTCTTGAAAAGCATGCCCGATATCATGTGCTCCATGTAGATACAGATTTCGGTGATAAGCATCTCCTAGATAAGCAAAACGATCGGTTGCATAGTGAGAGATTCCGTAAATTTCGGTTTTAAATTCTTCTGGGATATAGCGATACAAGTGTCTGTTGTAAAATTTGAGCATTTTAACCAACATCTTTTGCTTAAAAGCAGAAGGAACAAACTCTTCTACCTTGGCAAAAAACACGGTTTCTTGCTTTTGATATAACTGTTGGGTCAGCGCCCCAGTTTGTAGTCCAATTTGATAGGGATCTCCTTGTACATAGAGTTCCCAAAGTTTTTGTTTATTTTGATAAAGATACGCTTGTGTGGTAATCTTTAAGGAATCCGTATTATAGGACAATCGCGGTACCAATGTATCGTATTGCTCAATAGAAGGGAAATCTCGAAGTCCTTTTTTAATTCCACAGTTAGCAACCAATACAGCAAGTAGAATTACAGATACTAAGCTATATATGTGGTGCTTCATCTCGATATTGATTTAATTTTTGCGTTAGAATTTCTCGATCAATCATCTCCATACATGTCACAAAGGCCCCAATGGTTACACCCATTATTCCGTGCATGCGCACATTTTGCCCACTGAAAAACAAATTGCCAATTTTGGAACGAGGAGAAATAAAAGTTTTCATCGGACTATTTGCATCCTTAATGAATCCATACATATTTCCTTTTTCTGACCCGATAAAATCGCGATAGGTTAGTGGGGTTGAGGTATACATACCCTGAATGGCCTCGCGAATTCCTGGATATATTTGCTCCAGCTTTTGAAGGAGTAATTCTGCCTTTTCTGCTTTGAATTGCTCATAAGAAGATTCTCGTTGTTCTAAGTTTTTGATGGTGGACACATTATGAGTGTGTTCCCATTGCTCTACTTCTGAGAAATCCATATAAGTCATAGCCGTTATACTATCCGCAAAAGTTTGCTCTGAATGGCTTGCATTCATGGAAGCTACCACTAAATTAGGCCACGCTGGTATGCACTTTCCATTCGTATCCCAAATATCTTCCATGCTGTTATAATGATAGATATTGTTGTTTTGATAGGGAAATTGATCTTTTTTAAAGACAATATACAAGGAAAAAACCGAAGTCACTTCCTCCAAACTCATGATGCGTTTAACAAAGGGTTTGGAAAAATGATTGGGTCCCACCATGCGGATGGTTTGCTTTAAATTAATATTGGAAATGAACTGTTCTCCTTTAAAAATTTTGCCTTCTTTGGTTTTACAAGCTATAATTTTTTCTCCATCGAATTCAAAAGCGACAACTGCTGTGTTTTTATAGACTTCACCTCCGTATTTTTTTAATTCTGCAATGAGTAGTTTACTGATCTGACTCCCCCCATTGATACAACGCCAAGCACTTTGAATATACGAATTCACAGTTAACGCATGTACATACAATGGCGTTTTCTCTTTGTTGGCTACATAAAGGAAGTTAGACCCAACTAATACAGCTTTGAGTCGCTCATTAGCAGTAATTTCATCTAAAAAATCACACAGTTTATAAGAGACAATTTGATCGTTATACCCTGTTCCTTGCTCTAAGTTATACATGGGAAAACTATCGCAAATGGTTTGAATCTTTTCTACATATTGGCGCAATGCATGTTCTTCCTCTGGGAAGTGTACAAGTAATTGCTGTACAAAATTTTCGTATCCTTGTCCATGGGGGTATTGAATCATTTCATCGCCAAAAGAAATCAAATCATATCCATTGGGATCCATTTGCTTCAATTTTAGCTTATCCATGATGCCTAAATAGGAAAAGTACTTGTATAAATTTTGTCCTTGTTCCAATCCTCCGATATAGTGTACGCCAGTATCAAAAATGGATTTTTCTCTGGAAAAGGTCTGCAGATTTCCTCCATATTGGTTATTTTTTTCCAATACACATACTTTCTTGCCTTCTTTAGCAAGAATAACCGCAGAGGCCAATCCTCCAATACCACTCCCAACAATGACTACATCATATTTATTTTCCATCTTCTATTTTGTTCCAAACTACGACGTAGTTGTCTTCCATTTTTTTTGTAAATCCTTCATAATTCTCCAAGAGAAAGCCTTCTTTTTTCAACACAACAAGGGTATTATACTGTTCAATACAATCAGTGGCTAATGCTGTATGGGCACTACTCACTAAAAGAGTATCGCATTTTCTTTGTACTTCAAGTGCATCAACGTAGTGAATCTTTCTTCTCTTGACGATATAAAGTGTATTCGCAATCCTGCGTTTCTCTATATCTGCTATATAACTATAAATCTTTCGCTTGCTTTGCTGTAAAGTCAACAACATGTTTAATTGACCATAATCATCCGCGAAATGGTGAATCACCGCTTCTGCTCCCAAGTGTTTATTCAATTCAAAATAGTATGTTCTATACTGTTCATAATCTGCTTTGACTGCTTTAATCACATAAGGGAACTTGTACAAATACGCCCAGAAAACTTTTTTCTTGAAGTAGTCAACGCCTTCTAGTTCGGTTCGAATTTGGGCGAATTCTGCTTTAAAATACTTGCTAATGGCCTTTGTTCGCTGTGCATACGTAGATCCAAAAGAAACATCATCATGTGAAATTCGCTTCCCTACGGTAGCAATGATATGTCCATCATAAATAATATAATCTCCTTTGGGGATGGTTTCTGAATTTCCGTGTATATAGACAGGAACGACATCTAACTGTAAGGTTTCAGCTAAGAAAAAAGCTCCTTTGTGAAAACGCTGTACTTGATTTGAATAGGAACGGGTTCCTTCTGGAAAAATCATCAAGGAGAATCCCATTTCCACGCGTTTCTTTAAGTGATCAATGCTGTTGTCTACGCCCTCTGAGACGCGGTAAAAGCCCGCAGACTGAATGGCTTTCCCAAAGATTGGTGATTTATACACCCAATCGTTTACTAAATAAACGACATTGGGATAAACCATACCCATGACTAATGAATCTAAAAATGAGGTATGATTAGCGATGATAATCGCGGGTTTTTCGAAGGTTTCTTTATGGGGATTTCTCACTTTTTTACGCACAAAAGCATTGAGGTATAAAACGGAAGTCATATACGCTTGCATTCCCTTGCTAAATAAGCGCAGTTTAGTTCGCTCTTTACTTGGTGCCAGCATTAAAAATACTTTGGACACCAAAGAATACAAAAAGCCGAATACTCCAAAATACGCAAAGGACAACATGCTGTGTAACAACAAACGCAATGTAATAGGCGAATTGCCATTTCGCTGTCTGTTGACGAAGCATATTTTAAATAAACGAGGATAAATCACAAACGCATTAATTGCCGCCACACTCATTCCTATAATGGAAACAAAAGAAATGGATTTCAATGCGGGATGTTTGGCAAATACCAAGGTTCCCACGGCCAATAATGTTGTTAAGACGGCTAAGATAATGGATGCTCGATAGGTCGGCATACTTTCTTCTCCTGTGGTATATTCTTTTTGTAAGCCATTGGTGATAAAGATGGTAAAATCAACTCCTTGTCCAAAAATTATCGTACATACGATGGTACTAAAAATATTGAATTCAATATTAAACAATCCCATTAATCCAGCGGTAATTAACCCAGTAACTACAATGGGAATCATGGAGATAATTACCAATTCAATTCTTCTAAAGAACAACCATAAAATAGCAAATACAGCTACAAAGGAATAGTTAACTAAGTCGTTGAAGTCATGGACAATATTCCCCAAAAACGTTTCGTTCATTTCTTTTCGGTCAATGACGATAAAGTGATCCGTAGAAGGAAAAGCTTGCATAAAGGCTTGTCTATTTTCTTCTGGTAATTTGACTACCGTACTCAGTGTATAATGTCCGTTTTTCTCGATTAGAAATTCATCGATAATCTGTGGATTTAATTCTGAATATTCTTTGATATTAATCGGTTCAAAGGTTGTATTTAACAAGGCAAAAAAGGGTTGATAGGCGGTTTCATTAAAGCCGTATTTCGCTCCTTCTTGCTTTAGTTTTTCAATGAATTGAGGAGCATTCTTCTTTGCCCAAAAATCCTCCCATTGGACAATTTTGGTTTGCTGTTGTGCAGTAGATAACACAAAATCTCCTAACGAGCTAAAATGCAAAATTTCTCCTTTGGCTTTGGCTTGTTCTAATTGTTTAGCTAAGGCAACATTTTGCTCTACAACTTGTTCAATATCATCTCCAAAACACGTTAAATAAAGGGATTTTGAACCACTATCTACCGTGGATTCTAACTTTTGTTCGGCCTGTTTTAGTTCTTCCGGAAAGTAATTTAACGAAGATAAATCGCTGTTGAACTTGACATTTTTAAATGTAAAAAGGCTGATAAGGACAATGATACCACACAATCCTAATAATACTTTGCTTTGATCAAAAGGAAAATGGGCAATTTTATCTAAGAGCGAATTCGACTGGTTTAGTCGGTCTTTTTCTGAGGGTTTATATAAATGAGGAACCAGTAAAAGCGATAAGATTCCTGCTCCCATTACCGTAATAGAGGCAAATACGCCTAAATCTCTCAGGGCTTCCGAATGGACAAAAACCAAGCACAAAAAGGCAATGGCTGTTGTAGAAGCACTCATCATAATGGGGTTTGTAATTTCTTGATAGAGTACTTTGATGTCATTACAATGCTTGTAATGCGTCATAATATGCAGGGCATAATCAATGGTAATTCCGATTAAAATCGCTCCAATACTCAAGGAAATAGCGGAAATGGCATCAGTCATGAAGTACAAGAAACACAACGCAATTAAAGCACTAATAAACGTGGGTATAAAGAGGATAATTGGAATGGTTATTCTTCGGTAAAAAGCGATGAGCAGAATCATCAAGATGGTGATTGAGATGGCCACCGTTTGTTGAATATCACTTTTGATCTGCGTAGCATTGGCTACTGCCACAAAAGAGGCGCCAAAGTAATCCAGGGTAACTTGCTCTTGCTTGTGATTGAATTCTTCCTTTACGCCGTTTAAAAAGCGAATAAAATCGGTATTATGTGCCGTATCACTTCCGCTGTATACAGGGT